>JAHBWF010000002.1:0-102500 GCA_019637105.1 Labilithrix sp.
TTAGCTCTCGAGATCTTCCGTGGCGCGACGGTGAATCTCCGGCGCGAGGTAGATCCGGTTTCGTTCCTGCCCGGTTACTTCTCGGAGGATGCCCATCTCGATGAGCTTCTCGATGTTCTGCTGCGCGGCGGGGAACGTCATCTGCAGGATCTTCATCGCGGTCGGGCCTGTGATGGCCGGCGCGACGAAGAGAGCATCGATCAACTTCAGGAGGGAGCCCGCGCCCTTGCTCTTGGACGGCACCTTCGCGCGGTACTCGTCCTGCAGCGAGAGCAGGGCCTCGATGCGCGAGGCTGCTTCGAGCGATTGCGTCCGAACCCCTCGGAGGAAGAACTCGATCCAGGGTAGCCACTCACCCTTCGTCGACACGCTCATGAGGAGCTCGTAGTAGTCGGAGCGGTGCCGCTCGAAGAACGCGGACAGGTACAGAAGCGGCTGCGGCATGAGCCCACGCTCCGCGAGAAACAGCGCGATCATCAGTCGACCCACACGTCCGTTGCCGTCTTGGAACGGGTGGATGGCTTCGAACTGATAGTGCATGACTGCCGCCTGCACGAGCGTCGAGACGTGCTCGGTGTCGTGGAGGTATCGCTCCCAGTCGTTGAGCCTCTCGTGCATCAGGTCGACGGGCGGGGGGACGTAGCTCGCTTCAATCACGGTGCAGCCGGGGGACCCGATCCAGTTCTGCTCCGTGCGGAAGTTGCCCGCGAAATGAACCTGGCCCATGAGCACGGCGTGAAGCTCACGGCAGAGTCGCAGCGAGAGCGGGAGCGTAGAGAGGCTCGCGAGCCCGTGCTCGACAGCTCGGATGTAGTTGATGACCTCGGTTCGATCGACCGGGCCCGGAGCTTCTGCGGACGCCTCGAAAAGGACCAAGTCGGAGAAGGAGGTCTGGGTTCCCTCGATGCGCGACGAAAGGACGGCCTCGCGTCGGAGGAAAGGCCGCAAGAGCATGAGCGGATTCGGGAGGCGGCGGCCCGCACCTTTGAGATCGCCGAGCGCGACGCTTGCCTCCTCGATGAGGCGGTTCACCGGGTGGAGGTCGATCGCAGGGGGAAGCGGATCCGGGACGAAGGCAAGATGTCCCTGCAGCGTCGCCACGAGTGTCCCCGCGGCCGTTGGCGAGAAGCGTTCTGCTTTCATCGTGGGGACGCTAACTATAGTTTGAACGATGAAACTATAATAATTCCTTGATGGCGAAGGGCCAATAACTGAACTTTTGATCAGGTTAACTTTGAAAACGATCCGAGTTAACGGGAATCCTCGCCCCGCGCGCTCGGCCGTCGCGACAGCCAGCTCAGCCGCTCCTCGTCGGGATCTCGGCCACGAAGCGACGTACCAGCCGCCGCGTTCGTGACGTGGTGGTGGCGCGTCCGAACGCGCGGGGACGGTCGCAGCGGTCCCGGTCTCGCGCGGGGAGCGAATGCAGCCGAGCTCGCGCGCGGAGACGTCCGTGGCGAAGGGCATCGCGAGGCTGGGGGCGCCTCGCGTGCAGCGACCGAAGACCGGAGCGCTCGGGCGTCGATGCTTGGGGCGTTCGGCGAGGAGCCGAGGTGGGTCAGTGGACGTCGAGCGGTCGCGAGACGAGCTTTCGCTGGGCCATTCCGCCGGGGTACGCGTAGCTCGCCCACGCGGCCCAGCCCCAGAGCGTCGCCGTGAACGGGCCCTTGCTCGTCAGGCGCTGCAGGCCGCGGCCGCAGGTGCCGTTGGGGAAGGTCTCGCCCGGGCCGTTGCTCCTCGAGAGGTCGACGCGGCGGTATTCGAACTTCCCGCCGTTGCCGACCGGCGTCCAGCCGTCGACGATGCCTCCGGCGCACTCGAGCCAGACGTCTTCGAACCCCGTCTCCGTCCTCTCCCTCACGAGCACGAGCGAGGTCTCGGCGTACGTCGGATCGGCGAAGAACGTGTACGCGTTCAGGTACTGTCCGGCGGGGACGACGTTCACGAACTCCGGATCGCCCGGGCCCGCGCGCGAGACGTTGTCGCCGCCCGTCATGTAGGACGCGAGATAGAAGGGGTGATCGGCGTCCTGACTCCGCACGACGAACGGAGCGCCCGTCCAGAACGTCACGACGTCGCCGGCGCTCATCCGGGACGGCGCGCCGGGCGGAGGCTCGGGATCGTACGTGAGCGCGGTGTCCGCGACGGCGGCGACGATCCGATACGGCACCGACTCCGTGTCGCTCGCGCGACCGCGATAGCGGACCGCGACGTACTCGCTCCCCCACTGCTCGAACGACGGGATCTGCTGCTGGGCCGTGTCGCAGTACCCGACGTCCGACGGGATGAACATGCACTCGTGGCCGCCGAAGAGCGCGATCGGCTTGTTCGCGTCGACTCTGCTCCCGGAGAGCTCTTCGGCTTGCGCCAGCTGCAGGAGCTCGCCCTTGCCGAGTCGGTAGGTCACGCGAGCCCCCTTCGCGCCTCCCACCACGCCGTCGCCGTCCTGGACGTCGACGATCGGGACGAGGTTCACCTCCGTGTCGTCCTCGGCCGCGACGATCTGAAGGGTCGGCACCCCTCCCTCGACGCGACCGAGCATCCGCTGCCAGGCCTGGACGACGACGTGCTGCTTCCCCCATCCCGGCACGGGCAAGAGGAGCGTCGACGACGGGATGTAGCTCTCCGCGCCTCCGTACGGATAGATCGTCGCCGCGCTCACCGGCGCGCTCGTCGTGAGGCGGAACGAGGCGCCCCGCGCCGTCTGAAAGGGGATCGGCCACTGGTCGAGCGCCGGCGGCACGGGACATGCGACGTGGTCCTGCTGCGGGGTCGGCCGCGGACCGTGCGCGACGAACACGATCGCCGCTTCACCCGGAGGGATCGGCCCCGAGATCTTCTCGAGCTCCGCGTCCGGGGTCATGCGATAGACCGCCTCCGTGACATCGATCGCTTCATCGCCTCGGTGGAGCGTGACGTCGACCGGCGAGGACGAGGCGTTGACGAGGTAGGCCGCGTAGCAGTTCGCCGAGCCCCATCGCCGCACGGACGGCGGCTGGAGGTAGAACTCGCATCCGAGGGAGCTCTTGGCCAGGGCGGTGGCGCGGCAGGGCTCGACGCACGCGCCGTCGCCGCACGCGAGATCGTCGGGGCAGGTCTCGACGATCGAACCGTCGCACGAGCGCACGACCGATCGAAAGTCGACCGAGCACTGGAGGAGGCAGCTCTCGTCGGGCGCGCCCCCGTCGGAAGGAAAGGAGACCGGCTCCGGAAGGGTGGACTCACCGCTCGTCGCGCACGCCCCGAGCGTCGCCGTGACGACGAGCGCTGCACGCGCGGCCTTCACGGCAGCGCCACCGGCGCAGGCGTCGGATCGGAGAGCCCGAGCGCGCCGCGTCCGAGCGCGCCCTCGCTGTTCTCCCCCCAGCATTCGACGCTCCCGCTCTGGAGGAGGGCGCAGGTCGCCGTTCGAGCCGTCCTCACGAGGACCGCCGGGCCGCCGAGCCCCTTGGCCTTCACGGGGAGCAAGGCGAAGCTCCGCGTCCCGTCACCGGCCTGCCCGACGTCGTTGGGACCCCAACAATACACGTCGCCGCTGCGGCCGACCGCGCACCCGCGGAGCGGCTCGGTGTGCACGAACCGCTCGGCGATCGAGACCTGCGCGACGAGCTCCGGGATCCCTCCGACCGGCACCGGCGTCGGCTGGGCCGGGATCTGGCCGTGGTAGTGCTGGGGCTGGCCCCAGCAATAGAGCCGACCGGCCGAGACGGCGCACACGTCGCCGCCCGTCGCGTCGATGTTCGTCACCTGCGGGAGCGCGATCGCTCTCGGCTCCGGATCGATCGGGAGCGACGACGCGCGTCCGAGCGAGGTCCACGATCCCCAGCTCAGCGCGACGCCGTCGGCTCGGAGCGCGAAGCCGGACGTACCGACGGCGAGGTCGACCACCTCGGCCCCGGAGGGGAGCGACACGATCTCCGGCTCCCTCGCGCCGAAGGGACCGATCGCGCCGTCGGGCAAGAGCCCGAAGGAGACGAGCGGCCCCGAGCAAAGGATCTGCCCGTCGGCGAGCAGCCCGCAGAGCCGCGGAGCGTTCGAGAAGATCCGCTTCGTCGGAGGGAAGGGGAGCACGACCGGGCTCGGCGAGTGCCAGTCCTCGTCCTCCTGCAGGAAGTCTCCCCGGCCCCAGCACCGGACGCCGCCGTCCGTGAGGATCGCGCAGCTTCGGCCGAGGCTGGTCACGCCCTCGACGCCCTGGACGAGCGTCGGCTGGCCGCTCGGCGCCGTCCCGGCCTCTGCGCCGCGTCCGAGCTGACCGACGTTGTTGGGACCCCAGCAAGCCACACGGCCCGGATCCACCAGCGCGCAGAAGGCGTCGCCCGACTCCGAGAGGTCGCGGACGCACGGTCCGGCCTCGCACTCCACCGTCCTCGGCGCGAACGCTCGCGCGTCGGTGGGACCTCCGTCGACGGCGGCCTCGGGGAGCGCGTCGTCGACGCCGGCCTCCACCGGCGTCGACGCGTCCGGCTCCCCATCGCTCGTCGATTGCGTCACCGTCGCGCAGCTCGCCGCAGCGAGGACGCTCGAGACGACGGCGAGCGCCCTCTCAAGGCTTCGTCTTGTGAACCGCATACCGGCCTCCAAACGCCCAGACGTTCGCCGTGCTCGTCCCTCGGACTCTGAAGTCGGCCCGCAGGGGAGCCCCGTTCACGGCGATGCTCGTGACCGCGAGCGCGCCGCCGTCCGGCCTCGCGTCGCCGGTGTGCACGACTTGCGCGCGGGCGCCGACGTAGAGCTCCGTGTCCGACGCGCCCCAGATCGACTGCGAGTATGCCGGCCAGCCGGTGAGCTCGAACCGCTCGACGGCGTAGGTGCCCGCCGCCTCGCGGACGAAGCGGACGAGATCGATCCCGCTGAACGAGACCGCGCGACCGGCGCTCGGCGTGTAGAGCTCGGCGTTGGGGTGAATTCGATCGAAGTACGTCGGCGCCCGCGAGACCCCCGAGCACCCGGCGCCGTCCGTGCACTCGATCGCGCAGTCGGCGACGACGGCGTACTCGCCCTGGAATTTGTGCGCGAGGTACCTGCAAGAGGCGCCCCGCCAGCCCGAGATCCAGACGTCGCCCGCGCTCGTCCCGCCGATGGCGGCGAGCCGGCGCTGATGGCTCCAAGCGTTCGCCGGATCGACGTCGTCGGGCAGCTCGTCCTTCAGCTCTTCTCGCCACGAGAAGGAGCCGTCCGGCTGCACGACGCGGTGGGAGATGCGCTGCTCGTCGAGCACGTAGACGTCGTTCGAGCCGGAGCCCCAGATCGCCGCCAGCGTTCGATCCTCGCCGAGGTGCTCTTCCGTCCACGTCCAGACGCCCCCGGCGCGCACGCCGTGGACGACCCGGCCGTACTGCCCAGCGACCCACACGTCGTCGGGCGTCGCCGCCCAGACCGCGCGCGCGAACGGGACGCGATCGTTGACGTAGCCCCAGCGATCTCCCTCGACCTGCAGGAGCCCGTTCGTCGAGACCGCGAACGCCGTCGTCGCCAGCGGCCACAAGTCGACGAACGTCGGCGCCGGATCGGGGACCTCCGGCGCGCACCACCCGTGCATGCTGCAGAGCATCGCGAGGGCCGCGTCGCCCGCGTCCTCGGCGGCCGCGTCGCCGCCGGCCGCGTCGCCCGCGTTCGCGCTCGCGTCCCCCGTCGGGTCCGTCGTCTCGCCCGCAGGATCGCCTACCTCGTCGCCTCCCGCGCAGGCGACGAGCGCGGTCACCAGCACCAGGGCGAGCGCCGCTCCGAGGCGATACGCCTCGCGCCTCATCGCTCACCTCCGGACGACGTCTCGAGCGAGAGGAGGACCCCCTCTCCGACCGCCCATACGTGCTCGGCGTCCGCGCCCCACACGTCGAAGAGCGCGGGCCGCCGGTCGCCGAGCGCCGCCACGGGGACCCGGGTCCAAGAGGCCCCGTCGAAGTGCACGATCGTCGCTCCGTCGCCGACGGCCCACACGTCCGTCGAGGAGCGCGCCCAGACGGAGCGAAGCGTCGTGGACACCGGGACCCCGGGGACGACGTCCCAGACGCGACCGGTCGCGCGGTGGCGGCGGACCTCTCCGCCGGCGCCGACGGCCCAGAGATCGTCGGGCTCCGCGGCCCATAGGCCGCGGAGCGAGCCTTGGGTCTGCGTGTTGTACGCCTCGAGCGCCGGCGCCTCGGAGCTCGCCTTGGTGATCCGGAAGGCCGCGCCCAGATCCCCGACGCCCCAGAGCTCGCCGGAGCCGCGGCCGACGAGCGCGTGCACGGTCTGTCCGAACGCCTCGCCGACGCCGGCGCCGGTCGCGTCGACGGTGATTCCGTCCACCCCTCCGCGCGCGCGTGTCAGGCGTGGGACGTTGCCGAAGACGCGGTCGACGCCGAACCACACCCACTCGGAGTCGGGCGCGGCCCAGATCGCCGTGACGGCGCACGACTCGACGAAGGGCGTATCCCATTCGTCCACCGGAGAGACCGCGCGCCACGCGCCGCCGTTCGCGGGGCGGACATGGACCCTGGAGAGCGACGCCGTCGCCCAGACGGAGCCGTCGGCGCGCGCGAGCACGTGCGCGAGCGTCTCGTTCGAGGGGAGCTGGCTCGTCCGCCAGGCGGCGCCGTCGTAGTGGAGGATCGTGCCGCGCGATCCCACGGCCCACACGTCCGAAGCCGACGTGCCCGTGATGTCGTTCAACCAGACGCGCGCGTCGATCGTCGCGCCGAAGAGCCCTCCGACGGGGCAGAAGGCGCCCGCCTCGCAGACGGCAGGGAAGACGGCGCCGGCGTCGCCCCCGTCGGCCGCGCCGTCGTCGGCCGCCGACGGCGCTCCGGAGTCGTCGACGTCCTGCGGATCGGGAGCGGGGACGTCGACCGACGGATCGTCCGACGCGCACGCCCATGACAGCGCGCTCGCGACCGCCGCGCCGAGCACGAGAGCCCCGACCCTCGTCGCGCGCTTCATCGAATGTCTCCGCACGGCTCGACCGCGCATTTGCCCGCGAGGCAGGCCTGCCCCGCGACTCCGTCGCAGGCGACTCCGCACCCGCCGCAGTTCTGCGGATCGGAGAGCAGGTTGACCTCGCAGCCGTCGGCGACGTTTCCGTTGCAATCCGCGTAGCCGTCGGCGCACGTCAGCTTGCACCCTCCGCCCACGCACGACGGCTGCGCGTGCGGAGCGTCCAGCCCCGGGCACAAGCGTCCGCACGCGCCGCAGTTGAACGCGTCGCTCGAGATGTCGACGCAGAGGTGAAGACCCGAGAACCCGCAATCGAGGGTCCCCGCGGGGCAGGAGCATCGCGGCTCGAAGGTGTCGGACTTGGCCACCATGTAGTACTCGCAGGTCGTCCCTGCCGGACACTTCGAGCCGCAAGCTCCGCAGTGATCGTCGTTCGGTGCGAGCACGTCGATCTCGCAGCCGTCGGAGCCGGCCGCCTTGAGGTCGCCGTTGCAGTCCTCGTACTGGACGTACCCGGGGACATGGTCGCACTTGAGCTCGCCGCACGTCGACGCCGCGCACCCGTAGTGCGCGTTCGGCGGCGCGGGGATCGTGCCGTCGCATGGCGCGAAGCAGGTCCCGCAGCTCTGATCGTCGCTCGTCAAGTCCACGCATCGAATCCCGCAGTTGGTCGTCGGCGGAGGGCAACCGCACTTGCCGTAGGTGCACGGCTCACCGTCGGGGCATCGATCGCCGCAAGCTCCGCAGTTCTCCGTTGTCCCGAGGAACGTCTCGCAGCCGTTGTCGGGGACGCCGTCGCAGTCGGCGCGGACGTAGCCGCCGGGCTGCGCGATGCACTTCATCTCGCACGCGCCGGCGTTGCAGAGAAACTCGGCTCCGAGCGTCGGATCCGCGCCTCCGCAGTCGAGGCCGCAGCCCCCGCAGTTGTGCGGGTCCTCGTCGAGGTCGACGTCGCATGGAAAGGTCGAGCTTGCGCACGTCGCGAACGGGGCCTTGCACTCCGCCGTCGGGCAGAACGCCGTCGTCACCTCCGCGGGGCTCGAGGCGTCCGCGTCGTCGGCCGGGGCGAAGACGTTCGGCCCCGCGTCGGAGTTGATCTCTCCCACCACCCTGGAGGTCGTGGTGCACGCGTACACAAGCATGGCGCCGACCAGCAGCGCCATGGCCGAGAGGATCCGACGGAGCATCGACCATGAATGGGACGACGGCGCAAAATCATCACGGCAGAGATCGCGAAGTCGTGCGCGCCGTGAAGATCGGGACGGCTCGCGCCATTAAGGGAGGGTGCAGCGGCCCGCTCGCTTCGACGAACGCGACGCAGTAGACTCCGAGGAGATGCGTCGCTTGGGCAGGGCCGTCACCCTCGCCCTCGTGTGGTCTTCGCGCGCCGCGGCCGAGCCCGAGGACCAAGGGCTCCGCGTCGAGAGCGCGGACGATTGCCTTACGCCGGAGTCGATCGTCCGCGAGATCCGGCGGTTTCGAGCGTCCCGGCCGGACGACGGTCAGCTGAGCGTGACGTTGACCGCGGAAGGAGACGACGTCGTCGCCACGATCGCGCGAGGCGGCGACGCGCTCGGCGAGCGGAGGTTCGATCGTCCTCCTCGAGACTGCGGCGAGCGGCAGCGCCTCGTGGGCATCGCGCTCGCCGTCGCGCTCGAACGGCTGGTGTCCTCGTCGAGCCGCTCGCCGCGAGAAGTGCCCGACGTCGAAGCGCCCGGCTCGACCGAGGCGCCATCTCCGGCCGTCGTCCCGGAGGCCGAGCCGCGCGCGCCCGCGTCGCGCCCGCGCGCGGTCGAGCTCCCCAGGACCGACAGGCCGAGGTCGTGGAGCCTGACGGCGGCCGGGTACGCGGCCGGCAGCGCCGGGTTCTTCCCCACCGTGGGCGGCGGCGGCGGCGGCGCCGTCGGCGCACGCGTCGGGCGCTGGTCGCTCGACGTCGGCGCGGAGTGGCAAGGCGGGCTCACCTACGCGCTCGGCCCCGGAGACGTCGACACGAGCCTGCTCGCGGGGAACGCTGCCGGGTGCACGGAGCTAGGCGCCGGGTCGCGGACGCGCCTCGGCGCGTGCGCCGGCGCGATGATCGGTCGATGGCGCGCCGAAGGCCGGGGCTACGGCCGCGACGCGCAGGCGCTCCAGCCGTGGGTCGCCGCGAGCCTCGGGTTGCGCGCGTACTACGCGGTCGGCGCGGCCGTGGACCTCCGCCTCGCCGTCGACGGAGTCCTACCGTTGCTCCGGCCGACCGTCGAGGTGCGCGACGGAGCCTCGTCGCTCGAGGCGCGCACCGCGAGCGCCGCGATCCGCGTCGCGGTCGGTCCGGAGCTGCGTTTCTGATCTTCGTGCTGGTCGAAATGAACGCCTTGAGACTCCCCGACACGTCGTCCGAGCGAACGTTCGTGGAC
Source organism: Labilithrix sp. (assembly GCA_019637105.1). Taxonomy (GTDB): domain Bacteria; phylum Myxococcota_A; class Polyangia; order Polyangiales; family Polyangiaceae; genus Labilithrix. The sequence goes on from JAHBWF010000002.1 coordinate 9,315, forward strand.
GCTGCCTCGCTGTTTCGCGCGCACGGTGCTTTCGTCGCCCGGTTCCTCCGCCGGCTCAACGTCCCCGACGACGAGCTCGACGACCTCATGCAGGAGGTCTTCCTCGTGGTCCACCGCCGAGGCGGGTTCGAGCCGGGGAGGGCGAAGCCGACCACGTACCTCGCGACGATCGCGTCGCTCGTCGCGAGGGACCGCCGGCGCCTGCGCGAACGACGGAAGACGGATCCCGACACCGACAGGCTCACCGGCGTCCTCGACGGCGCGCCCGATCCCGAACAGCGGGCGCTCCTCGTCGAGGACATCGCGCGCGCGCAGCGGGCGCTCGACGCGATCGTCCCGGAGCGCCGCGTGCTGTTCATCCTCTTCGAGCTCGAGGACACGCCCTGCAGCGAGCTCGCGGCCGTCTTCGATCTCCCGCTCGGAACCGTCCATTCGCGGCTCCGCATCGCGCGCCGTGAATTCCTCGATGCCTACGCGCGCCTCGGAAAGGAGCCGACGCCATGACGGCGCCCCGTCGAATTCTCAATGACCTCAGCGTTCACGAAGGGATCAAGAGCGGCCTCCGCGCCCTCCGCAGCGACCTTCCAGCCTACGACGTCGAGCGCGGCGCCGCGCGGTTCGAAGCGATGCTCGCGGCGAGCGCGCGCGCGTCCTCGCCGGCGGCGGCGAAGGTCACGAAGACGCTCGCGGCGAAGGGGCTGCTCGTCGTCGGAGCGCTGGTGCTCCTGGGCTCGGCCACCTACGCGCTGCGCTCACCCGCGCGCGGAGACGCGGCGTCTCCGCCCTCCCGCGGGGAGGTCCCGGCGGAGGCGTCCCCCGGACGGGGGCCGGAGAGCCCGGACGAGTCGAGCGCGCCGGTGATGACGAGCACCGGCGTCTCCGTGGACTCGCTGCCGTCGGCGCCTCCCACGGCGTCCGCGCCGCCCACGAAGGAGAGAGCCACCGCCGCCTCGGACGAGCGGGAGCGCGAGGTCCGCCACCTCGCGAGCCTGCAGCAGACCGCTACGGCCGACGCGGAGAAGGCCGTCCAGGTCGCGAAGGAGGGGCACGCGCAGTTCCCGCGCGGAGCGCTCTTCCAAGAGCGAGAGCTGATCCTGATCGACGCGCTCGTTCGCGCCGGTCGCCATCGAGAGGCTCGCGACCACGCGCGCACGTTCCTCGCCGCGTACCCGAAGAGCCCCTCCGCCGCGCACGTTCGCGAGGTGCTCGACCAGGCGTCCGCCTCGCTCGATCGGACGGGGAGCGCCGAGTAGATGACCGAGCATGACTCGAAATCATGCTCGGCCCATTTGGCTCCTTGTTGTCACGGGGCGCACGCGCCGTCCGGCCCCGAAAGAGCGCGGTTTTCGGGGCCCCCAACCCCGCGCGGCGCTCGCTCTAGCTCGCTGAATGTTGATCCGCTTCACGCTCGAAGTCGGGCTCGCCCGCCGAGCGAACGAGCCTGATTCGGCGCGGCGCCGGGCGCCGCGCTCGGGCCCGCTTCGCGTCGGGCGGGTGGACCTCGCGGCGTTCAGGCGGCCTGGACCTCGACGCGTGCAGTCGCTCCGCTTCGGCTCGGCATGAACCGGCGTCCACGACCGCGCGCGCCTCCCGGAAAATCGCGGCGTTCGCGCGGAGACGACCGCGGGCACGAGCGCTGCTTCGTCCGAGGGCAAGGAGGCTTGGACATGAAATTCGGTCGTTTCGTCGTCTCGTCGATGGGTGTGGTGGGAGCGCTGTCGCTCGCGGGCGTGGGGTGCAAGGAGAGCGATCGCGACGAGGAGGAAGCCGCGGCGGTGACGACGTCGGCCCTCCAGGCGCAGAGCCAGGCGGGGCTGATGGACGGCCTCGTCGACGTCGAGGGCGAGCTCGCGCCGAACGCGGAGGACGCGGCGAAGGCGGTGGTCGAGCGGCCGCTCCGCGGGATCCGCCCGGAGGGCTGCGCGAAGAAGACCCGCGCCGGCGAAGTGGTCACGCTCGAGATGACGCGCTGCACGGGCCCGTTCGGGAAGGTGGAGATCACCGGCAGCCTCGTCGCGACGTTCTCGAACCCCTCCGCCGACGTCGTGCACGTGGACATCGCGGCGAGCGAGGGGACGACCGCCAACGGCGAGGCCTTCTCGTACGCCGCGACGGGTGAGCTGCGCTTCGACGGCGATCGCCGCTTCGTCACCTACCACGGCTCGTCGAGCGGCACGACGAAGCGAGGGCGCGATTTCGCCACCGCCACCGACGTCTCGATCGTCGCCGACGTCACGACCCGCTGCGCGACGATGAGCGGCACGTCGAAGGGCAACGTCGCTCGGTACGACCTCGACCTGACGCTCGAAGGCTTCGAAGGCTGCGGCGACGCGTGTCCCTCGGCCGGCACCGCGCGCGCGCGCGTCGACGGTCCGCTCGTGCAGAACGCCTCCGTGGAGGTCGTGTTCGACGGGAGCGCCACCGCGAAGGTGAAGGTCGAGCGCGGCGAGGGCCGGCGCACGAGCAACGTCGACGTGGCGATCGACTGCGACGCCGCCGAGGCGCAGTAGCCCGGCGTCGCGCGGCCGCCCGTGCTCGCCGGCGACGAGCGCGTCTTCGACGACGGCGAGGAGCCGGGCCCGCGACGAGCGCGTCTTCGACGACGGCGAGGGGTCGGGCCCGCGACGAAGAGCTCGCCTCGGAGAAGGTGCGCGTCGCCGCCGCGGTCGCGCCGAGGTGGCGCTCCGGCAGCGGCCGAGCGGCGCGAGCACGCGCCGTCGGAGGGCGCGTGGACGGGAGCGGAGCGCATGAGGTCGGCGTGCTCGCCGGCGGCGTCGTGAGGGGGCGGTCCACCGGTTGCATGGCCGCACGCCATGAAGGCGCTGACCTACCGCGGCCCGAACCGGGTCGACGTGACCACCAAGCCGGACCCGCGCATCGAGCATCCGGATGACGTCGTCCTCCGCGTCGTGTGCTCGGCGATCTGCGGTTCGGATCTCCACCTCTACGGCGGGCTCGTCCCGGACACGCGCGTCGGGACGACGTTCGGGCACGAGTTCGCCGGCGTCGTCGAGGAGATCGGACCGGGCGTGAAGTCGCTCGCGCGCGGCGACCGCGTCGTCGTGCCGTTCAACATCGCGTGCGGTACGTGCTTCTTCTGCCAGCGCGGCCTGACGGGCGTGTGCGATCGCTCGAACCCGGCGAACGACACCTTCGGCGGCGCCTTCGGCTTCTCCCACTCGACCGGCGGCTACGACGGCGGGCAGGCCGAGTACGTCCGCGTCCCCTACGCCGACGTCGGCCCGATGGTGATCCCCGCGGACATGTCCTTCGAGGACGTCCTCTTCTTGTCCGACATCCTCCCGACGGGGTACCAGGCGGCGGAGATGGGATCGATCCGGACCGGAGACGCCGTCGCCGTCTTCGGCGCCGGCCCGGTCGGTCTCTTCGCCGCGAAGTCGGCGTGGCTCATGGGCGCTGGCCGCGTGATCGTCGTCGATCACTTCGACTACCGGCTCGAGTTCGCGCGCGACTACACGAAGGCCGAGATCCTCGACTACCGCGCCGCGGGCGGCCACGACGTGGTCGCGCGCCTGCGCGCGATGACGGACGGCCGCGGCCCCGACGTCTGCATCGACGCGGTCGGATGTGAGGCCTCCGGATCGATCCTGAACAAGGTCACCGGCAAGGCCGGGCTTCAGGCGGGCGCCCCCACGGCGCTCTGCTGGGCCGTGCAGAGCGTGCGCCGCGGCGGCCACGTCGTCGCGATTGGCGTCTACGGCCCGCCGTGGAACCTCGTGCCGCTCGGTGAGCTGATGAACAAAGGGATCACGCTCCGCGCGGCGCAATGCAACGTGAAGCGCTACCTGCCGCGCCTGCTCGAGCACATTCGCGCGGGGCGGATCGACGCGAAGAGGATCATCACGCACCGGGGCCCGCTCGACGCGGCGCCCGACCTCTATCACGTCTTCCAACACAAGCTCGACGACTGCATCAAATGCGTCCTCGTCCCGAACGCCGCCTGAACGGCGGGCTCGCCCAACTCGCCCAAGGAGACAGCACCCATGGAACAGACCGAGATCCTCGGTTGGGGGACCGACGCGACCGTCGAGCGGCGGCCCGGCGTCCCCGAGGAGCGCCGGCCGCCGGAGCCGCTCGTCGACGCGATCGGCTTCCCGTCTCGGCAGACCACGGGGACCCCGTCGGTGACGAGCCCCCACCGCCCGCTCACGGCGGTCTACGGGACGGCCGTGCCGCTGCGGGGCCTCTCCGGGCTCGTCCGCCGCGCCGCCTACCGGGCCCCCGACTACGAGGCGCGCCGCTGGGCGCTGCTCAAGCTCGCGGACAAGATCGACGTCCTCGAGCACAGCCCGCTGCGGGTGGCGCTCGGGCTCGGCGCCGTCGCGCTCGGCGTCCTCGGCCTGCGCGCGCTGTCGAGGCGCCGATCGTGACGCGACGCCGCGTGCCCTCGGCGCGGCGGCGCGAGCGAGCGCGCCGCGCTCTCGGCGCCGTCGTTCGCCCGGCGTCGTCGCGCGCGCGGCGCGAGGCTTGCGACGCGTCGAGGCATGACGGCCTTCGACATTCGTGACCGCCTCGAGCAAGCCGCTGTGTTCGCGCGCAACGGCGATTTCACCGCCGCGGTGGCGCGCGCGAAGGGCGCGGTGCGCGCGTCACGCGACGAGGAGTCGCGCGCGGAGGCGGCGCTCACGCTCGAACGCCTCGAGGCGGCGGAGCGCGCGTGGCGCGCCTCCATCGAAGCGCGGGCCGCGCGAGCGCGCCGCGCGTCGCGGGCGGAGCGGGTCGAGGTGCTGGCGTGACCGCGAGCGCGGAGGCGGCGTGACGCGCGTCGCCGGGCGCGGCGTCGAGCCCGACCGGCCGCGCGGCACGACGGCGTGACGGGCGCCGTCTCGAAGGCGGGGCGGCGTCGAGCCCGACCGGCCGCCTCGAAGGCGGGCGCGACGCCTCCGGCTCAGCGGACGCGCACGGGCGGCGGAGCCTCTCCGGGCGCGGGAGCCCGCTCGCGCGGCGGCTCCACGGCGCCAGGCGGGTGCGTCTCGGGCACGGGGAGCGCGGTGACGTCGACGGTGCGGCCGTTCGAGACGCTGACCACCTTGCTCGCCTCGATCACGGTCCCGTTCGGGCCTCGCGTCTGCCAGCCGGTCACGCGGACGGTCGCGCCTCGACCGACGAGCGGGAGCAGCGCCGAGCCGGCGTGCGCGGGGAAGCGGACCTGGAGGCCGTTGCTCAGGAGCAGGCCGTCCATGTCTCCGCCGGGCGTCGTCGTGTAGCCCTCGATCCGGCCTTCGGTCGTCGCGACCTCGGCGCTGGTGAGCGCAGGCGGAGGCGGCAGCGGCTCTCTCGCGCGGGCGTCGGGCGCGGTCGCCGCGGCCGGAGGCCGCGAGGACGCGGGCGCCTCGGGGGGAGCGAGCGCGACGACGTCCACCGCGCGACCGTCGCGTCCGGTGATGGTGAGCGCCTCGATGTGCTTGCCCTCCGGGCCGTAGGTGTCGACGCCGACGACGCGGATGATCTGCCCCCGCTGCACGATGGGGAGCAAGGCCGAGCCCGCGTGCGGGGGGAAGTGGACGCGCGTGCCGTCCTCGAGGACGACGCCGTCCATCTCGCCGCGCGACGCGGTCGTGTAGTCGGCGACGCGCCCGGAGATCTCGCGCGTCGCCTCGATCTGTCGAGCCGACGACGGACGAGTCGACGCGCTGAACGATCCGGTACAGCCTACGACGAGCACCAGCGCGAGTGGAAGGACACGGGCGATCATGGCGTCTCTCCTTTCCTGTTCTCGACCGGCGGACGGAGCACGCCGCGTGCCCGGGATCGCGGAGAGCGCCTCGCGCGGCGGCGTTTCGCGCGTGATCCCTCGAGCTCGACGGCCGAGCGGACGGCGCCCGGGACACGTCGGGTCGGTCGCGGCCGCGCTTGCGCTCGGGCCTCCCGAGCGGCCAAAGTGAGCGGTATGGTCGACGACGCCGGAGACGCCGGAGCGGAGAGGGCGCGCGACGCCGAGGTGACGCGCGCCCTCGTCGACAACCACCGCGCGTTCCTCCGGTTCCTCGAGCGTCGCGTCGGGCGGCGCGACGTGGCCGAGGACATCCTGCAGGACGCCTTCGCGCGCGGCCTCGACAAGCTCGAGACGCTCCGCGACGGCGAGGCCGTGATCCCCTGGTTTTACCGCGCGCTGCGCAACGCGACCGTCGACTACTTCCGCCGCGCCAGGACGGCCGACCGCGCGCTCGCCCAGTTCGCGGAGGAGATCGCGTCGGCCGAGGCGCCGGCCGAGACCGTGCGCGCGGAGGTCTGCCGCTGCGTCGCCCGCCTGGCCGAGACGCTCAAGCCCGAGTACGCCGAGGCGCTCCGGCGCGTCGAGATCGACGGCGTCTCCGTGAAGAGCTTCGCCGAGGAGCGCGGGATCACCGCCAACAACGCCGCCGTCCGCGTCTTTCGTGCGCGCGAGGCGCTCCGCCGGCAGCTCGTCGTCTCGTGCGGGACGTGCGCCGAGCACGGCTGCGTGGCGTGCACGTGCGCCGCGGAGCCCACGCCGGGCCGCTCGGGCTGCGCGAAGCCGTGACGGGACGGGCGTCCGGGGTGTAATCCTCGCGGGCCGGCCGCGTCTGCCCCCTCGATCCCCGAGCGGCGCTGGCGCGTCGCGCCGGGCGGTCACGGAGCTCCACCTCGTTGCTATTTGTTCTGAGTCCATGGTTCGTCGGGGAATCGCGAGGCCCGCTTCGCCTGTGAGGGCCTCGCGATGGTCCGACAAAGCCGAACGTCGGACTCGGGACACGTCCCTTTTTCTCATTTCCCGTGCCCGAGTTTTTGCGGACTCGGGACACGAGCAAGGAGTGCGGCGCCGTAGAGCGCCCGGAGGTCACACCATGTCGTTTCGTCCTCTCCTCGCGTGCTCGATCGCCCTCGTGGCCGTCGGCGTCTTCGCGCTCGCCTGCTCTGTCGGCCCCGCGCCCGCGTCGCAGTCGCCGCGCGATCCCTCGAGCCCGCTCGCCCCGGAGGGCGCGAGCCCGCTCGCGCTCGCCGAGCCCGCCGAGCCGCGCCCGCCCCACGAAGCGCAGCATCCCCCTCACGCGCACGGCGCCGCGCCCGCGAGCGTCGAGCCCGCGACCGCAGACGGAGGCGCCGGAGGTGTGGTCTACGTCTGTCCGATGGATCCGGAGATCACGTCGAGCGCGCCCGGCCTCTGTCCGAAGTGCAACATGAAGCTCGTACCGAAGAAGTGACGGACCTCGCGCGTGTCGTGATGAGGAAGCGATGATTCGACAGGCAGCGGCGCTCGCCGCGTCCGTGGCGCTCTTGGCCGGCTGCGCGTCGACCTCCGCGCGCCCCGCGTTCGACGAGGTCGCGACGACGGTGAAGGCCCGCTCGGGCCACGCCGTGCGGTGGGACCCGAGCACCGACGAGGACCGGCGGGTCGAGGAGGCGATCGACGCGCTCCTCCGCCGTGAGCTGACCGCCGACGCCGCCGTGGAGGTCGCGCTCCTCGGCAGCCCCCGCCTGCGCGCCAAGCTCGAGGAGCTCGCGATCGCGCAGGCGGACCTCGTGCAGGCCGGGCTCCTCAAGAACCCGGTCTTCAGCTTCGGCCGCACGGCGTGGGAGTCCGAGCACATCACGCCGAACCTGTTCGCGACGGTCGAGCAGGATTTCCTGGACGTCCTCACGATGCCGATGCGCAAGCGCGTCGCGGCGACCGAGCTCGAGGCGACGAAGCTCGAGGTCGCCGACCACGTCCTCGAGCTCGCCGCCGAGGTGCGCGAGGCGTTCTACGCCGCGCAAGCCGCCGAGCAGGTCGTCGCCATGCGCCGCCTCGTGGCGGAGGCGGCCAAGGCGTCGGCCGAGCTCGCCACGCGCCAGCACGAGGCGGGCAACATGAGCGATCTCGCGCTGAGCACCGAGCTCGGGTTGACGGCGCAGACGACGCTCGACCTGCGGCGCGCCGAGGGAGAAGCGGCGGTGCTGCGCGAGAAGCTCAACAAGGCGATGGGCACGTGGGGCCCGCGGACGGGCTGGAAGCTCGGCGCCAAGCTGCCCGAGCTCCCCGAGCACGAGCCCCCGCTCGAGCGGCTCGAGTCGGCGGCGATCGCGCAGCGGCTCGACGTCGGCGCGGCGCGGCGCAACGTGCAGGGGCTCGGCTACGCGCTCTCGCTCGCGAAGACGACGCGCTGGACGGGGACGGTGTCGGTCGCGGTCGAGGCGGGACGCCTCCGTCACAACAAGCGCATCTCGTTCGGGCCCAGCGTCGCGCTCGAGATCCCGCTGTTCGATCGGCGCGAGGCGCAGGTCGCGAAGCTCGAGGCCTACGCGAGGCAGGCCGAGCACGAGCTCCACGCCCTCGCGATCGACGTGCGCGCGGACGTCCGATCGTCGCGCGCCCGCGTCCTCACGGCGCGCGGCGTCGTCGAGGAGTACGGCTCGGTCGTCGTGCCGCTGCGCGAGAAGGTCGTCCGCTTCTCCCAGGAGCAGTACGACGCGATGCTGCTCGGCGTCTACCAGCTCATCCAGGCCAAGCAGAGCGAGTTCGAGGCCTACCGCGAGTACATCGAGGCGCTCCGCGACTACTGGATCGCGCGGAGCGATCTCGAACGCGCCGTCGGCGGCCGCCTCGCCGCCGCCGCGTCGGCGGCCGCGCCCGGCTCCGGGACCTCGACGATCGCGCCGCCCCCCGCCTCCCGCCCGCACGGCCCGCCCCACGCTCCGAGGAATCCATGAAGCCTGTCCGAGCCATCCTCGTCCTCGTCGTCGCGTTCGTCGCGCTCGCGCTCCCCGGGATCGGCGCCGCGCAGCCCGCGCCCGCGAGGCTGCCGTACGTCCCGGTCGTCACGCCGAACGGCTCGACGCTCCCGTTCACCGTGAAGGACGGCGTGAAGGAGTTCCGCCTCACGGCCGAGCCGGTGAAGCGCGAGTTCGCCAAGGGCATGACCGTCAACGCGTGGGGCTACAACGGCTCGACCCCCGGCCCGACGATCGAGGCCGTCGAGGGCGATCGCGTCCGCTTCTACGTGACGAACGAGCTCCCGGAGCGGACGAGCGTCCACTGGCACGGCATCCTCCTGCCGAACGGGATGGACGGCGTCTCGGGCCTGAACCAGCCGCACATCGAGCCCGGCGAGACGTACGTCTACGAGTTCACGCTGAAGCAGAACGGCGTCTTCATGTACCACCCGCACTCGGACGAGATGGTGCAGATGGCGATGGGCATGATGGGCTTCTTCGTCATCCACCCGCGGGTCCCGGAGACGCCGAAGGTCGATCGCCATTTCGTCGTCATGCTCGGCGAGTGGTTCGTCGAGCCGGGGACGGCCACGCCGAACCCGAACGTGATGACGGACTTCAACCTCTTCACGTTCAACAGCCGCGTCTGGCCCGGCACCGATCCGTGGGTGGTGAAGAAGGGCGATCGCGTGCGCTTCTCGTTCGGGAACCTCACGATGGACAGCCACCCGATCCACGTCCACGGCTACCGGTTCGAGGAGGTCGGGACCGACGGGGGCCCCGTGCCGAAGTCCGCGCGGCGGCCCGAGACGACGGTGAACGTGCCCGTCGGCTCGACGCGCACGGTCGAGCTCGTGGCGGACGTCGAGGGGGACTGGGCGTTTCACTGTCACAAATCGCACCACACGATGAACGCGATGAGCCACGACGTGCCGAACATGCTCGGCGTGAAGCAGCCGCGCGCGCTCGAGGACAAGGTGCGCGCGATCCTCCCGGGCTACATGGCGATGGGCGAGACCGGGATGGGCAACATGATGGAGATGGGGCGGCCCCGGAACACGCTGCCGATGATGGCGGGCGAGGGGCCCTTCGGTCCCATCGAGATGGGCGGGATGTTCTCGGTCCTCAAGGTGCGCGCCGGGATCACGTCGTACGCCGATCCGGGTTGGTACCGGTACCCGCCGGGCAGCGTGGCGCACAAGGTCGAGCCGCCGAGGTAGCCCACGCGCCGGTTTGCAGCGGGGGCGCAGGACTTGCGCCTCGCGCTCTCGGGACCCCCGGCGCGCGGCCCGCGCCGGCGAGGCGGCCGGGGCCGCGCGAGGCACGTCGATTGCTTGACCCCCGGGCATGGATGGGTCGGGGTGCACCCGCGCTTCGTTGAGAGAAGGCTTCCTCGCAGAGCACGCGAGCATCGTCGCGCTCCTGAACGCCGTGATCGGCGCGGTCGGCGCGGGCGACGACGCGCGCGCCGCGGAGGCGTGGAGGGCCTTCGCCTCGGGCCTGCTCGCGCACCTCGACGCGGAGGACGGGCTCCTCGTCTCCGCGCCCCCGCAGGAGCGCGGCGCGCGCATCCTCGTCCACGAGCATCGGTTCATTCGCGGGTGCGTGAGCGAGCTCGAGCGCGCGGCCGGCCGGCGCGCCCTCTCGCGTCGCGCGCTCGAAAATCTCCGCGACGTCCTCTCGGCGCACCTGCGGAACGACGATCGCTTCCTCTACACGTGGGCGGAGGACGGGCTCGGCGAGCGGCTGCGCGAGGCGGCGCTCGCCGCGCTCGGCGCGCGGCTCGCGGCGATGTCTCCGCCGCCGGCGCGCTGAGCGCCCCGCTCGAGGTCGCGGCTCAGCGAGCGGCCTTCGTCGCCAGCAAGGACTCGATCGTCGCGACGAACTCGGCGACCTTCACGGGCTTCGTCAGGTAGCGGTAGAAGCCCGCCTGCTCGCCTCGCTGCCGGTCGCGCTCCGAGGCGGCGGCGGTCAGGGCGATCACGGGGATGTCCTTGGTCTCCGGCGTCTCCTGGAGCGCGTGGAGCGCGTCGAGCCCGCTCATCCCCGGGAGGTTGATGTCCATGATGACGACCGCGGGGCGACGGGCCCGGGCGAGCTCGACGCCGAGCTCGGCGGTCGGCACGGCGAGGAGCTCGATGTTCTCCAGCGTGTCGATCAGGTCCCGCATGAAGCTCACGTTCGCCGGGTTGTCCTCGACGTAGAGCATGAGCATGCGCTCCTGATCGAGGTTCGCCGGAGCGATGACGGGGAGCGGCGCCGGCGGGACGTCGGAGCGGACGTCCGGGCCGTGCACCGGGATGTCGACCCAGAACTGCGAGCCCTCGTTGGCCTCGCTGAGGAAGCCGACGGAGCCCGCCATCAGCTCGGCGAGGCGCTTCGTGATCACGAGACCGATCCCCGTCCCCTCGATGGGGCCCGTCTCCTGGCCGGCGCGCTGGAAGGGCTGGAAGATCTTGTCCTGCTTGTCGAGGGGGATCCCGATCCCGGTGTCGCGGACGGACACCCGCACGTGCGACGGCGTCGGGCAGGAGACCGCGAAGAAGACCGAGCCGTTCGTGCGGTTGTACTTGATGGCGTTCGAGCCGAAGTTCATCAGGATCTGCGCGAACCGCGTCCGGTCCGCGGCGATCATCGGGAGGTCGTCGGGGACGGGCGCCATCTCGAGGTGGATCCCCTGCCGGTTGGCGATCGGCTCGAGCGTCTGCCTCACCTCGTCGAGCACGTCGTGCACGCTCACCGGCTCGATCGAGATCGACACGGCGCCCGCCTCGATCCGCGAGAGGTCGAGGATGTCGTCGATGAGGCGCAGGAGGTGCTCGCCCCCTTTGAGGATCTGGTCGACGCGCTCGAGGTGGCGCGCGCCGAGCGGAGCCTTCCTGTCGTGCTGGAGGAGCTGAGCGAAGCCGAGGATCGCGTTGAGCGGCGTCCGGAGCTCGTGGCTCATCGACGACAAAAACTCCGATTTGGCGGCGCTCCCCGCCTCGGCCGCCGTCCGCGCTTCGTGGAGCTCCTGAGCGCGCTGCTCGTCCTCCGTTCGATCCCAGATCGTCTTCACCAGCCCGCCCTCGGGCGTCCTGCGGTCCATGACGCGCAGGATTCGCCCGTCGCGGGTCCTGACGTCGAACGTCGACGTCGGCTCGCGTTGCGCGAGCCGCTCCTGCTGGAAGGCGCGCGCCTGCTCGGCGTCGTCGAAGTGGATGCTCGGGAGCCAAGCGGCGAGGAGCTCCTCGTACGAGCGGCCCACGACGGGGCCGGAGGCGGCGTCGCCGATCAGGCGTCGATAGACGCTGTTGCAAAGGACGAGGTCGTTCGCGTCGTCGAAGAGCGCGAACCCGTCCTGCATGCTCTCGACCGCGCTCATGAGGCGCTCCGAGTTGAGCTTGATGGTCGCCTCCAGGCGCTTCCGATCGCTGATCTCCCGGATCGCCGCGGACACGGTCATCCCGTCGTCGGCGGTGAGCGGGCTCAGGCTGACCTCGATCGGGATCTCGCTCCCGTCCTTGCGCCTCCCGAAGAGCTCGAGCCCCGAGCCCATCGGCCTGGATCCCGGGTGCGCGAAGAACCGCGCCAGGTGCGCGCCGTGCGCGTTGCGGAAGCGCTCCGGGACCAGCGTCTCGAGCGGTCGGCCGAGGAGCTCCGACCGCGTGTACCCGAACAGCCGCTCCGTCTGGAGGTTGACGAGGCTGATCGTCCCCGTCTGCTCGACGACGACGATCGCGTCGGGCGCCGTGTCGAGCAGCTTCGCGTAGCGTTCCTCACGGTTCATCGGGGAGCCTCAGGCAGAACGTGGTCCCAGGAGAAGCGTCCTCCACCCAGATCGTGCCGCCGTGCGCCTCGACCGCGGTCCGGCAGAAGCTCAGACCCAGGCCGCGGCTCGTCCGACCCACCTGGCGCTCGCCCGCCTCCACCTGGACGAACGGGTCGAAGACCTTCTCGCGCATGCCGGCGGGGATGCCGGGACCGGTGTCCGCGATCCGCAGCTCCGTCGCGCCGTCGGTCCGATCGGCGGAGATCGTGACCGCCGACGCCGGCGGCGCGTAGCGGGTCGCGTTCTCCGCGAGGTTCGTCACGATGCGCCGGAGGAGGTCCGCGTCGGCGACCACGCGCGGCACGGCGATCGCGCTCCGGAGCTTCACGTCGCGCGAGCGGGCGCTCACCTCGAGCTCCGCGATCACGCTTCGGACGAGCTCCGGCAGGTCGACCTCCGCGCGCTTGGGGGCGAGCTGCCCCTCGTCGGCCTTGCTCATGTCGAGCAGGTTCATGATCATCCGCGTGAGGTGCCGCGCGTCCGTGCGGATCTGCGCGGCGGACTCGCGCGCGCTCGGCGAGAGCTCCTTGTCGCGGATGAGGAGCTGCGCGTGGAGATCCATCGTGTTCACCGGGTTCTTCAGGTCGTGGACCACGAACGCGGTGAGGCGCTCCTTCTGGAGCTGGAGCCGGAGGAGATCGTCGCGTTGCTTCTTCAGGAGCGCGTAGTGGTCGCGGAGCTCGGCCTTGATCCGGCGGAGCTCGAGCGCCGTCTGCACGCGGACGACGAGCTCCGTCGGCCGGACGGGCTTGGTCAAGAAGTCGTCGCCGCCGGCCCGCAGCGCGCGGTCGAAGGTGTCGACGTCGCGGAGCGCGGTCAAGAAGAGGATCGGCGTCTCGTCGCCTCGCGGCAGCGCGCGGAGCCGCTCGCACACGGCGAAGCCGTCGACGTCGGGCATACGCACGTCGAGGAGCACGCAGCTCGGCCGCTCGGCCGTGAACGCGGCGATGCCCTCCGCGCCGCCGGAGGCGAGGACGACCGTGTACCCCTCGTCCTCGAGGGTCGCCTTGGCAAGAGACCGGTTGGCCTCGTTGTCGTCGACGACGAGAATTTTCGCTGCCGCATCCGAGCTCATCGCGCGCGGATCGCTTAGCGCTCGTGTTGGTGCGCATCAAGGGCGACGGACCTCGATCTCGTCCGCGCGTCGCAGCGCACCGACGCACGGCCCGACGGAAACGTCGCGATCGTCGGTCGAACCGCGGGCGCCGTCGGCCGCGGGACGGAGACCCGCCGCGCGTCTCCGGCGCCGCCCGCGCGACGGTCAGTAGGCGTCGAACGCGGGAGGATGGCTCGGCGGCAGGCCGACGAGCGCGCGGAGGAGATCCATCGCGCTCACCATGCCGACGGCGATCCCCGCCTCGTCGACGACGACCATGTGATGGTAGCCGCTCGCGGCCAGCGCCTTGGCGGCGTCGGTCACGAGGTCCGTCGCCGCGAGCGTCGCGACGTTCCGCGTCGGCTCGTAGTGGTCGCCGTCGCGGCTGAGATCGCGGAGGGAGACCATGCCGACGGGGCGGTGCGTCTCGTCGAGGACCGGCACCGCCGTGACCCCGAACTCGATGATCTTGCGCCGCGCGAGGGAGACCCGGTCTCCCTCGGAGAGGTAGAGAAGCTTCCTGCTCATGATGTCGGCGATCGTCAGCGGCATGTCGTGCTCCGTTCGGTGGGCCGAGGGTCAGCGGGTCGAGAGCCGAGGCTGGCCGGTCGATTCCATGACCGACAACCAGAGCTCTCCGCGCGGATCGATTCGCTTCCGCTCCGCGAGGGCGAGCGGGAGCGGGACGTGGGTGAAGGCTCGGTGGAGGCGCCCGATCATCACGTCCGTCTTGCCGGCCATCGCGGCGTGCACCGCGGCGCGCGCGAGGTCGGCGCAGAAGATCGAGTCGATCGCGCCCGCGGCGACGCCGCGGATCATGTAGCTCGGGTCGATGTACTTCACCGAGTGAGGGAGCCGGCGGCCGTCCAGGTGCTTCTCGATCGCCGACTTCAGGTGACGTCCGATGTCGACCGCGTCGGCGCCGTAGGCCATGTTCCCCGACGGATCGCGGACCGGATCGGCGCCCGCGAGGATGGCCCCGCAACCCTCGGCGACGACGATCACCGCGTGGCCGCGCGTCTCCAGGCGGCGCTCGATGTGGGCGAGCAGCCCGTGGGGACCGTGCAGCTCGAAGCCGACCTCGGGCACGAGGCAGACGTTGACGTCGACGCTCGCGAGCGAGGCGATGAAGCCGGCGTCGCGGCCCATCGTCTTGACGAGGCCGACGCCCCCGAGCGCCGACGTCGCCTCGGTGTGCGCCGCGTCGATCGCGGCGCGGGCCATCGAGACCGCGGTCTCGAACCCGAAGGTCTTGTCGACGTGCGGGATGTCGTTGTCGATCGTCTTGGGGATGGCCACGACCGCGATCTTCGCGCCGCGTTCGGCGATCTCGGCGGCGATCGCGTGCGCGCCGCGCAGCGTGCCGTCTCCGCCGATCGTGAAGAGCACGTCGACGCCGCGCGCGATCAGCGCGTCGACCATCCCGGCGACCGGCTGCGCTCCGCGCGAGGTCCCGAGGATGGTGCCGCCGCGCGTGTGGATGTGACGCACCTCGTCCGGGCCGAGCGCGATCGGCGGCCGGGCCGAGGGACCGAGCCCGGCGAACCCGAGCGGGAGCCCGAGCACCTCGCGGACGCCGTAGCGGTAGACGAGCTCGAGGACGAGCGCGCGGATGACGTTGTTGATCCCCGGGCAGAGCCCGCCCGCC
The DNA here is from genome assembly GCA_019637105.1 of Labilithrix sp. Taxonomy (GTDB): domain Bacteria; phylum Myxococcota_A; class Polyangia; order Polyangiales; family Polyangiaceae; genus Labilithrix. The sequence goes on from JAHBWF010000002.1 coordinate 24,543, forward strand.
GTGAGGATCGCGGCGCGGACACGCGAGGGCGTGAAATGGATGCGCTCGCGCGGTCCGGCCTTCTCCAGCGCCTCGACCCCGAGCGGGCTCGAAGCGCGACCTTCGATCGTGCGAAGGACGAAGGCGTCGTCGGGGACGTAGCGCGGACCTTCGGCGTCTTCACCGGTCGACAAGCCGAGCGGTGAAGGCACGTCGCGCGGTCCGATCGAGGTGACGGGGTGGCTCACGACGGGCATCACGAGGTCATCGCTTCTGCACGGGTCGCGCCACCGGGGCCGTTCGCGCCTGCGCCGCGTCCGGCTGGCGCTCGGCGGCGCTTCGCGACGCCGGCGGTTGCGCGTCGGCGCAAACGTTGCGTGTCGCTCGGCGCTCGTCGTCGGGTCGCCGCAGCCAGCGGAGGCCGTCGACGTCGCGGAAGACCCCGAGCGGGACGTTCGCGTCGTCGACGACCGCGGCCTCGCGGAGGTGCGCCGCGGCGAGGACGTGGAGCGCGCGGCGGACGGGCAGCGACTCGTGGATCGTGAGCGTCACGGACATGAGCCGCGCGACGTCGGCGTCGGGTCGCTCGGCGGCGCGCCCGGGCGCGAGCGCGGCCTCGTACACGATCCCGATCACGACGCGGTCGGCGCCGACGATCGGGACCGATCGGCGGTCCTCCGCGCAGAGGACGCGGAGGGCGTCGCGCACGGTGGTGCCGCGCTCGAGGACGATCGCCCCGGCGAGGAGCACGCTCCCGACGGGCGTTCGCACGCCGAGCTCGTCCGGCGGCGCCGCCGGTCCGCGGACGCGGATCGTGCAGGTCACCGCGGGCGACGGCGCGTCCGAGATCGCGTCGCGGTGAGCGCAGGCGCGACACTCGTCGAGGGGGACCGATCGCCGCCGGTACTTGCAGAACACCCGGTGCTCCGCGCTCCGATGGCCATCCGGGGCGAGCACCTCGAGGCGCAGGATCGGGTGGCGCAGGCGAGCGATGCGGTCGGGCGCGTCGATCATGACGCCCTCTCGACGTGCAAGGTCCCCGCCACGCGGTCGAGCGCGGGGAGGCGCGCCGGCCTCGGGCCGAGACGCGGAAGAGGTCGAGCCGGCGCCGGGGCGCGGGCGCGGCACGAGGAATGCTCCGCTCCTCTCCGCACCCGAACCGAGGGGACGACCCATGCATGGTGAGCTGACTCATGAGCAAATCGAGAATGTCCTGCGCAGCGAGCTGACCGGACGCATCGGCTGCCACGCGGAAGGCCGGACGTACGTCGTCCCGATCTCCTACGCGTACGACGGCGAGCACGTGTACGGGCACTCGAGCGACGGGCTCAAGGTCCGGACGATGCGGTTCAACCCCGCCGTCTGCTTCGAGGTCGAGCAGATCGACGACCTGGCGAACTGGCGCACGGTCCTCGCGTGGGGCCGCTACGAAGAGCTCTCGGGCGCCGAGGAGGATCGCGCGATGAGGATCCTGCGCGAGCGGTTCGCTCCTTACGTGACGAGCGAGACCGCGGAGCCGTCGCGGGGACCGCGCACGGCGGACGACGCGTTCGACGAGGAGTCGCGTCGCGCGATCTACTACCGGATCCGGCTCGACGAGAAGACGGGGCGGTTCGAGCGCCGTTGAAGCGCCGAGCGGCCGGCGCAAGGCTTGCGCCCCGTCGCGCAGCTCCGGCGTCACGACGGACGAACCGCCGCCCGCCGCGGGAAATTCGATGGCCGTCCTCTTGCATCGAACCCATCCGATGAATTCCACCTCCCACGCCGAGCCGCCGTCCGTCCGCCGTCGCGCGGTCGCCGGCGTCGACGCGGCCCCCGCCGCGCTCCGCCACCTCGCCGACGCGGCTCGGTGAAAGGAAGGCATCCATGAAGAAGATCCTCGTCTGCCTCGACACCTCGCCCCGAGCGCCGCGCGTCCTCGCGACCGCGATCGATCTCGCGCGGAGCACGAGCGCGCGCCTCACCCTCTTCCGCAGCGTCAGCGTGCCGCCGGAGCTCGTCGAGAAGGACGTCTTCGGCCTCGCGCCGGGCGCGCTCCGCGAGCGGATGCTCGCCTCCGCGAAGGAGGGGCTCATGCGCTACCGCGCCGACGTCCCGACGGAGCTCCTCGAGGCCGTCGAGGTGAAGATCGGCTCGCCGTGGGAGGCGATCTGCGTCGAGGCGAAGAAGATCGACGCGGACCTGATCATCCTCGGCTCGCACGGATACGGCGTCCTCGATCGCATCCTCGGGACCACCGCCGCGCGAGTCGTCAACCACGCCGAGTGTTCGGTGATGGTCGTCCGCTGAAGGAGCCCACGATGCCCACGTTCAAGCACATCCTGGTACCGACCGATTTCGAAGAGGCTTCGGAGCACGCGCTCGAAGCGGCGCTCGACCTCGCGCAGGACCTCGACGCGGAGGTGACGATCGTCCACGTCATCCAGGCGCCGCCCATCTACTACTCCGCCTACGCGCAAGGCCTCGCGTGGCCGGTCGAGGAGCTCGACGGAGCGGCGCGGCGGGCGCTCGACGACGCGCTGGCGGCCGCGAAGAAGCGGTACGGGAAGGTCGACGCCGTGCTGCTCAACGGGGCTCCCCGCGTCCAGATCCTCGAGGCGGTCGTCGATCGAAAGGCCGACGTCATCGTCATGGGGACGCACGGAAGGCGCGGCATCGTCCGCGCGGTCCTCGGCAGCGTCGCCGAGAGCATCGTGCGGACGTCGCCGGTCCCCGTCCTGACGGTCGGCGCGTAGCGCGTCACGGCCCGCCGCTCGCGGCGCGAGGTCCTCGCGAGCTCCCCGCGAGGCCGCGCGCCGCGGCGCGCCCGCTGGAGGAACCCCATGGCTTCGAAACATCGCCCCCGCGCTCTCCGCATGAGCTCCGTCGTCACGCTCGCGTCCGTCCTGCTCACGGGCTGCTTCGTGGAGCACTGCGAGTGGACGCCCGGCGCCGACGCCCCCGACGCTCCCGCCGACGCGCTCGAGCGCGACGCGAGCGCGATCGAAGAAGAGGAGTGAGCCGCGCCGCCGGGCCGTCGCCAGGCAGGCGACGCGGGGCGGCGGGAGAGACGACGGGGGCCGGCCGTCGAGGACGCTGGCGACCCGCGATCCGACGCGAACCTTGAGGTGATCGAGGTTCGAGGTGGGGCGCGCGGAACGCAGGGTGATCTAGCCAACCCTTCGAGATCGTTGAGCGGCCGACAGGGCTTACCAGGGCACACAGTATGCTCCGGTGGCGGTCATGTATGCTCCCATCCGCCTTCGCGCGCGCGTCGCGACGTTTCGAGTGTTCGCCGTCTCGCTGGCCGTCCCGCTCCTCGGCGCGTGCGGGGAGCCTTCGCGCGGCGGGGAGGGGCGAGAGGAGGCGTTTCAGACGTCCGACTCCGGCGCGTCCGACGCGGGCGACGGCGCGGCGATCGTTCAGGTCTCGGCGGGCTCGAACCACACCTGCGCGCGGCGCGCCTCCGGAGCCGTTTCGTGCTGGGGATGGAACGTCGCGGGACAGCTCGGCGACGGAGGGACGAGCGATCGCCACGAGCCTGCGCCGGTCGTGGGGCTCGACGACGCGGTCGAGGTCTCGGCCGGCGGGTTCCACACGTGCGCCCGACGCGCCTCCGGCGCCGTCGCGTGCTGGGGAGACAATTCCTACGGACAGCTCGGGGACGGGTCGACGACCGCCCAGCTCGCGCCCACCCCCGTCGTCGGCCTGACCGACGCCGTCGAGATCGACGCCTCCTCCTCTCAGACGTGCGCGAGGCGCGCGTCGGGCGGCGTCGTGTGCTGGGGAAAGAACTCGGCGGGGCTGGGCGACGGCACGTCGGTTCAGAGCTCCACGCCCGTCGCCGTCGCCGGCATCACCGACGCCGTCGAGGTCACCGTGAGCTTCAACCACGCGTGCGCGAGGAGGGCGTCGGGCGGGGTCGTCTGCTGGGGCAGCAACAGCTCCGGGCAGCTCGGCGACGGCAGCACGATCACGGAGGGCGGCCTCGAGGGCGGCGGCGGAGGATCCTCGAGCGAGGGACAAGGCTGCGACGGCTCCGCGACCGGCCGGCGGACGCCGTGCCCCGTCGTCGATCTCGACGACGCCGTCGAGATCGTCGCGGGCGGCTTCCACACCTGCGCGCGCCGCGCTTCGGGCTCCGCGGTCTGCTGGGGAGGCAACGGCTCCGGTGAGCTCGGCGACGGCTCGACGATCGATCGATCGACGCCGGCCGCGGTCGCGGGCTTGACCGACGCCGTTCAGCTCGCCGCGTCGTCCCGCCACACGTGCGCGCTTCGCGCGTCCGGCGCCGTCGCGTGCTGGGGGGCCGGCGCCTTCGGTCAGCTCGGCGACGGCTCGACGACGTCGCGGCCCACGCCGGGGCCCGTCGTCGATCTCGACGACGCCGTCGAGATCGCCGGCGGCTTGACCATCCAGGTGGGCGATCACACCTGCGCGAGGCGCGCGTCGGGCGGTGTCGTGTGCTGGGGGCGGAACGCGTTCGGGGAGCTCGGCGACGGCTCGACGAGCGACCGGACCGCGCCGACGCCGGTCGTCGCCCTGCCTTGAACCATTCGATCCGTCGTTTCAACCCTTCGAGGTCCGTCATGTTCACGATGCTCCGTCATGCGTATTCGAGGTTCTCGTTCGGCGCGGTCCTCCTCGTCGTCGTTCCGGCGTGCAGCGCCGCGGGGGCGGACGCCGCCGCGGGGGACAGCTCCGACCTGACGGGTCCGATCGAGCTCGAGGCGCTCGACGTCGTTCGTCAGGACGCCGCCGCGGGGCTCGCCGTGCTCAAGAGCAAGGCCGAGTACGAGGCGTTCTTCGGAGCGAGCCCGCCGGCGTCGGTCGACTTCCGCGCGCACTGGGTGATCCACTACGCGACCGGGAACAAGACCTCGGGCGGTCATCGCGCCGAGATCACGTCGGTCCAGAAGCAGCGCGGCGAGACGCCGACGCTCGTCGTGTACGCGACCGACTCTTCCCCTGGCGCGGGCTGCCTCGCGCCGGCGGTCTCGACGAACCCGCAGACGACGATCCGGATCAACAAGCAGCCCGGGATCGCGCAGGCGCGGCTCGAGGAGAAGAGCGTCGTGGCCGACTGCGCCGACGACTCTCCCAAGAGCTGCGGCGAGATCGACGGAGAGTGCGTGACGTCGACGTCGGGCGACGTGAACGACTTCACCTGCTTCGACGTCGGGTTGTCATGGGTCCTGGACGCGAGCTGTCCGTCGTCGAGCCAGGCGTGTTGCGTCCCGTTTTCGCCCGAGTGAGGCGCCCCGAGACGCGGCGGGACGAATCGCTACGGCGTTTCGATCGTCGGAGTGGAACGCCTCGGACGCCTCGCCGCAGCCGCCGCGGCGGTGGGGCGTGTCCGCGCGCCGAGCGAGCGTCGACGACGCGAGCGCGGTGATCAGGTCCGGCGCGCGATCGCTCGATCCGTGACGCGTGGAGCTCGCGACGCGCGCGTCGCTCGCGACCGCTCTCGCACTGCGCCGTGGCGACGCCGTCGATGGAGCCTCGCCCGGCCGCGGTGAAAACTGTCTCGATCGACGGCGTCGCGTGATGGCGAGCGCCGTGTCGGGCGCGAGCGTGGATTGCCGCGGCCGTGGAGGCGATCGCGTGCTCCACCGAATCGGCCCCGTCGTTTCCACCACGTACGGAGCGCCTGCCGTCGCCGGCCTCAGCGACGTCGTGGCGCGCGTCTTTCGGCCGGTGTCGGCACGACACTCGCAAGGTGCGCGCGCCTCGGTCGCTCGCAGGCGATCGAGCTTCCATGACGTGGAGTGTCCGCATGTCCGTTCTTCCATTCGTCCTGGCCGCGATGACCCAGCTCGCGCCCGGACGTGACCACAGCGAGCTCGGTGGAGCGATCGCGCGTGCCGTGGACTCGAACAAGCCGCTCTTCGCGAAGGACGAAGACCGGAGACGGACCGCGGCGCTCCTCGTCGCCGTCGCGTATCGCGAGTCGACGTTCATCGCCGACGCCGTCGGAGACAAGGGCCAGTCGTTCTGCGCGTTCCAGATCCATCGCTCGGCGGGCGGGACGCCGGCGCTGCTCACCGACGCCGACGCCTGCGTGCAGTCGGGGCTCTCGATGCTGCGCACGTCTCTCCGGATCTGTCCGAGCTACCCCGTCGCCTGGTACGCGTCGGGGCCGAACGGCTGCACGAACAGCCGTGCGCAGAGGATCTCGCGCGATCGGATGAACCTCGCGGCCTACCTCTTCGGGCAGGTGAAGGTCGGCAACGTGTGACGCGTTCGCGCGGCGAGTCGGCTTTCTTTGCCAGGCCGTTCGGCGCCGGCGAAGATCCTCGCGCGGGGGGCGGAGACCACCGCGGGAGGATCCATGTCGAACCGAAATGTCGCCGCCGCGTGCGCGCTGGCGCTGCTGCTCGCAGCCTGTCCGAAGAAGGAGGAGGCAGCCGCCGAGGCCGACGCGGGAGCGCCGCCGATCGCCACCGCGCCAGCTCTGCCGGTCGAGGAGGCAGACTCGGGCGCGCCCGCCGCCGAGGAGACGGCGGCGACGGGCGCCGGCGCGAAGGATGCGCCGCCCACGCCGAAGGCCGCCGAGGCCCCGACCGACGCGGGGGCGTCCGCCGACGCGGGGGCGTCCGCCGACGCGGGCGCGTCCGTCGAGACGTGCTGCTGCGAGGTCCCGGGCGCGCCGCTCGCGCAGCTCGGGCAGAGCGAGTGCACGAAGACGAAGAAGGGGCAGTGCGTGAAGAAGGAGCGGTGCGCCGCGGCGCCGGCTCCGGTCGACGCCGGCCCGACCGTGCAGCAGTGCTGCTGTGACTCCGCCGGGAAGAAGGAGCTCCGCGGTCAGAGCGAGTGCACCAAGGGCGGCGCCGGCAAGTGCGTGAAGATGACCGAGTGCAAGTGAGCCTCGGCGGCGCGCGGCGGTCGCGCTGACCGGGCGGCGCGCGGCGGTCGCGCTGACCGGCCGCGCGCCACGCTTCGGTCTGGCGCTTGCAGGCCATCGTCGGACCGAGGCATGGGGCCGTGCTCGTCGCGCGACGCTTGCTCGCGACGTGACGGTCGGCCTCGAGTCCGCCGTCATGATCGCCCTCCCTCGCACCGCCGCGCCCGTCATCGTGGTCGGCGCGGACCTCTCGCTCGGCGGGCGGAACGCGCTCGCGCGCGCGGTCGAGGTCGCGCGCACGAGCGACGCGAGCGTGGTGATCGTCCACGCCGTGCATCGCCTGCCTCCGCAAGCGCTCACGCCGTCCGACGACCAAGACCAGGACGAGGCCGCGGGCGAGGCGCGCGCGGCGATGGAGGAGCTGGTGGGCGAGGCGCGGACGTCGGGCGTCGACGCGCGCTTGCGCTTCGCCGCCTCGAGCGCGGTCCGAGGGCTCCGCGAGGCCGCGGCCGAGCTCGCGGCGCACCTCGTCGTGGTCGGGGCGCGCGGGCGCGTCATGCCCGACGCGCTGCTCGGGTCGACCGCCGAGCGCGTCGCGTTTCACGCTCGGTCGCCCGTGCTCCTCGCGCGGAGGCACGCGAGCGAGGCCTATCGCCACGTCCTCGTCGCGGTCGACGCGCGCGGAGACGTCCGCCGCGAGCTCGACGCCGCGCGCTTCGTCGCGCCCTATGCGGACATCGCCTTCCTCCACGCCTACGAGGCGCTGCACGAGACGACCTTGGCGCTCGACGGCGTGACGCAGGCGTCGCTCTCGCTCTACCAGCGGCAAGCGCGCCGCGAGGCGCGGGCGGCGCTGATCCGGCAGCTCGCCGACGCGGGGGTCTCGGACCCGCGCCTGGTGCTGCGGCACGGGAACCGTCGCTTCGTGCTCGAGCGCGAGGCGCGGCGCCCGAGCAACGAGCTCCTCGTGCTCGAGCGGAGCCGCTCGGCGGCGCGCCGCTTCCTCCTCGGCGGGGCGGCGCGCGCGGTCATCGCTCACGGGACGGTCGACGTCCTCCTCGTGTGAGCCGCCGCGGAGATAGGTGTCCCGCGACGCCCCGCTCAGCTCTCCGGCGACGTCTCCGGCGAGGCGGCGGGCGGACCCTCGGTCGCCTCCGCGTCGGGCTCCGAGCCGGTGACGAGCGCGCGCGCCGACGCGACGGCCTCGCGCGTCCCCGCGACCGCGAGGACGTCGCCGGCGCGCAGGCGCTCGTGCGCGGCGGGGACCAAGAGCGAAGCGTCGCCGCGCGTGATCGCGAGCACGGTCGCGCCGGTGATGCCGCGGAGGTTCAGCTCGGAGAGCGTGCGCTCGGCCGCCGGGCTGCCCTCCGTCACGCCGATGGCGATGGGCTCACCGAGCCCTCGCAGCGCCGTCGAGAGCCTGGCGGCGGCGCCGTGCTCCTCGGCGGAGTCGCGCCCCTGACGCGCCAGCAGCTCGACGATCACCTGCGCGCCGGCGCGGACGTGGCCCTCGAGGTTGCGGGCGCTCCGCCACGACGCGAGCGCGACGATGACGAGGATCCCGAAGAGCACCTCGGCGCCGTGGAAGCCGGGCAAGAACGGCTGCGTGATCGCGACGATCGGCGCTCCGACGAGCAAGATGATCGCGAGCTCCAGCGTCAGCACGAGCGCGCGTCGCGCGGCGGCGGCGAGGTCGAGCTGCGAGGCCTCCGAGGGCGGAGGGAGCGCGAGGTCGGCGAGCGTCTGCCCGAGCTTGCGCCCGACGCGCACGACGCCGATGCAGAACGGCGCGGCGAGGAGCGCGACGAGGCCGATCGCGATGGCGCCGGCGACGTCGGGCGACATCAGGTCGCGCGCGACGATGAACGCGCGGACGTTGCTCGAGCCGAGCGCCCCCGCGACGACGATCGTCGTGAGCAGGACCGCGTCGAGGACGAGCCGCTTGATGAGGCGTCGGAGCGCGACCGAGCTCTCCGGCACCTTGTCGGACGGGCCGGCGGAGCGGAGGCGCTCGAGCCAGCTCCCGTAGAGCGCGGCCAGCGTCTGGAGCGGGCCGGGAAGCTTCCGGTCCACCCACTTGGCCACGGGGACCGACGCCCGGATGAGCCACGGCGTCAGGAGCGTCGTGATCGCGGAGACGGCCACCGCGACCGGATAGAGGAACTCTCCGGTCGCGCGCAGCGAGAGCCCGAGCGCGGCGATGATGAACGAGAACTCCCCGATCTGAGCGAGGCTCATGCCCGCCTGGATCGACGTCCGCGCCCCGTTCCCCGTGAGGAACGCGCCGAGCCCGACGCCGAGGATCTTCCCGAACACGACGATGGTCGTGAGGACGACGATCGGGAGCCAGTGCTCGGCCATCAGCGTCGGGTCCATCATCATGCCGACGGAGACGAAGAAGACGGCGCCGAACAGATCGCGCACCGGCCGGACGAGGTGCTCGACGGTGCTCTCCTCGCCCGACTCCGCGATGAGCGAGCCGGCGAGGAAGGCGCCGAGCGCGACGGAGTAGCCTAGCTCGCGCGCGAGCAGCGCGATCCCGAAGCACAGCGCGACGCTCGTGACGAGCGTGACCTCGGGCCGCTTCATCGCGGTGATGAGCCGCGTCGCGCGCGGGATCACGAGGAGCCCGAGCACCAGGAGCCCCGCGAGGAACGCGCCGAGGCGCGCGACGGTCCCCGCGAGGGACCCGGCGGAGACGCCCGCGCCGGTCGCCACGGTGGTGAGGGTGGCCATGAGCAGGATGGCGATGAGGTCCTCGACGATGAGCACGCCCACGACGAGCTCGCGCATCCGTCCTCGGATCCCTTGCTCGTCGAAGGCCTTGGCGATGATCGTCGTGCTCGAGATCGCGAGGATCGCCCCGGTGAAGAGGCCCTCGAGCGTGGTCCAGCCGAAGGCGCGCGCGACGGTGAAGCCGAGCCAGAAGAGGAGGCTGCACTGGATGATCGCCGTGACGGCGACGCCGGGCCCGACGCGGATCAGCTTGCGCAGGCTGAACTCGAGCCCGAGCGAGAACATGAGGAGCACGACGCCGAGCTCGGACAGCGTGTGCACGACCTCGGGATCGGCGACGAGCGGGACGCCGACGTTCGGGCCGACGACGAGGCCCGCGAGGATGTACCCCAGCACGACGGGCTGGCGCAGGCGCTTCGACAGGAGGGCCGCGGCGCCGGCGGCGCCGAGCACGATCGCGAGCGCTGTCAGGAGGTCGTGATCGCCGTGCACACTCCGGCTTAGCACGGGGATCCGAGGCTCGGGAGGGATCGGGGATCCCAATCCTTGGCGTCTTCGCGCGGGCGTTCGCCGTCGGTCGAAGACATCTGCCACAGCTTCGCGCGGGTGATGCAGGCAAGGTCACTTCGGCGCGCGTCCGAGCGCGAGGAGGAGCGCCTTGCGCGCCCCGTCGTGGGGTCCGCGGTCGCCGGCGCGGAACTCCCTCGTCGCCGGGACGTCGTCGCCGAAGCGCCGGACGACCACGAGGCGATGGCCCGGGACGTGCTCGTTCTTGCGGCTCGACCAGAAGTGCGCGCGCCCCAGCTCGACCGTGACGTCGTCGATCTCGGCGAACGGGATCTCGCGCTTCCCGATCCCGACGACCTCGCGCTCGTGATCGACGACGAGGCGGATCGGCCGTCGTTGCGCGAGCTGCTCGCGGAGCATCGCGCCGCCCAGCGCGCAGAGGAAGAGGCTGCCGAGCGAGAGCACGACGTTGCTGAAGGGGCCGGTCGACAGCCACTCGTCGATCGCCGAGACCCGCTGCTGTTGGAACGCGGTGAAGCGCGCGGCGACGTCGTGCGCGCGATCCGGGCGGACGCTCCCCCACATCCCGCTCTCGAGATCGATGACGCCGTAGCCGCGGGTGGTGACGAGTCGAACCTCGGCGAACTTGGCGCCCTTCGACGAGGTGCGAATCCGGACGTCGAACGACGCGATCTCGTTGGGGGACAGCTCCACGTCGATCGAGCCGACGAGCGCGTAGCGGCGCACGTGGCACAAGCCGGCCTCGTCGCCGCTGCGCGCGCATCGGATGCGGGTCGCGTGCGTCCCTCCGAGCACGACGAGCCCGAACGTGATCAGGGCGGCGCCGACGAGCACGAACCACGGACGGAACCAGCGCGTCCGATACTGGAGCACGGTGGGGGGCTTCGGGAGGCGATCGTTGCGGCGGTACATCCCGGCTACTTCACCGCGAAGTGGACGTCGTCCACGCGCCAGCCGGCGGCGGTGCCGGCCCTGGCGTGGTCGTTCGCCGCCGTGCTCACGCCCGCCGCCTGAGAGAAGCGAACGCGGACGTTCGCCGTGAGCGATCCGGCCGGCATCGCGATCTCGACGGTGCTCGCGGTCTGTTGCGCGCCGGTGAAGCCGCTCTTGCCGTCGACGTGGAAGCCGTTCGGGATGACGCAGTTGTAGGAGCCGCGGGTGCCGAGGATCTTCACCGTGCCCGGGTACGTCCCGTTCGGCACCTGCCACGTCGCGCCGTCGTCCTTCGAGATCTCCACGATCCCGCCGTCGAACCACGTCTGCCCGCTGAAGCTGCCCGACCAGAACGCGTAGGCGTGCGTGAAGACGAGGACGACCTCCTCGTCCGCGCAGGCGGCGAGATCGATCCGCGGCGAGATCAGCTCCCCGCGGTGGCACTGCGCGTAGTTCTGGTTGCGCTCCGCGCCGAAGCACTGGCCGTCGGGGCAGGGGATCGTCGACGCGGTCCCGCGCGTCCACGGATCGAACGGCCAGCTCGCGTGAGCCTCCGCGCCGTCCGAGACCGCGTGGACCCAGCCCTGGTCGCCGCCCTCGAAGTCGAACGTCGCGGCGGCGAGGGCGGCCGCGCACGCCGGGCTCACCGCGCCGCCCGCGTCCGCGTCTCCGGCGTCGTCCTCGGGCTCCGCCCCCGAGTCCTCGCTCGGCGTGGGCGTCGTCGCCTCGAGGACGCCCGCGTCCGTCTCGCCGCCCGCCCCGCCCGGATCCGCGCTCGACCCCTCGGCGCACGCGACGACGAGCACGACGACCGCCGAGAGCGGGCCGATGACCGCGGACCAGCGAAACCGCATCGATCCCATGATGACACGGATCCGGCCGCCGACACGCGGACGCGTGTTCGCGGAGAGCGCGGACCGTGATAGGCTCGGACATGGCGTCAACGCTCCCTCTCGAGGTCATCGAGAAGCTCCCGAAGACGGATCTCCACGTCCACCTGGACGGCTCGCTCCGCGTCGCGACCATCCTGGATCTGGCGGAGAACGGCCGCATCGAGCTGCCCGCGCGCGACGAGGACGGCCTCCGCAAGGCCATGAACCTCGGGATGAACTGCGGCTCGCTGGTCGAGTACCTGAAGGCGTTCGACGTGACGCTGCGCGTCCTCCAGACCGCCGAGTCGCTCACGCGCGCCGCCTACGAGCTGGCCGAGGACGCCGCGCGCGAGAACGTCCGCTACATGGAGGTCCGCTACTCGCCGATGCTCCACACCCGGCGCGGCCTGAAGCTCACCACCGTCGTCGAGGCCGTGCTCGAGGGGCTCCGCGCGGCGCAGGACGAGTTCGGCATCGAGTCGAACGTCATCATCTGCGGGATCCGCAACGTCTCCGCCGAGAGCTCGCTCGAGATGGCGGAGCTCGCGGTCGCGTACAAGAACCGCGGCGTCGTCGGCTACGACCTCGCGGGCGCCGAGTACGACCACCCCGCGAAGCACCACCGCGCGGCGTTCCAGCTCGTCCGCGACAACAACGTCAACGTCACCATCCACGCGGGCGAGGCCTACGGGCCCGAGTCGATTCACCAGGCGATCCACGTCTGCGGCGCGCACCGGATCGGTCACGGGTGCCGCCTGCGCGAGGACGGCGACCTGCTCCACTACGTCAACGATCACCGCATCAGCCTCGAGTGCTGCCCGTCGTCGAACGTGCAGACCGGCGCGATCCGCGATCTGTCGAGCCACCCGATCAAGCTCTACAAGCACCTCGGGCTCCGCGTGACCGTCAACACCGACAACCGCCTCGTGACCGACACCACCGCCTCGAAGGAGCTGTGGCTCTGCCACAAGGTCCTCGGCTTCTCGATGGCGGACCTCAAGCAGGTCATCCTCTCCGGCTTCAAGAGCGCGTTCCTCCCGTTCCACGTCAAGCAGCAGTACCTGCGTCACGTGAGCGAGGAGCTCGAGGCGTTCCCCGACGACCTCGCGGTCGCGGAGGAGAGCGCGCCGTCGGTGGGGGCGCCCGCGGTGCAGCTCAGCGCGAAGAGCGCGGCGCCGGGCCAGGCGTGACGCGCCGCGTGGCGTGATCCTCGGCGATCGGCCGCGGAGGCTCCGCCGCCGTCAGCTGCGGACCTCGGGCCAGCGGAACGCGCTCAGCACGGCGGCGGCGATCGTCACGACGTCCCTGGCCTCCGGATCGGCGATCGCCGCGCGGTCGATCCACGCCTTCGGCGTCGCGCCGTAGGAGCGGAGCTCGATCGACGCGATCGGCGCCCGCCACGTCGCGAGGTCGAGGAACGCGGCGTGGAGCGTCTGCGAGCCCTCTTGTCCGTTCGGCAGGCGCATCGGCTCGCTCGAGTCGGAGGACTGGACGCGGAAGATCGGCCGCGAGTCGTCGCGGCCCTGCGCGGTGCGCGCCTCCACGAAGCCCTTGATCTGCAAGCGGTCGAACGCGCCCCCGGGCGTCTTGACGCTGAGCGCCCAGTGACGCTCGGGGCGCTCGGTCACGCGGACGATCGCGCACGACAGCGACGGGCGCCCCTCGGGCAAGAGCATCGTCCGCTTGTCCGTCGACGCGCACGTCACGCGGTAGAGACGGTCCTCGGTCACCGCGCGGAACGTGACCTCGGACTTCTCGTCGCTCGACGCGGAGAGCGCGCCGAGGACGGAGACCAGGGCCGCGACCTTCGCGGTGGTGGCCGCCACGTCGGCGACGCCGTCGGCCTTCTTGGCCACGTCCCCCGCGGCGGCCGCGACCTCCTCGCTCTCGGCTCCGCGCGCCGCGGCGCTCGCGCTCTTCGCGGCGACCTTCGCCGTCCGCGCCGCGAGGGCGCTGGCGAGCGCGACGTCGTCGAGCGCGCCGCGGAGCGACGCGGACACGAGCTCGTCGTCCTTCCGCTCTCCGGCGACCTCGAGGACCTCGAGCTCGACCGGCTGGATGGTCACCTTCGCGCCCGGCGCGAGGTCGCCGGCGACGAGGACGGGCGTGACGGGGACCCGCTCCTTGAAGGGCGTCTCGGGCGGCGTGTAGTGGCACGCGATGAGCGCCGCGCCGAGGAGCGGCGAGACGTGCGAACGGAGCATGGCGCCCCATTGTACCGAGCAAACGAGGCGGGGCCACTCGGGTTCGCGGCCCCCCGCCTGGCGGCCGGCGCCGACGGACACGTGCTATCCTTCGCTCGCGGGTCCCCGTCGCCGCGTCGCGGCGGATTCGACCGTGGCCCCACCGAGCGAGCAGCCGTGCCTCCTTCGATTCACCCGAGCCTCAGCGACGTCGCGCAGAGCCGCGTCGGCACTCGGATCAAGGGCAAGTGGCGCGTCGACAAGCTGCTCGGCGTCGGCGGGATGGGCGCGGTCTACGCCGCGACGCACCGCAACGGCAGCCGCGTCGCGCTCAAGGTCCTGCACCCGCAGCTCTCGGTCCTCGGCGACATCCGCGCTCGCTTCGCGCGCGAGGGGTACGTCGCCAACGCGGTGAACCACCCCGGCGTCGTCCGCGTGCTCGACGACGACGAGACCGAGGACGGCGCCGCGTTCCTCGTGATGGAGCTGCTCGAGGGCGAGACGGCCGACGCGCGCCTGCGCCGGCTCGGCGGGCGCCTCCCGTTCGGCGACGTCGCGCTGCTCGCCGACGGCCTCCTCGACGTGCTCGGGGCGGCGCACGCCTCGGGGGTCGTCCACCGCGACGTCAAGCCCGAGAACGTGTTCCTCACGAAGGACGGGCTCGTGAAGGTCCTCGACTTCGGCATCGCGCGGCTCCGCGCGTCGAGCGGGATCGAGGACGTCCCGCCGGACGACGCGTCGATGCCTCACCTGCGGACGCGCACGGGCGTCACGATCGGCACCCCGGCGTTCATGCCGCCCGAGCAGGCCCTCGGGCGCACCGACGACGTCGACGCCTCGAGCGACATCTGGGCGGTCGGCGCGACGATGTTCATGCTCGTCTCGGGGCGGATCGTGCACGACGCGAAGACCCACATGGAGGTGGTGATCGCGGCCGCCACCGCGCAGGCGAAGTCGCTCGCGCAGCTCGCGCCGGACGCGCCGAAGTCGCTGGTCGACGTGGTCGACCGCGCGCTCTCCTTCAAGAAGGAGGACCGCTGGCCGAACGCGCGCGCGATGCAGAGCGCCCTCCGCGCCGCGTTCCCGGTGGTCCGCCCGTCGACGACGACCGGCCCGGGGGAGCCGACGGCGTCGATCTCGAGCGCGCCGATGTCGCTCGCGATGGGCTCGCAGCCTCCCGGCTCGGGGGCCGGCAGCGGTCGCTGGGCCGAGGAGCGCAAGCTCGCCACCGTGCTCTTCGGCGACATCGTCGGCTTCGCCGCGCTGTCGAACGACCTCGAGCCCGACAGCGTCCACGAGCTCGCCAAGGCGTTCTTCGAGCCGCTCTCGCGCGAGATCGAGCGCGAAGGCGGCACCGTCCTCAAGTACATCGGCGACAAGGTCATGGCCGTGTTCGGCGTCCCCGTCGCGCACGAGGACGACGCGGCGCGCGCGGTCCGCGCGGCGATCGCGATGACCGGGCGCGTCCGCGAGGTCGCGAGGGCGCGCGGGCACCACGAGGTGGCGCTCCGCGTCGGCGTCAACACGGGGCTCGTCATGGTCGGCTCGGTCGGCGTCGGGACGCGGGCGGTCCCCGACATCATGGGCGCGACCGTCAACCTCGCGAGCCGCATCGAGGAGGCCGCCCAGCCCGGGGAGATCCTCGTCGGCGGGCCGACCGAGCGCCTCGTGCACGATCACTTCGAGCTCGTGAGCTCGCAGCCGATCCAGCTGAAGAGCGGCGGCGACCCGCTCCCGGTCTTCCGCGTCGAGGGCGAGCGCGAGGACGAGCCCGCGAGCTCGGTGCGCCTCCGGAGCGCGTCGGGGACGCCGTTCTTCGCGCGGCAGGCGGAGCTCGAGCTCCTGCTCCGCCTCTACGAGGCCGCGACGTCGGCCGGCTCGCTCCGGGTCGCGGAGATCGTCGGCGAGATGGGCCTCGGCAAGGGCCACCTCCTGAAGCAGCTCCGCATCGCGGTCGGCGCGCGGGAGCCGGCGCCGCACGTCCTCCACGCGACGCGCATGCTGGGCGTGGCGCCGCTCGGGTTCGTCGGCAAGATGCTCCGCGCGCGGTTCAACGTCCGCGTCGACGAGTCGCCCGAGGCGGTCCGCGCGCGCGTCGTCGACGCCGTCGCGAAGGCCTGGGACGCGCCCGAGGTCGAGGACGGCCGCGACGCCGGACGCCTGCTCGCCGACCTCGTCGCGCCCACCCCGGTCGCGCCGCTGCTCGAGACCGAGCTCTCCACCGACGCCACGCGCACGGTCAGCGCCTTCTCCGACTGGGTGCGCAAGCTCGCCAAGAGCCGGACCGTCGTGATGCTCGTCGAGCAGGTGCAGTGGAGCGATCAGGGCTCGCTCGATCTCCTGCAGTACCTGATCCGCTCGCTCCGGCGCGAGCGCGTGCTGCTCGTCATCTCGGCGCGCCCCGAGTCCAGCGAGCACGTGCCGCAGTGGCTCACCGGCGCGGACGTCCGGAGCAAGATCGAGCTCCAGCCGTTCAGCGAAGAGGTGATGGAGCGGTTCCTCGACGATCTGTTCCGTCAGGTGCCGAACTTCCCGCGCGACGTGAGGCGCGAGATCATCCGCCGCGCCGAGGGCAACCCCGAGCTCTGCAAGGAGCTCGTGCGCCTGCTCGTCGATCGGGGCGCGCTCTGGGTCGACGAGCACCACGTCCCGATCAAATGGGACAAGAGCCGCTCGGCGAAGCTCGATCTCCCCGACACGGTCCGCGGCGTCCTCCAGGCGCGGCTCGACGGCCTGCTCCCGGCGCACAAGGAGATCCTCAAGGTCGCGTCGGTCGTCGGCCGCGTCTTCTGGGTCGGCGTCCTCAAGGAGCTGCTCCCCGACGTGCCGAGCGACGACCTCATGACGAGCCTCGACGCGCTCCGCGCGCGCGAGCTCGTGAAGGCGCAGCCGACGTCGAGCGTGTCGGGCGAGCGCGAGCTGTCGTTCTCGACGCAGGCGCTGTGCGACGCCGCCTACGAGCTCGTCCCGCGCGCCCAGTCGGTGTTGCTGCACCGCAAGGTCGCCGACTGGCTCTCCGGGCGCGGCGAGCTCTGGGAGGGCGGCCAGGCGAACCTCGCGCAGCACCTCGAGGCCGCCGGCGAGCGGCCGCGCGCGCGCCGCCTCTTCCTCAACGCCGCGCGCCACGCGGTCACCGTGTGCGCCTACCCGGAGGCGATCGGCTTCTTCGATCGCGTCGCGGCGCTCTGGAAGGACGACACGGGCCGCGACGAGCGCATCGCGCGCGCCGGCGTGCTCCGCGAGCGCGCCGCCGCGGAGGCGCGCACCGGTCGCTTCGAGGACGCGCTCCGCTCGCTCGACGGCGCCGAGCAGGACCTCCGCGCCGCCGGCGTCGGAGCGGAGGACGCCGTCCACGGCTGGCTCCTGCTCGAGCGCGGCCTCGTCTTGAAGGAGTACGGGCGCATCGACGAGTCGATCGAGCTGCTCGCGCGGGCCGCCGAGTCGTGCAAGACCCAACCGCCGAGCCTCCTCCACATGCGCGTCCACGCGGCGCGCGCGTTCCAGCGGTCCTCGCGCGGCGACCGCGACGGCGCGAAGCTCGACGTCGAGGAGGGGATCCGCGTGGGGCGCGAGCTCCACGTCCGCGACACGAGCTGGCACGTCGCGATGGCGCGCCTCAAGGACGCCGAAGGCGCGATCCACTTCCACGGCGGCGATCTCGCGAAGGCCGAGGAGGCCTACAAGGAGGCGCTCGAGCTGCGCGAGCTCGCGGGCGACACGCAGGGCATGCCCGACGGCTTCGTGAACCTCGGCGGCGTCGCGTACACCCGCGGGGACTACGCCGCCGCCGCCGCGTACTACGAGCGCGCGCTCGCCGCCGCGAAGAAGGCGCGCTGGCTCGCGCGCGAGGCGATCGGTCACTCCAACCTCGGGCAGGCCAAGCTGGCGCTCGGCGAGCACGAGGTCGCGGCCTCCGAGCTCGATCGCGCGTGCCGCCTCGCCGACGAGGGTGGCTTCCTCGACGTCCTCGCCGACAGCGCGCGCGCCCTCGCGGAGGTCGAGCTCGCCCGCGCCAACGTCGCGGAGGCGGCCTCTCGCGCGCGCGCGGCGATCGAGGCGGCCGAGCGCTCGAAGAACGCGATGTTCGTGGCGCTGGCCCACGCGACGGCGATGGACGTCTTCCTCGCGGCGATGCATACGACGCGGAGCCGCGAGGCGTTCGAGCAGGCCCGCCGGCACAAGGAAGAAGCCTACGCCCGCCTGATCGAGCTCGGACAGAAGAACGCCGCGGAATCCTTGGCAAAACGTTATGGCCAGGGAAGCAATGCCACCGTCGACACGTAAGAGACACTGCCTGCATGGTCAGAACCCCCCTCCTCCCCGTCGCCCTCCTCTCTTGGTCGGTCCTGTTCGCCGCGGCCGCGACCGGCTGCAGCTCGGACGACGACGAGGGCGCGCTGGCCCCGCCCGACGGCGTGTCGTGCGCGTCGGTCGCCGGCGCGTCGGACGAGTCGAGCCTCGTCTCCGGCCTCGCCAACGTCGGGGCCGGCGGGTGCGTCGTCCTCACGGGCAGCGTGACGTCCTCCGTCCCGATCGTGATCGACGGCGTGACGTTGGTCGGCGCGAAGGGGACCCGGCCGGTCCTCACGGCCGCGCCCGGGACCGGCGGGGCGATCACCGTCACCGGCGACGGTTCGCAGCTCGGCAACCTCGACGTCACGGGGGCGCGCGGCGTCGGCGTCGCGATCGTCGCGCGGGACGTCAAGGTGTTCGACGTCGTCGTGTCCGGCGCCGAGAAGGCGGCGGTCGCCGTCGTCCCGGGGAGCGAGGGCGCGTCGAGCGCGACGCTGACCGACGTCGTCCTCGAGAAGAACGCCTACGGCCTCTACGTCGGCGGCGCGGGCGTCGAGGTGACGATGTCCGGCGGTCGCGTGTCGGAGAACGGCGGCTCGTCGCTCTCGGCGGGCGCGGGCGTCGTCACGACCGACGGAGCGAAGCTCACGCTCGACGGCGTGACGGTCGAGAAGAACGAGGGCACGGGCGTGCTCCTCGACGGCGCCAGCACGCGCGCCGTGATCGCGGCGTCGACCATCTCGGAGAACCGCGAGCGTGGCGTCTGGGCGCAGGGCCTCCAGGGGACGCTCGACGCGCCGGCGCTGAGGATCGAGGAGACCGAGCTCTCGAAGAACCGCATCGTCGGCATGGGCGGGATCGCGCTGAAGGGCATCATCATCGTCGGCGGGTCGGTGAAGGAGACCGTCGCTTCGCCCGTCCCGACCAACCTCGCCGCGACCGAGCTCATCGGCGACGGCGTCGGGATCTTCGGCGGCTCCACCGACTTCAAGATCGAGCGGACCAACTTCGCCGCCAACGGCCGCGCCGCCGGCG
Organism: Labilithrix sp.; assembly: GCA_019637105.1. Classification (GTDB taxonomy): domain Bacteria; phylum Myxococcota_A; class Polyangia; order Polyangiales; family Polyangiaceae; genus Labilithrix. Next base: position 43,925 of record JAHBWF010000002.1, read on the forward strand.
TGGTCGACGGCAGCGAGGTCGGCATCATCATCGTCGGCGGCAAGGTGGAGCCGGGCGACTCCGGGTTGAAGTTCGTCGTCCAGAACAGCAAGGCCGACGTCCAGATCCCCGACGCCGACAAGAGCACCACGACCTCACCGCTCGGGATCAGCGCGCCGAAGATCCAGGTCCCCTCGGCGCTCTGAAATCGACAATCGACGGCTCGCGCCGCGGGGCGCCCGGACGTCGGCGGCCGAGGAGCCCGCCGACGCCGCGCCGGCGTGCTCGTGCTGGACGGACCTGACGAGCTGTCTGCCCGGCGCGTCCGGCACCCCGGTGCCGTCGCGCTCGGTCGCCTCGCTCGAGTGTGACGGCAAGGACGTGAGCGGCTGCCGCTGAGCCGGTGAGATCCGGCCGTCGCGTGGCCGCGGCCGGGTGCGGCGCCGCCCGGTCACGGCGGTCGCGCGGGCGTCGCCGGACGACGGGGCGCCGCGCGGAGCGGGTGCCCTGCGGTCCGCTCGTCCGTCTTCCGGCGGGCCGGGGACGCCGATCCGTTGACAGGAGAGGACCCGCGATTAGGATGCGCGGCCGAGGGACTTTGACGTCTTCCCGAGGATTCTCGCCGCGTTCGGCCGTCCGCTCGAGGGCGCTGAAATGACGGGACTGTTGGGTCTGGGGAAGAAATCCGGTAGGAAGCTCGTTCCGCGCGTGCCGGGCGGGTCTGTTTCACCAGTATTCCAAGGGAGCTCGCGACCGAGGATACGGGGTTCCGAGGGGCCAAAAGCGACCGAGGAACGTGACTCTTCCGCTCTCTTTCTCTCGATTGTGCGCGTCCGATTCCCCTCCACGAACGGCGGGGGACGGGCGACGGAGGATGGATGTCCACCGACGTGATGATCTACGCGAGCGGCCTGACGAAGCGATACGGCTCGTTCAAGGCGCTCGACGACGTCAGCTTCGAGGTCAACAAGGGTGAGGTCGTGGGCTTCCTCGGGCCGAACGGCGCCGGGAAGTCGACCACGATGCGGATCCTGACCTGCTTCATCTCGCCCACCGGCGGGACGGCGAAGGTCCGCGGCCACGACGTCTTCGACGACACCCTCTCGGTTCGAGCGAACCTCGGCTACTTGCCGCAGCGCGCGCCGCTCTACCTCGAGATGACGGTCTACGAGTACCTCCAGTTCGCGGCGCGGATCCGCAACATCGACGCGAGCAAATTCAAGCAGCGCGCGCGCACGGTCGTCGAGATCTGCGGCCTCGCGCAGTCGCTCTCGAAGGAGATCCGGCAGCTGTCGCACGGCTATCGCCAGCGCGTCGGCCTCGCCCAGGCGCTCATCCACGACCCGCCGATCCTCATCCTCGACGAGCCGACGAGCGATCTCGATCCGAACGAGCGCACCGAGTTCCTCAACTACCTGAAGCAGATCGGAAAGGACCGCACGGTCCTCCTCTCGACGCACAACCTCAAAGAGGTCGAGGCCGCGTGCGCCCGCGCGATCATCGTCTCCCGCGGTCGCGTCGTCGCCGACGGCCCGCTCGACGAGATCCGCGCCAAGAGCGGCCGCGTCCGCTACGTCGTCTCGATCCAGGAGTCGGTCGGCGACGCGCCCTATCGCGGCAAGGGCACGCCCCCGCGCCAGACCGAGGTCGAGCACGCGCTCAACTCGCTCCCCGGCGTGAAGAAGGTCAACGAGCTCCCCACGGACGATCGCGCGCACGCCTACGAGCTCGCCGGGGAGGACGGGTCGGATCTCCGCCCCGAGATCTTCCGCATGATCGCCGACAAGGGCTGGGTGCTCCTCGAGCTCCACCGCGACACGCAGACCCTCGAAGACGTCTTCCGCCAGCTGACGATCGGCGACGAGCGGCGCAACCGCCAGCTCGGCCCGGTCAGGGACGACGATCGCCGCGCCCGCGACGAAGACGACGACGACGAGGAAGAAGAAGAGGACGACGACGAGGACGAGTCGGACGACGACGAGGACTCGGATTCGGACGACTCCGACGCGGACGACGACGGCAAGAGGAACAAGCGATGAGCAGCGAGAGCACCATCGAGAAGGCCACGAAGGACAAGTCCCGCGCCGCCGAGGAGGCCGAGGAGCGCGACGAGGACGAGGAAGACGACGAGGCGCGCGACGAGGGCGAAGGCTCGGACGACGGCGACTCGGGCGACGACGACTCCGACGACGGCGACTCCGACGGCGGGGGCAGCGACGACGTGGCGACCAAGCCGATGTCGATGATCGACGCGTCGCCCAAGGAGAAGGCCGCCCTCGATCGCCCGAGCTCCCTCGCGATGACGTGGACCATCACGCGCCGCGAGCTCGCCGCCTATTTCAACTCGGTCATCACGTACATCGTGATCTCCGCGAGCATGGTGGGGCTCGGCCTGTTCTTCTACATGTACAAGGGCGGGTTCTGGCAGGTCGACCGCGTGACGATGCAGCGCATGTTCGACTTCTTGCCGTTCGCGCTCTGCTTCCTCGTCATCCCGCTCTTCACGATGCGGACGCTCTCGGACGAGAAGCGCGTCGGGACGATCGAGCTCCTCATCACGATGCCGGTGAAGGACAGCGAGGTCATCCTCGGCAAGTACTTCGCCGCGCTCGCGATCGTGACGGTGCAGCTCGCCCTCGTGGTGCTCTACCCGATCGCCATGTTCAAGTGGCCGTGGCACCTCGGCGAGCTCGATTGGGGCGCGTTCTGGGTCGGCATGAGCGGCCTCTTCTTCCTGTCGGCGACGGGGACGGCGGTGGGCCTCATGTACTCGAGCTTCACGGAGAGCCAGATCCTCTCGTTCTTCGCGACGATGCTCACGCTGACGGGCATCTACGCGCTCGGCACGCTGAGCGCCGTCGAGTCGCTCCAGGGCTGGCCCGGCGACGCGATCTCCTTCATCAGCCTCCAGTCGCGCTTCGAGCCGTTCGCGCGAGGTCTGCTCGACAGCCGCGCGATCGTCTACTTCGTGTCGATCGCCGTCCTCTGCCTCGTGGTCGCGTTCCACGCGCTCGAGCGCAGGAAGTGGACCTGACGGGCGCCCGCCGGCGCCGACTCGGGACACGCTCGCGACTCAACAGACTCATCTCGGCTTCACAAGGCAAACCGAACCATGGCCATGGAACGCAAGAAGAAGGCGGCGACCGAGAGCGGCGCCATGCTTTTCATCCTCGCTGCGATCGTCGTCGCCGTGAACACGCTCAGCTACTTCATGTACTGGCGCAAGGACATGACGAAGGCGGAGAAGTACACGCTGTCGGAGGGCAGCGGGCGCCTCATCCGCTCGATCAAGGACGGTGAGAAGATCGAGGTCGAGGCGTACGTCACGCGCGGCCTCCCGAAGCTCGACGCCTTCGTCCGCGATCTGCGCGATCTCCTCCAGCAGTACAAGGAGAAGGGCGGCGGCAAGTTCGACTACACGATCATCGAGCCGAAGACGGAGGAGGAGCGCAAGAAGGCCGAGGAGGCCGGGCTCCAGAAGCTCCAGCGGATCGAGGGCTCGGACACCGAGGACAAGGCCGAGGTCGCGCAGGGCTACATGGGCCTCGTCTTCACCTACAAGACGCAGCGCGAGAAGATCCCGGTCCTCTCTCCGGACAACAACACCGGCCTCGAGTTCTGGATCACCAACAAGATCCGCGAGCTGAAGGACGCGGGCGACAAGACGAAGCACAAGCTCGGCGTCCTCACCGGTCACGACGAGCTCGAAGCTCGGACGCGAACTCGTCCCCGGCGGCGGCCGGCAGGGCGGCCCGACGATCCAGGGATCATCGGTCAGTACTTCCCGTTCTACGAGATCAAGGAGGTCGACCTGAAGAACGGCGACGCCGAGGTCGACGAGGAGCTCGACGGCCTGCTCATCACGCAGCCGGGCAAGGACCTCTCCGAGAAGGAGCTCCGCCGCATCGACCAGTTCGTCATGCGCGGCAAGAGCCTCGCCGTGCTCGCCAGCGCGGTCAACGTGAAGGCCGGCGACCCGACGATGAACGCGACGCTCGACACGCACGGGCTCGAGAAGCTCCTCGACGGCTACGGCATCGTCATGAACAAGGACGTCGTCCTCGAGTTCGGCCGTCCGTTCCGCGTCCGCGTCGACACGCTCACCGGTCCGCGCACGATGATCTTCCCGCAGGTGCTCGACGTCCGCGAGGACAGCCGCTTCACCGGCGACGAGGTCCTGCTCGACACGAGCTTCGCCGCGTTCTTCCGCATCCCGCAGGCGTCGTTCCCGTTCGCCTCGTCGCTGACGTTGAAGAAGGACAAGCAGCCCCAGCTCGGCGACAAGCTGCGCGTCATCGCGCGCTCGACGCCGGCGGCGCTCACCGAGACCGGCGACACCGTCGACCTCAAGCCGGCGCGCCAGTGGCGCCCGAAGGGCAACTTCCAGCAGCACGCGATCGCCGCGACCGCGGAGGGCAAGCTCAAGACCGCGTTCCCCGAGGGCGACAAGATGGGCGTCGAGACGCCGGCCGAGGCCTCGAACAACGCGCGCGTGCTCGTCATCTCGTCGGCGCAGTTCTTCGCCAACCCGTTCGTCCGCTCCGGGCAGGGCCCCGACCTCGGCCAGATGGGCATGATGATGCCCGGAGGCGGCGGCGACGAGTTCCTCAACGCGATCGCCGGGCCGTACGTCCAGCTCATCGGCACGACGTTCATCCTCCAGACGAAGAACCTCCTCGACTGGATGACGGGCGACGTCGACCTCCTCGCCGCGAGCGCGAAGATCCTCATGGAGCCGAACCTCGCCTACGGCGACGTCGTCAAGCCCAAGGCGGGCGAGGAGATGACGGAGGAGCAGCTCAAGAAGGAAGAGGACCGCATCAAGAAGGAGCGCAAGACGCGGCAGTACTGGATCGAGGGGACGATGACCCTCGGCATCCCGCTGGTGTTCGCCGGGCTCGGCCTGGTCCTCTGGCGCATCCGCGAGGCGCGCCGCCAGAACGTCGATCTCCTCGCCGCCTGACCTCCTCTTCGACCCGAGATAGCCAAGCCATCATGAGCCAGAGCACGAAGCTGTACGCAGGTGTGATCGTCCTCGCCGCGCTCGGCGGCGCCATCTACTACGCCAAGGACAAGGACTCGAAGATCGGGACCTCGTCGACCACGAGCGCGGAGCTCCCCGAGCTCAAGGCGCCGGACGAGCTCGACAAGATCAGCGTCACGAACGGCGACAAGGGCGAGATCGTCCTCGAGAAGAAGGGCGAGAAGTGGGCGATGACCAAGCCCGTGGAGGCGCCGGCCAACCAGGGCAACGTCGACCAGCTCGTGAAGAACCTGAAGGACCTCAAGGCCAAGGAGGTCATCGTCTCCACGGCCTCCGAGGACTCCAAGAAGGACTACGACTTCGTCGCCGAGAAGGGCGTCCACGTCGTCGCGTTCAAGGGCGGCGAGAAGAAGGTCGACCTCACGTTCGGCAGCTCGGGTCAGCGCGGTCAGATGGCGATGGTCGACGGCAAGCCGGGCATCTACGCCGTCACCGGCTACTCGAGCTACCTGTACACGCGCGAGCCGAAGGGCTTCCGCGAGACCGAGATCTTCAAGTACGACGACCAGAACGCCAACGGCCTCGTCATCGAGAAGAAGGACGGCCAGCTCTCCTTCACCAAGGAAGGCGACAAGTGGTCGGGCACCTGGAAGGGCCGGCCGATCGATCGCTTCGACGAGGAGAAGGTCAAGGACGCGGTCCGCGCGTTCAAGGCGCTCACGGCCGACGACTTCGGCGACGGCAAGACGCCCGCGGACACGGGCCTCGACAAGCCCGAGTCGACCGTCACCGTCCAGCTCAAGGACAACGCCGGCAAGTTCGTGGTGAAGGTCGGCGGCGTCTCGACCGGCACGAACCGCTGGGCGATGAAGGAGGGCTCGGACACGATCTACAGCATCCCGTCGTACTCGGCGGACTGGGCGACGGCCGAGGTCGCCAAGTTCCAGAAGGCGGCCGACGCCGGCGCGGGCGACGCGCCGAAGAAGCTCGACGTGCCGAGCATCCCCGGGATGCCGCACGGCATGCCCCACGGCGACGACGACGGCCACGGTCACTGAGCGTCGACGGCGCTCGCACGAGCCAGGCGCGGAGGCGAGGGCCCCGCGCCTGTTTCGTTTCGACGTGCCGCGCGCCGCGTGGTCGTGGGCGCGCCGCGCCGCTCAGGGGAGCGTCGCCTTCACGTGCGCGAGCAGCGTGCTCATGTCGAGGCGCCGGCCGTCCTTGAAGTAGCGCGTCAGCTTCGGGCTCGTCGCGGAGCCTTCGAGGACGAGGCGCTCGACGTCCGCCGCGCTATAGGCGGCCCGCTTCGTCTTGAGGTACTGGACGACGCGGGAGACGGCCCCGGCGACCATCGGGCCGGAGTACGACGTCCCGATCTGCACGCTGTAGCGGCCCTCCGCGAAGTCCCCGCCCGACGACGCGGCCATCCCCGGCGCGGCGAGCTCGACGTACGTCGGGCCGTAGTTCGAGAACTGCGCGTAGAAGTCCCCGTCCTCGTCGATCGAGCCGACGGCGATCACGCCCGGGATCGTCGAGTAGCGCGTGGGATAGACGGCGCGCCGGTCGACGTCGATCCTCGAGTTGCCCGCGGCCATCACGACGACCGTGCCCTGCCTCGTCGCGGTCTCGAGCAGCTCCCTGAACTCGGGGACGTCCTTCTCGCCGCCCTGGCTGCCGAGCGGCCAGCTCATCGAGATGACGTCGACGCGTCGCTCCACGGCGAAGCGCAGCGACGCGAGGTTGTCCGTCTCGAGATCGCGGACGAAGAGATCGAGCTTGGCGGAGGGGTTCACGCCGACGATGCCTCGGCCGGGCGCGCCGCGGCCCGCGATCAACCCCGCGAGCATCGTGCCGTGCACGAGCTTGATCGGCTCCTCTCCGAGCGCGGGGAGCGGCACCCGTTCGGGGACGTCGGGCGCGACGTCGCGGCACGCGCTCTTGCCGAGATCGAAGGTCGTGCAGCCGGCCTCGAGGAAGTTCCACGTGATGTCGACGGACGGCGCGATGTCGGGATGGTCCGTGATGAAGGAGAGGTCCAGGATCGCGACCGTGACCGGCGCGCGGTCGTACGCCGACCACTCCGCCGCGGCCTCCCAGTAGTGGATCGCGTCGAGGTGCGGGAGGCACACGAGCGTCGTGTAGGCGTTCCCCAGCGGCATCCGGACGCCGTCGGCGCACGCGCGGCCCGGTTGCGTCGGCGTCTCCGCCGGCTCGGCGGTCGTCTCCGCCGCCGCCGGATCGTCGATCGGCGGCGGGGCGTCGTCGTCGCTCTCGGCGACCTCGGCGCGCGGCCTCGCGGGAGAGCCGGTGCCATCGCATGCGACGAGCGCGACGAGGCTCGCGCACGCGAGGGCGACGAGTTTTCGTGTCTGCGAAGCGTGGGTCTCGAGGCCGTTCATGACGACGGGGTTTGCAGCGGTCGTGCCGCGAGGCGCGACGGTTCGTCCTGCGACGGCGCCCGCGCGCGCGTGCGCGGATCGGGCTCGCGCGTTCGTCCGCCGCGTACCTCCCGCGTCCGGCTCAGCTCGACCGCGCGACGCCCCGCCGATGACGTGACGCGTCGTCGCTGCTCCTTGCCTGGCGGCGGCTCGTCTGTGCTAACGAGGATCGCGATGGATCTCTTCGGGCACCTGAGGGCATACGACTACGGCGAGGTTCACTTCAAGCATGACAAGGCGTCCGGCTTGAAGGCGATCGTGGCGATCCACGACTCGCGCCTCGGCCCCGCGCTCGGCGGCTGTCGCTTCCTGCCGTACGACACGGACGAGGACGCCGTCGTCGACGCGCTGCGGCTCGCGCGCGGCATGACGTACAAGGCGGCGCTCGCCGGGCTCGCGCACGGCGGCGGCAAGAGCGTCCTCATCCGGCCGAAGCAGCACTTCGACCGCGTCGCGATGTTCCGCGCCTTCGGCAAGTTCGTCGACGATCTCGGCGGGCACTACATCACCGCCGAGGACAGCGGCACCGGCCTCGAGGACATGGAGGTCATCCGCACCGTGACGAAGCACGTCACCGGCGTCGGCCCCGCGCACGGCGGATCCGGCGATCCGTCGCCGTTCACCGCGCTCGGCGTCCGTCGCGGCATCGAGGCCTGCGTGAAGTTCACCATGAAGCGCGACTCGCTCGACGGCGTCCACGTCGCCGTCCAGGGGGTCGGCCACGTCGGCTATCACCTCTGCAAGGAGCTCCACGCCCAGGGGGCGAAGATCTCCGTCGCCGACGTCGATCCGCTGAAGGCCGAGCGCGCGCAGCGCGAGTTCGGCGCGGTCATCGTCCCGCTCGACCAGATCTTCGAGACCGAGTGCGACGTCGTCGCCCCGTGCGCGCTGGGCTCGGCGCTCAACGACACGACCATCCCGAAGATCAAGGCGCGGATCGTCGCGGGCGCCGCGAACAACCAGCTCGCGCAGCCGCGTCACGGCGACGACCTCCACGCGCGGGGCATCCTCTACGCGCCCGACTACGCGATCAACGCGGGCGGTCTCGTGAACGTCGCGCAGGAGGTCCAGGGGTACGACGCGGCGAAGTCGCGCGAGAACACGATCAAGATCTTCGACACGATCTTCGAGATCGCCGATCGAAGCGCGAAGACCGGCACGCCGACCTACCGCATCGCGGACATGCTCGTCGAGGAGAAGCTCGTGCGGGTGTCGAAGAACGGCGGCGCCAAGGGCTGAGCGCGTCCGGGCGCCGCCGCGCGCGGGCGCCCGTCTACGGCGCGCCGCGGCCGACGCGCGCCGCGCCGGACGTACCGAGCTCGCGCCGCGCGACGTCGAGCGGGACGTCGCCCAGCGACGACCACGCGGTCGCGCGCGCGTAGACGTCGCCCGCGAGCAGGACCCGCACCGCCTCGCCGGCTCCGAGGGCCGCCACCGGGCGGGCGAGGGCGATGCGCTCGTAGCGGGCGCGGGTGCCGGGGAGGACCGGGACGAACAAGCGATGTCGGCCCTGCGTCTCGGCGATCGTCGCCGCGCCGCGCGCGACGTCGAGCGCCCACGAGGCGACCGCGACGTGATCGTGCATCGCCGCGAGGGCGATCGCGCGCGCCGCGTCGTCGTCGGCGTGCGCGACGAGGTGGCGGAGGTGGCACGCCGGCTCCCGCTCCTGCGGCGCCGCCATCGAGCGGACGGGCGAGCCGGGGACGGCGTCGAGGCACGGGCCGGAGACGAAGACCTGCTTCTCGAGGCTCGCCTCGAGCGAGTCGCGGCCCAGGCCGGCCGCCGCGACGGCCGCTTCGGTGCGCGCGCGGAGATCGGCCTCGGCCGCCGCGAGCTCGCGCGCGAGCTCGTCGGGAGACTCGGTGGTGCCGAGGTGCGCCCGCGCCCGCGCCGCGATCACGCCCCACTCGGACTCCGCCTTCGCCGCCGGCTTCGACGCCGCCGACTCGAGCGCTTCGCGCACGCGGACGAGCTCCTGCATCGCGCGGATGAACGCCGGGTTGGCCGCGATGCGCTCGAGCGCGTCGAGCGCGTCGTCGAGCTCGCGCGCGCGCACCACGTCGAGGGACGTCGCCGGATCGACCGACGCCGTCATCGCGTCGTAGACGCCGGCGAGCCGCCGCGCGAGCCAGCGGTCCGTGTCGGCGGCCTCCGCCGCGCTCCTCGGCACTCGCCACGTCTGCACGATCGCGCGGACGAGGGAGCTGGCCGACCGCGGGAGCGCGCGCTCCTCCTCGAGCCGCGCCGCCTCTTCGTCGACGAGCCGCGCCAACAGGTCACGCTCGCTCGCGCGCTCGCGCGCGACGTTCGCGGGGAGCGCCGCGATCTTCTGCTTCGCGACCGCGAGGCCGCGCGCGCGCGCGTCGAACGAGAACGGATCGATCGCGCCGTCGACGACGGCGAGGGTGGGATCCTCGCGCAGCACGGCGGCCATCGTCACGCGCCGCAGGTCGTCCTCGGACGGCATCACGCGGGTGCGCTGCGCGAGCCGGCGATCGACGGCGCCGAGGTCGCGCAGGATCTCGGCCTCGCGCTCGTCGAACGCCTCGGCGCCGATCTCGGCGTTCGTCGCCCGGCTCGCCGGCCGCCCTCGCGCGGGGGCGCACGCGGTCACGAGGACGACGAGGAGCGCCGGGAGGAGCGCGCGTCGCATCCGCGTTCACTCCCCGAGGACCTTGACGATCAGCCGCTTGCTCCGCTGCCCGTCGAACTCGGCGTAGAAGACGCGCTGCCAGGTGCCGAGGTCGAGGCGGCCCTTGGTGATCGGGACGATCACCTCGTGGTGGACGAGCAGCGATTTGAGGTGGGCGTCGCCGTTGTCCTCGCCGGTGCGATGATGCGCGTAGCCCTCCTTGAAGGGCGCGATCCCCTCCAGCCACTTCCAGATGTCCTCGTGGAGCCCGGGCTCGTCGTCGTTGACGAAGACGCCGGCCGTGATGTGCATCGCGCTGACGAGCATGAAGCCCTCGGCCACGCCCGCGCGCGCGAGCACCTCCTCCAGCCTCGGCGTGAGGTGCACGAGCTCGCGCTTCTTCTTGGTGTTGAACGTGAAGTACTCGGTGTGGCTCTTCATGGCGGGCTCGTCCTCGGGCACATCCATGGTGACACTCGACGCGCGCGCCGGCGATGTGCGAAGCAGGTGCGACGGAGATCGGCTGCGATCGGACGTGCTCGAACCATGACCTCAGTCGTCGGTGTCGTCGCCCGGCGACAGCTCGATCGGATAGACGACGGTGACCCAGCCGTCCTTGGGGGGCGGCCGGAAGGCGAGGCTCAAGAGCGACTCTCGGATGCACGTCTCCATCTCGGGATCGCCGAAGGCTCCTGCGACGCCGCCGTCGAGCTCCGCCTCTTCGATGATCCCGCCGAGCTGGTCGTCGCCGACGATCTTGAAGACCATCTCGATCCGGCCGCCCGCGTCGGGTCTCCGCGTGAGCAGCTCCTCGTAGCAGCCGCGCGTCATCGGGACCATGTCCTCGCGGATGACGCTCTGCACGTAGGCTGGATCGATGATCGCCTCGGAGCTCGCCGGCGCCTGCGGGACCCGGCCTTGGCGCGCGACGGCCGCGGTGTCGCCCTCGCCGCGCGCCCACCCGGCGAGGATCCGACGCCGGAGCTCGTCGCGGACGGCCCGATCCGTCACGGTCCGGGCGATCGGCCCGCCGTCGTCGTCGTGGGCCGGCTCCCAGGGGGGCGCGGCGGAGGCCGGCGGCGCGCCGCGCGCGGCGGAGGCCTGCGCGAGGCCGTCCTCCGAGGCGCGTCCTCCTCCGGTGGCGCCGAGCCAGAACACCAGGCCCACCGCGAGGAAGAGCGCGACGAGGAACCCGATGGCGAGGGGACGTCCCTTCACGGACGTCACTATCGCAGCTCTGCGACGGGAGCGTCCAGCCGCGCGCCGCGTCATCCGGCGCCCGGCGGGCGCGCGAGCGTTCGGACCCGAGCCGGCCAAGCTGGTGATACTTACGGGGTTTGGGTAACGTCCTGGCCGTGCTCCAACGCGCTCTCTCGACGACGGCTCGTCGACTCTGGCCCTTCATCCAGCGCCTCAACCGCGCGATCGAGCGCCCCGCCCCCCGGCCGGTCTGGGCACCCGCGCCGCTGCCGAAGCGCCGCGAGCGCACCTTCCCCGAGCTCGGGTTCCCGCGCGAGACCGACTCGCTCTGCCCGCGCTGCGTGAAGGAGGTGCGCGCCGAGGTCCTCTCCGGGAGGACCGACCTCCGGACGCTCATCGACGGGCGGCCGGGCGAGATCCGCGCGAGCATCGTCGAGGAGCTCCGCGACGGACGGCGGACGATCCTGATGAAGAAGGAGTGCCCGACGCACGGCGCGTTCGAGGACGTGATGGCGATCGACGCCGACTTCCTGCGGCGGATCGAGCGGCTGTACCCCGGCCGCGACTACCTCGCCCCGCTGACCAAGCTGCGCGACCACGGCAGCTCGAGCATCAAGTACGGCCGCGGCAGCGTGCTCACGGTCGATCTCACGAACCGCTGCAACATGATGTGCGACCCGTGCTTCATGGACGCGAACCAGGTCGGCTACGTCCACGAGCTCGAGTGGGACGACATCGCGAAGATCCTCGACGACGCGCTCACGATCCAGCCGCGGCGTCAGATGAGCGTCCAGTTCTCCGGCGGCGAGCCGACGCTGAGCCCGCACTTCCTCCGGGCCGTCCGCTACGCGCGCGAGAAGGGGTTCTTCGCGGTGCAGTGCGCGACGAACGGCATCCGCTTCGCGGAGGACGCCGGCTTCGCGCGCGAGGCCAAGGCCGCGGGGCTGCGCATGGCCTACCTGCAGTTCGACGGCGTCGGCAACGAGGTCAACGCGCATCGCAAGATCAAGAACCTCTTCGACGTGAAGGTGCGCGCGATCGAGAACCTCCACGCGGCGGGGATCGACGTCATCCTCGTCGTGACCGTCGTGAACGGCGTGAACGACCACGAGGTCGGGCGCATCGTCGACTTCGCGATCGAGAACGCCGACAAGGTCACCGTCGTGAGCTTCCAGCCGGTGAGCTTCACCGGCCGCGACGAGGACATCACCGACGAGGCGCGCGCGCGCCGGCGCTACACGCTGAGTCACCTCGCGCACGACATCAAGGCGCAGACCGGCCTGACCGAGCCGCTCCGTGACTGGTTCCCGCTCTCGGCGATGGGGCCGTTCAGCGATCTCACGGACCACCTCCTCGGCGAGCGCGCCGACTGGGGCTCGATGAAATGCGGCTGCCACCCGAACTGCGGCGTCGGCACCGTCCTCTTCGTGCACAAGGAGACGAAGCGCGCGGTGCCGCTCACCTCGTTCCTCGATCTCGAGGCGCTCCTCTCGGATCTGCAGGACATCACCGACGCCGCGCAGGGCCGCGCGCTCACGCTGATCGAGCTCACGCTCGCGCTCCTCAAGAACTTCGACGCCGCGGCCTCGCCCGTGACGTTCCGCGTCCTCGTCGAGCAGTTCCTCAGCCAGACCGGGGCGCGCGGAAAGAGGATCGGCGAGCACGAGAGCGACGCCGGCGAGTTCGAGTGGCGCGTCCTGTTCGTCGCCGGGATGTGGTTCCAGGACCTCTACAACTACGACTTCCGCCGCACGGAGATGTGCATCATCCCCTACGGCACGCAGATGGGCGAGATCAGCTTCTGCGCGTACAACACGGGCGTCGGCTGGCGCCAGGTGATCGAGAAGATGAAGGCGACCGCGAGCGTCGCCGAGTGGAACCGCACGCGCGGTCGCCACCCGGTCTACGCGAAGAACCAAGACCTCCCGCTCCCACCGGCGATGGGGACGGTGACGATCCCCCAGAGGCGCGTCCGTCTGCCCCTCGTGGTGGACCGATGAGCCCAGGCGAGAAAGGCTCGCGGCCAAGAGGCGAGAAGGGCGCGCCGGGCCGCGAGTCGAGCGCGCTCGGCGTCGCGCTCGACTTCCTGCGCCTCCTCTGGGCGGTCGATCACGGCCTCCAGCGGCGCTCGAAGCGGATGGAGGTCGAGCTCGGCGTCACGGGCATGCAGCGCATCATCATCCGGCTCATCGGGCGCTACCCGGAGATCGCCGCCGGCCGCCTCGCGGAGCTCGTGCACGTGCACCCGAGCACGCTCACCGGCGTCCTCCGCCGGCTCGTCGATCGCGGCTTCATCCGGCGGGATCGCGATCCGGAGGACGCGCGCCGGTCGAAGTTCTTCCTCCTGCCGCCGGGCGAGACGATCGACGCGACGCAGGCGGGCACCGTCGAGGCCGCCGTCCGCCGCGCGCTCGCGCGGTTGCCGCCGGAGTCGATCGACGCCGCGCGCACGGTGCTGGCGGCCCTGGCCGAGGAGCTGGCGCGCTCCGATCGTTGAGGGGCCGCCGCCGCTCACTTCGGCGGCAGGCAGCGACCGTGGATCCGCGAGCGCCCGAAGAGCAGCGCGCACGACCGGAGCACGTCCATCGCGAGCACGCCGTCGCGCGGGCACGAGCTGTCCGCCGCGCCCTGGATCAGGTCGACGTCGGCCGTCACGGCGACCTCGCCGGCCGCGACGAGCGCGCCCTTCAGCCTGCGCGCGGAGACCTTCCCCGAGGCCGTGTACATCGCCTCCTTGTTCGGAGCGCTCCGACTCGCGAGCCTCTGCCCCGCGGTCGACGTGGCGAAGACGTCGGAGCGCTGAGCGCCGGTGTCGACGAGCAGCTGCACCTTCTGCGAGTCGATCGTGGCCGGCACGACGAACGCGAGGCCCTTCACCGGGCCGTCGTTCTCCTCGCAGGCGCGCGCCTGGTCGGGCCGCACCAGCGCCGCCCCGCCGGCGGAGAGCTCTTCGTGCGCGTCGTCCCACCAGGCGGCGCGGACCTCGCCCTTCGCGAGATCGAGGACGACGGCGTCGCCCTCCTCGTCGAGGCGCTGCGGCGAGATGAACGCGCCGATGCCGAGCCTCTCGATCACGTCGGGCACCTCGGTCGCCAGCGCCGTGGTCGTGGAGAGCGGCCCCCAGTCGTCGATGGCCATCTCGACCTTGTCGATGCGATACGTCGCGATCGACCTCCCGACGTGGTCGGTGCCGATGTCGCCGAGCTTCTTCATCGGGAGCGACAGCTTCCTCGCGAGCCACCCCGCGACGACGTGCGAGTTCGCGCCGGTGTCGACGAGCATCAGCACGGGCTGCCCCGCGATGGTCCCCGACACGATCGGCAGCGGGAACGGACGGCCGCGGATGTCGTAGCGGAGCGGCGCCCGGCGCGTCAGCGCCCTGTCGCCGGCGGGCGTCGCCGTCGCCAGGCGGGCCTTGCCGCCCTTCGTCGCCGGGGGGGCGACGGATGGAGCGGGGCGCTCCGCGCCGCCGCAGGCGGTCACGCCGAGCCAGGCCATGGAGACGAGCGCGAGGAGCGGACGAATGACTCAGTCTATCCCATCCCGCGTCGGAGCCCGCGCGGGCTCGCGGCGCGTCATTCGGCGGGCGTGACGGCGTCGACGACGATCGCGCCGCCCTCGACGTCGACCAGCGCGACGTCGCCCCGGCGGAGCTCACCCTTGAGCAGCAGCTCGGCGATCGGCGCCTCGACGAGCCGCCCGATCGCGCGACGCATCGGGCGCGCGCCCATCTCGGGATCGAAGCCGCCGGCGTCGAGGAGCGCCTCGATCGCCGCGGGGCTCGCGTCGAGCTTGACCCCGCGCGCGTCCTCGAGGTCCTGCGCGAGCGCGCGGAGGATCCGCCGCGCGACCTCCGCGACGTCCTCGCGCGTGAGGGGGGCGAAGGCGAGCACCTCGTCGAGGCGGTTGAAGAGCTCCGGCGGCAGCGCGCGTCGAGCGGCGTCGCGCACGGCCTCCTGGTAGCGCTCCATCTCGCGACCCCGCTCGGAGGCGGCGCGCGCGTGGGCGGGGTCCGCGCCGAAGCCGATCCGCCCGCGCGCGGTCGCGCGCGGCGAGAGCTCGGCGCCGATGTTGGACGTCAGGAGGATCACCGTGTTGGTGAAGTCCACGGTGCGACCGCGCCCGTCGGTCATCCGCCCCTCGTCGAAGACCTGGAGGAAGCCCTCGAGGACGTCGCGGTGCGCCTTCTCGATCTCGTCGAGGAGCACGACCTGATACGGCCGCCGTCGCACGGCCTCCGTCAGCTGCCCGCCCGAGTCGTGTCCGACGTAGCCGGGCGGCGCGCCGACCAGGCGCGAGATGGCGTGCGACTCGGCGTACTCCGAGAGATCGAGCCGCGTCATCGCGTCGCTCGAGTGGAAGAGGCAGCCGGCGATCGCCTTCGCCGTCTCCGTCTTGCCCACGCCCGTCGGGCCGAGGAGCAGGAAGGTGCCGATCGGCCGCCGCGAGCGGAAGCCCGAGGCGTTCCGGCGGAGCACCGTCGCGATCTTCTCGAGCGCCTCCCGGTGACCGACGATGCGCTGGCCGAGGAGCTCCTCGATGCGGAGGAGCCGCTCGGCGTCGGTCTCGAGCAGGCGCTCCTCGGGCACGCCCGCGAGCTCGCTGACGACCTCCGCGATCTGCTCCACGCCGACGCGCTGCTCGCCGCGCCGCCGGGTCCGCGCGCCGGCGAGGTCGAGGATCTGCACGGCCTTGTCGGGCAGCGCCTTGCTCGGGAGGTAGCGGACGCTCCAGGTGATCGCCTTCGCGATCGCCTCCTCGTGGAAGGTGCAGTCGTGGTGCTTCTCGAAGAGCGGCGCGACGCCCATCGTCGCGAGCATCGCCTCCTCCGGGCCGAGCTCGGTCACCTCGATCGGCGTGAAGCAGCGGCTGAGCCCCGGATCGGCGTCGATCGAGCGACGGTACTCGTGCTCCGTCGTCGCGCCGACGCACGCGATCTCGCCGCGCGCGAGCGCGAGCTTCAGCTCGGTGGAGCCCTCGTCGCCGGCGTCGGGGCCGAACAGCACGTGGATCTCGTCGAAGAACACGATGACGCGGCCGCGCCCGGTGCGCGGGTCTCTCGCCTTCGCGAGCTCGCCCTTGAGCTGCGTGATGCGCTCGGCGAGCGAGCCGCGGACGCCCGTCCCCGCGAGCATCGCCGTCGGCTCGATGCCGATGACGATGCTCTCCTCGAAGCACGCCACGTCGTCGCGATCGGCGATGCGCTGGGCCAGGCCGCGCGCGACGCTCGTCTTGCCGACGCCGGGCCCGCCGAGCAGGCAGGCGTTGCTCCGCTCGCGCTTCGCGAGGACGTCGAGCACGCGCTCGATCTCGGCCTCGCGCCCGACGACCGGATCCAGCTCGCCCCGCGCCGCCAGCTCGGTCATGTTCTTGCCGACCTGCGAGAGCAGCGGAAACTGCTTCGGATCGAGGGTGAAGCGTCCGCCCGCCGGCGCCTTGCCGGCGTCCTTCGTCGGGCGCTTCGCCTTGGGCGCCTCCTTTACCGGCGGCGCGATCTTGGTCGAAGGGGCCGTCGACGGCGCCTTCGACGGAGGCGTCATCGCCGGGGGCTTCGGGAGCGCGGTCGGCGCCGGGCGCGGATCCATCGGGGCACGGACCGCCGGCGCGACGGGCACGATCCCGCTGGGGCGCGCGCTCGCCGGCGGCGGCGTCGACGGCGGCGTGAGCGGCGACGCGCTCGAGCGCGCCTTCGCCTGCTGGCTGCTCGCCGACGAGACCGGGACGGGCCGGCGCGGCGGCAGGAGGCCCATCGCGAGCTGCATCGAGGCGACGCGCAGGCGCGTCACGTCCGTACCGCACTGCACGAGCGCGCGGTGCGCGGCCGTGCCGGGATCCTGGCAGAGCGCGAAGAGCACGTGGATCGAGCGCGCCTCGGCGCGGTTCGCGCCCGCGCGCCCGGCGACCTCGCGCGCCTTCTGGATCGCGCGGGAGACGCCGTCGGCGGCGTCGTCCGTCGTCACGCGCGCGGCGCGCAGGACGACGTCGGGATCGAGGCGGCGTTCGAGCAGGAGCTGCGCGGCGTCGTCCGACCCGCTCGCGATCGCGGCGAGCAAGTGCGTGGTCGTCGGCTTCTGCCCACGCTCGCGCGCGGTCTCCTCGGCGAGGCGGCGGAGCTCGCCCAGATCGGCGTCGCGGCTGGCGAGCGCTCCTTGCGGGAGGCTCCCCCTTCTGGCTGAAGGCCCCATGGTTGTCGCATCGCACGCCGGCCCGCGGTGGGCCAAGAAAGCGCGTGGCCGCGGGCCCGTGGACGCGGCCCGAGGGCGAAACCCCCCGGTCTGGCGAAGGAAATGACGGGAATAGAGCGAGGCGAGGACTTGTCGGGTCGCGCGGCGTGCCTATCCTTGACCCGCTGGTCAGGATGCGCTCTACCGATAGGTCGGGAGCGGCGGCCCGCCTCCACACGGCACCAACGTAGACGAGAGGGAGGGACGACGTGTCACGTATCGCCGACCCGAAAGCCAAGAGCGCGCTCCTTCGCGCGGCCGAGGACGTCTTCGCCGCCCGCGGCGTCGCCGGCGCGAAGATCGAAGACATCACGCGGTGCGCCGGCCTGTCGAAGGGCGCCTTCTACCTGCATTTCGAGAGCAAGGAGGCCGCGGTCCAGGAGATCGCCGAGGCCTGGCTGGCGCGGTGCACCGCCTTCTTCGCGGCGCCCGCCGAGTATCCCGACACGCTGTCCGACGCGGACGCCATCCTCGACTTCTGCATCGAGCGCGACGTCCAGCTCTACGAGTTCCTCTGGGAGACGCGCGCGACCATCCGGCTCCTCCACGGCTGCCGGATCGAGTTCGTCTACCTGCTCGACGCGTTCAAGTCGGACATCCAGGCGCGCAACCGCGCGTGGCTCGCGCAGTGGCGCCAGGAGGGCTTCCTGCGGGCCGAGACCGACGTGGATCTCGCGGTGGTCTTGATCAGCGGGGCGTACGAGGCGCTGACGATCAAGCTCATCAAGTCGGACGTGCAGCCGCCGCTCGAGCAGTGGCTCGAGTTCGCGCAGGAGACGTTCATGCGCGCCTTCGGCACGCCGGAGCTGGTGGCGGCGCTCGATCGTCGAAGCCGGGGCGCGGTGTCGGGCATCCAGGAGCCGAGCGGGGGCCCGGGCGCGAGAGCGCGCGCGCCGGGCCGAGGATGAGCGAGATGGACGGCACCACCCCCTCCGGACCCGAGCCGAGAAGCGCGATGCCCACCCCTCCACGATCTCCGACCGGCTCGCGGCGCGGTACGCGCGCCGGACTGGTGATCGCGCTCGGCGTCGGCGTCGGCTTCCTCGGCCTGCTCGGCGTGCGGGTGAAGCAAGCGGTGGCGAAGAAGGAGACCCTCGCCGACGCGCGGCTCGCCGCCGAGGCGAAGCAGAAGCTCAAGGAGCCGCAGAAGACGGCGCGCCCCGCGCCGACCTCGTGGGTCCCGCGCGTCGACCTCACGGGGACGCTCAAGCCCTGGCGCGACGCCGACGTCGGCTTCGAGACCCAGGGCCGCCTCGTGAAGATCGGCGTCGGCGTCGGCGACAAGGTGGCCGAGGGCCAGGTGCTTGCGTTCCTCGACAACTCGCGCGCCGTCGCGCAGGTCGGCCAGGCCGAGTCGGGCGTGAAGGCCGCCGAGGCCAACCTCGCGCTCGCGCAGGACAACTTGAGGCGCACCGAGGCGCTCGCCGCGCAGAAGGCGATCTCCGAGGCCGAGGCCGAGCAGGCGCGCCAGCAGGTCGCCCTGATGAAGGCGCAGCTCGACGGCGCGCACGCGTCGACGAAGCTGGCCAAGACCGGCGCGGGCCTCGCCACCGCGGTCGCGCCGTTCGCCGGGATCGTCACGCGGGCGCCGACCGGCATCGGGTCGATCGTCAACCCGGGCGCGCCCCTCATCCACATCGAGGACACGTCGCGGTTCCGCCTCAGCGCCACCGTCGGCGAGGAGGACGTCCCGCTCATCGCCCACGGCGCCGACGTGAAGATCGTCTACCGGGAGCACGTGGCCTCCGGGAAGGTCATCGCGATCGTCCCTTCGCTCGATCCGTCGACCCGCCGCGCTCCCGTCGAGATCGAGGTGCCGAACGACGGCCGGCTCCTCGGCTGGGGGTTCGTCCGCGCGCGCATCCTCGGCGCGGCCGAGATGCCCGCCGTCCGGCTGCCGGCGCTGGCGCGCCGGCCCGGCTCACAAGACGAGATCGTCAAGGTCGAGACCGCGGGAGACAAGAAGGTCGCCCGGATCGTCAAGGCGGCGTTCGCGGTCGACGAGGACGGGTCTTTGATCGTCGCCAACCCGCCCGGCAGCCCGCCGCGCGTCGGCCCCGACGACGTGGTCCTCCTCGCGCCGAGCGTCGAGCTCCGGGACGGCGATCCGGTCGAAGTGACCCCGTAACGAGGACAGCTCCGGCCGGCGCCGGACGAGAGAGAGAAGAGAGATGAATCTCTCGGCGATTGCGATCAAGCGGCCTGTGTTCACCGTCATGGTGACCGTCGCGCTCATGGTGCTCGGCGCGATGGGCCTCTCGCGGCTCGGGACCGACCTCTTCCCCGACGTCGCGTTCCCGGTCGTCGTCGTCAACGTGCCGTACCCCGGCGCCTCTCCGCGCGAGGTCGAGCAGCTCGTCACGAAGCCGCTCGAGGACGCGGTCGTCTCGCTCAACGGCATCGACCGCCTCAAGACGACGTCGCGCGAGGGCATGTCGCAGACGGTCATCCTCTTCAAGCTGGGCGTCGACCTGCAGGACGCGGCCACCCAGGTCCGCGAGCGCGTCGCGCAGACGCGCTACAAGCTGCCGAGCGAGATCAAGGAGCCGTCGGTCGCGCGCTTCGACGTCGGCGCCGCGCCGGTCCTGACGTACACCTTGAGCGGCGGCGGCCGCTCGCTCCCGGAGACCGCGCAGTTCGCGCGCGACGTGATCAAGCCGGCGCTGGAGCAGGTCGACGGCGTCGCGTCGGTCGATGTCAAGGGCGGCGCCGAGCGCGAGGTCCACGTCGAGCTCGATCGCGCCAAGATCGACGCGCTCCGCCTCTCGACGCTGGCGATCCTCCAGCAGCTCAAGGCGCAGAACCTCAACGTGCCGGCCGGGCACTACGACGAGGGCGCGCGGGAGATCAGCGTCCGCACCGTCGGCGAGTTCAAGGACGTCGACGAGATCCGGAGCACCATCGTCGCGACGGCCGCCGACGGCTCGAGCGTCCGGCTCTCGGACGTGGCGACGGTCGAGGACGGCTATCAGGAGCTCCGTACGCGCATCCGCGTCGACGGCGAGCCGGCCGTCGCCTTCGACGTCGTCAAGCAGTCCGGCACCAACACCATCGCCGTCAACGACGCGGTGAAGGAGAAGCTCGCCCAGCTCGAGAAGACCTTCCCGGCGGGCATCCGCGCGGACGTCATCGTCGAGCAGGCCGTCTTCATCCGCGAGAACACGCACGAGGTCGAGATCGCGATCGTCTTCGGCGGCGCGATGGCGATCCTCGTCATCCTCGTCTTCATGCTCGACCTCCGGTCGATGCTCATCAGCTCCGTGGCCCTGCCGACGAGCGTCGTCTCGACGTTCTTCGTCATGTACCTCCTCGATTTCTCGCTCAACATGATGACGCTGCTGGCGCTCTCGCTCAGCATCGGCCTGCTCATCGACGACGCGGTCGTCGTCCGCGAGAACATCGCCAAGCACCTCGAGCGGGGCGAGGACCCGCGGACCGCGGCGCTGAAGGGCACGAAGGAGATCGCGCTCGCCGTCCTCGCGACGACGCTCACCGTGGCCGCCGTGTTCGTGCCGGTCGCGTTCATGACCGGCATCGTCGGCCAGTTCTTCCGCCAGTTCGGGCTCACCATCGTCGCGGCCGTCGGCATGTCGCTGTTCGTCGCCTTCACGCTCGACCCGATGCTCTCGAGCCGCTTCTCGAAGCCGCACGTCCCGGGCGCGCCCGAGAGCTTCGCCCGGTTGAAGCGGCCGTTCCACGTCTTCTTCGCCGGGCTGGAGGACGCCTACCGCGCCGTCCTCCGCTGGACGGTGCGTCGGAAGCTCGTCGTCGGCGTCCTCGCGTTCGTCGCCTTCATCGGCATGTTCCCGATCGCCGGCCTCACCGGCTTCGACTTCGTGAACGCCGAGGACCGCGCGCAGTTCGTGGTGGAGGTGGAGCTCCCGGCCGGAACGAAGCTGAGCGAGACGTCGGCGCTCTTGCGGCCCGCGGAGGAGGTCCTGATGAAGGACCCGCGCTTCGTCACCGTGCTCTCGACGCTCGGGCCCAGCGGCGAGGTCAGCAAGGCGCAGTGGCGCATCCTCACGGTCTCGAAGAACGAGCGCGACGTCGGCCTCGACGTCCTCAAGGACTTCGCGCGCGCCGCGATCAAGGACAACGTCCCCGGCGCGCGCGTCGTCGTGACCGATCCGCCCTTCGTCGAGGGAGGCGCGACCGAGGCGCCGATCATGGTGCTCGTCCGCGCGCCCGACTACGAGACGCTGGCGCCGCTGGCGAAGCAGTTCGAGGACGCGCTCAAGGGGCTGCCCGGCGTCACCGACGTCGACATGAAGTACACGCCCGGTCAGCCGGAGCTCCGCGTCTCGGTCGATCGCGACAAGGCCGCGCGCGCCGGCGTCCCCGTGGCCAGCGTGGCGATGGCGCTCCGCGCGGCGATCGAAGGCGACGAGGCGGGCAAGCTCCGTCAGGGCAAGGACGACGTCCCGATCCGCGTGCGCCTCGGGAAGGGCGATCGCGCGTCGATGGAGGACGTGCTCCAGCTGACGATCTGGACGCCCTCCGGCCCCGTCGCCCTCGGCGACCTCGCGACCGTCGAGCACGGCGAGGGCCCGAGCCTGATCGAGCGCGAGGACCGCGAGCGCCAGATCGTGATCGCGGCGGCGCCGGACGGGCGCTCGCTCGGAGACCTCGTGCCCGAGATGAACGCCGCGTTCGCGAAGATCCAGATGCCGCCGGGCGGCAGCTACCAGCTCGACGGGCAGATCCGGCAGATGCAGGAGTCGAACAGCGCGATGGGCGTCGCGTTCGGGCTCGCGCTCGTCTTCATCTACATCGTGCTCGCGGCGCAGTTCGAGAGCTTCATCCACCCGATCACCATCATGCTGACGACGCTGCCGCTCGCGGCCGTGGGCGCGATCGTCGGCGTCTTCCTCTGGGGCACGACGCTCGCGATGGGCTCGCTCATCGGCATCATCTTCTTGCTCGGCCTCGTGACGAAGAACGCGATCCTCGTCGTCGACCGCGCGCTCGTCCGCGTCCGCGAGCACGGCGAGACGCCGCTCGAGGCGATCCTCGAGGCGGGGCCGGAGCGCCTGCGCCCGATCCTGATGACCAGCGCGGCGATGGTGCTCGGCATGCTGCCGACCGCGCTCGGCAAGGGCGACGGCAGCGAGTTCCGCGCGCCCATGGCGATCGCGGTCATCGGCGGGGTGATCGCGTCGACCTTGCTCTCGCTCGTCGTCGTCCCGGCGTTCTACCTCGGCGTCGAGAACGCCAAGGCGCGCATCCGCGCGCTGCGCGGGCTCCCTCCCCACGCGATCCGCCTGCCCGACCCCGCCGAGTGAGGCCGCGCTCTCCCGAGGCGCCGAGGCCGGCGTCGACACGTCTCCTCCCCGCCGCCGAGCGCGGCGTGATCACCCGACGACCCCGCCCGCGGGCGGCGAGCCCGCGCCGCGCCGCCGCGCTCCCGCGCGAGCGATCAGGTGAACGGGTCGGTCGGGATCGACACCTCGCGCACCTCGTAGCTCTCCGTCGAGATCGGGAACGCGGCGTCGGTGAGGCCGTCGTAGGTGAGGCGGAGGCGCCGCTCGGAGCGGTGCTCGACCATCGCGCCGCCGTACTTCGTCGCGTCGACGCCGAAGCCCTGCGTCCTCAGCTCGCCGCCGAAGACGGTCGCGCGCGCCAGGTAGATGATCGTGTCGGGCATCCCGGGCCGGTTGACCGTGAGCGACGCCGTCAGGTGCGCCATCCCGCGCTGGTCCATCTCGCTGCGCAGCGCGCGCGCGGTCTCGAGCATCCCGTCGACGGCGACGATGGCCGCCCCCACCACCGCGGTGACGTCGATGCCGTCCGCCGTCTTCACGCCCTTGGTCGACAGGAGCGCGAAGTTCTCCTCGCCGAGGTTGTTCCGAAGGCGCCGGTGGACGTCGTTGTCCGCGTTGTAGTGGGCGAGCGTCCCGACGATCGCGCCGCACGCGGCGCGGGGCTCGCGCCAGGTCGACTCGCGCGTCGTGCCGAAGCGGTCGACGTCGTGATCCCGGCCGACGTGCGTCCGCAGGTCGAAGGCGCACATGACGAAGCTCTGCGGGTTGCCCTCGTAGGTCCGCTTCATCAGCGGCTCGTCGAGCGCGTGCGCCCAGGTCACGTGGGCGAGCGTGGCGCCGTCGTCGGTGCCGCCGCCGGTCGGGTGGAACGCCTCGGGCTTGAGGGTGCCGATCTCGGAGATCGTGGCGAAGCGCGAGGCGACGACGCGCTGGTAGTTCTCGATCTCGCCGTGGTGGATCCGGTCGCCGCAGTTCGTGTAGGCGAGCGTCGTGATCACGCTCGGCTGGGTGAAATCGGCCGCGCAGGCCTCGCGGTCCTGGGCGGCGGGCGGGATCGCGAACTGGAGCTCGTCGCGGAGCACCTGCAGGCCTCCGACGAGCTGCATCCGGTCGCTGACGATCTCGTCGAGGAAGACCCGGCTGCTGCCTCGCTCCATGCCGAAGTGCGCCTTGAGCTTCCAGAGTCGCTCGAGCCGGAGCCGCGCCGCGCTGGGATCGAACATCGCGCCAGCATCGCACGGGCCTCGACCCCTGAAAACGGGTTCGGCGCGAGCCCGGCGGGGTCAGGCCCGCGCCGCGAAGCGCACCGCGCGCCGCGCGGCGCCCGTCCGCGGCCAGGTGTAGGCGACGTCGTCCTCGACCGTCGCGCCCGGCACCGCCGGCGGCTCCTCGCGGGCGAGCAGCGTCCAGGCCGACGGGGCGAGCTTCAGCGCGATGGGCGTCCACTCCGCGGGCGCGAGCGTCGCGCGAGACATCGCCACGTCCCACGCGCCGGGGCTGCTCGCGACGACGTCGAGGACGCGCTCGCGCCGGAGGACGACGTCCGTCCGCCCGATCGTCCCGAGGACCGTCCGCAAGAACGCGATCCGCTTCGCGAGCGGCTCGACGAGCGTGACGCGGAGATCGGGCCGGAGCAGCGCCAGCGCCAGGCCCGGCGCGCCGGCGCCGGCGCCGACGTCGACGACGGACGCCCCCTCGGGGATGAGCGGCGTGGGCTCGCGCCGCGCGAGCACGAGCGCGTCGGCGAGCATCAGGTCCAAGAGCTCGTCCTCCGAGCGCGCCGCCGTCAGATCGATCCGCTTGTTCCAATCCCGGAGGAGGTCGAGCCAGGCCCCGACGTGCCCGAGCGCGTGCTCGGGCACTCCGAGGTCAGAGAGACCCTGCGACGTCATCCCGGCAAGTGTGGCGTCGTTCGCCCAGAAAGGATAATGGGAAACGGCCGTGTCCGTCGTTTCACCCTCCCTCCACCAGCCGTCCGCCGAGGCCTCCGAGGACAAGCTCGCCGACCTCGTCCGGCGGTCGTTCGGCGCCGAGCTCTCGCTCGCGGCCATGCCCGGCGGCGCGTCGACGCGTCGCTACTTCCGCCTGACGTTGAACGGCGGCAAGACCGCCGTGGCGATGTTCGTCCCGGAGGGCGGGCGCCCGGAGGAGGTGCAGAAGGCGCACGACGGCGCGCGCTGGCCGTTCCTCGAGGTGCGCGATCTGCTCGCCGAGCACGGCGTCGACGTCCCGGACGTCCTCGCCGAGGACACCGCGCACGGCTGGCTCGTCCTCGAGGACCTCGGCGACGAGACGCTCGCCAACTGGCTCCTCAAGAACCCGGGCGATCGCGAGGGGCTCTACCGCAAGGCGGTGTGCGATCTCGCCCGCGCCCAGAACGAGCTCGCCTCGCTCCCCGAGGGGTGCGTCGTCGCGAGCCGCACCTTCGACTTCGACCTGCTCCGCTGGGAGATCGAGCACTTCAAGGAGTGGGGCCTCGACGCGCGGGACAAGCCGCTCGCCGCGTCCGACGTCGCCGCGTGGAGCCGCATCGCCGACCGCCTCGCGCGTCGCGTCGCCGAGCTGCCGAGCGGCTTCGTCCACCGCGACTACCAGTCCCGGAACATCATGGTCGTCCCCGCCGCCGACGGACCGCGGCTCGTCTGGATCGACTTCCAGGACGCGCTCCTCGGCCCGCGCGTCTACGACCTCGTCGCGCTCCTCAACGACAGCTACCAGTCGTTCGACCGCGCGTTCGTCGAGGCGCGCCTCGCCGAGTACGCGGACGCGGCGGCGCTCTCGCGCGGCTTCGGCAAGGAGAGCCGCGGGAGCCTCCAGAGCGAGTTCGATCTCGTGACCGTCCAGCGCAAGCTGAAGGACGCGGGGCGCTTCGTCTTCATCGATCGGCAGAAGAGCAACCCGTCGTTCCTCAAGTTCGTCACGCCGACGATCGCGAAGGTCGCCGGCGCGCTCGAGCGGCTCGCCCCGCACGATCCCGACATGGCGGAGCTCCGGGAGATCCTGAAGCGGACGCTGCCCGACGAGATCGCCGGATGACGCGAGCGTCTCGGCACCCGACGCCCGGCGAGCGCGCGCACGACCGGGCGCGCGGTGAAGCGGCCCCGCCGCCCCGCACCGTCGAGGTGCACCCCCACGGGCTCCTCTTGCTCGACCCGGACGGCTCGGGGGAGGGAGAGCTCTTGCCGCTCTGGGCGGGCGCGATGCACTACTGGCGGCACGCCCCGGAGCACTGGGGCCCGTGCCTCGACGCGATGAAGGCGATGGGCCTGCGCGTCGTCGACACGTACATCCCGTGGGGCGTCCACGAGGTCGCGCAGGGGACGTTCGACTTCGGCGAGAGCTTCGCCCGGCTCGACGTCGCGCGCTTCCTCCGTCTCTGCTCGGAGCGAGGCCTCTACGTCGTCGCGCGGCCCGGTCCGCACATCAACGCCGAGCTCACGTACTTCGGCCTCCCGGAGCGCGTGGTCTGGGATCCCGACTGCCAGGCGCGGACGCCGCGCGACAACCCGGTCATCTTGCCGATCGTCCCGACGGCGTTCCCGGTCCCGAGCTACGCGAGCGACGCCTTCCACGACGAGGCCGCGCTGTGGTTCGAGGCGGTCGGCCGCGTGCTCGCGCCGCTCCAGCACCCTCACGGCCCGATCGTGATGTGGCAGATCGACAACGAGGGAGCGCTCTACTTCCGTGACGGCCCGTACGATCAGGACTACCACCCCGACGCCGTCCGGCTCTTCCGCTCGTTCCTCCGCGAGAAGTACTCGAGCGCCAAGGCGCTCCGCGACGCCTGGAACGAGGCCACCGTGACGTTCGCGATCGCCGCGCCGCCGCAGCGCTTCGACGCGAAGACCGCCGAGGAGCTCCCGCGTCACATGGACTGGATGGAGTTCCACGAGCACCTGCTCACCGAGGCGATGGGGCGCTTCGCGAAGGCGCTCGAGAACGCCGGCTGCGCGTCGGTGCCGACGATGCACAACCTTCCGCTCGGCGAGGCGGCGACCGCGCTGAACCCGGGCCGCATCTCGCGGGTCGTCGACCTCGTCGGCCTCGACTACTACCACCCCGCGAACCCGAAGCATCACATGGCGATCCTCCGGCGCACGGGCGAGCTCGCCGTGCGCTGCGAGGGCGTCCGCGTCCCGGCGTACGGCGCCGAGGTCGGCGCCGGGTTCCCGCCGTTCTTCGCCCCGCTCGACGACAAGGACTCGCTCTACACGCTCGTCGCGGCGCTCGCCTACGGCCTCCGCGGCTTCAACCTCTACATGGCCGTCGATCGCGATCGCTGGGTCGGCGCGCCGATCGACGAGCACGGCCTCCCGCGCCGCCTCGCCGACGAGTACCACGCGCTCATCGAGGCGCTCGACCGCGTGAAGCTCAACGCGCTCCGGCGACGCGCGCCGGTTCGGCTCGTCGTGCCGCGCGCGCTCCGTCGCCTCTCGCGCGCGACGCACGCGTTCGGGCCGATCACGCCGGCGTTCTTCAACATCACCGGCGGCGGGCCGCTCGAGAGCTGCCTCGAGGACGATCTCGGGCTCACGCGCGGCGCCGCCGAAGGCGAGGACGCTCGGGGCTACGCGCCCGCGGCGCCGATCGCGGGCGAGTCGTACGTCCGCGCGTTCGAGCGCGCCCTGCTCGCGCGCGGGGTGCCGTTCGCCTACGCGGGCGGAGAGGTCCTCGCGGAGTCGATCGAGGGCGCGTCGTGGATCGTCTGCACGACCGCGGGCGGCCTCAAGCGCGACGTCCTCGACACGCTCCGCGACGCGCAGGCGCGCGGCGTCGCGGTGACCATCGGTCCGACCATCCCCGAGCGCGACGGCGCGATGCGCCTGCTCGAGCGGCCCCACGACGTGAGCGGCCTCGACGTCGAGCCGCTCGACGATCCCGCGCGCGCCGACGCCCTGGTCGCGCGCCTCATCGAGAGGCTCGGACTGCCGACGTTCCCGTGCGATCCGCCGACGGTCCACGTCACGGTCCACGACGACGCGGACGGGACGCCTCGCGTCGCGTTCGTGATGAACCCCGAGCCGGGGGCCGTGCTCGCGACGGTCGGGGTGGGCCCGCGCGCGCGCGCGCTCGTGGACCTGCTCCCGCACACCCGGGAGCCGGCGCGCATCGAGCGCGCGGGCGGCGGCTTCGTCGTCGAGGTGCCCGCGCGCACGGCGCGGATGTTCGCGATCGAGATCTGAGCGCGGGCGCCGTCGGCGTGAGGCGCCGCTCGCGCCGACGGCGTGGGCCCGACGCGCCGCGCGGAGCGAGGCGCGCCCGCGTGGACGGGCGCGGCGACTCGCCGTTGGACCGGCGACTCGCCGTTGGACCGGCGACTCGCCGTTGGACGTGCGCGGCCCCTGCGCGTGGACGCGGCCCGCGCGTGGACGGGCGCGGCGACTCGCCGTTGGACGTGCGCGGCCCCCGCGCGCCTACTCGCAGTTGGATGGGCTGCCGCAGACGCGGACGTTGTAGTCGCCGCACTTCTTCATGTTGCAGGTCGGCTGGTTCGCCCCGCCGTCGCCGCAGTCCGCGTTCGTCTTGCAGAGCTGCGTGCCGCCGTTCTGCCCGCACTGGTTGCTGCACTCCGAGCGCCGGCCGCCGCCGCCGCCACCACCACCTCCGCCGCCGAGGCGCAGGCAGCACCGCTGCTGGAAGCCGCCGGGACCGAAGCTCGGGCAGTCGGCCGGCTCGTCGCACGCGAGCTCGAGGTCGTTGTTGGCGCACGCGTTCGCCGTCGAGCACGCCGGAGCCGTCCCGGCGTCGCGCACGCAGCAGCGGTTCGCGTTGTTGATCCCGAACCCGCCTGCGTCGCACTCGACCGCGCCGCAGGTGATCTTGTTCGGGTTGGAGGCGACGTCGCCGCTCGAGCTCCCGTCGTCGCCCGCGTCGGTCGGCGGCCCGCTGTCGGTCGGCGTTCCGCTCGAGCCGCTCGAGCCGCTCGAGCCGCTGGACCCGCTCGAGCCGTCGTCGTCCGCGCTCGCCCCGTCCGCCGCGTCGGGGACGGTGACGCCGTCGTCTCCGCCACATCCGCCGAGCGCGCCGGCGAGTCCCCATCCCACGAGCCCACTCGCCACCAAGAGCAACGCGATCCGCCGCATGTCGTCCTCCCGAAACGCGCTTCGTGCTCGGGTCCCCGCCCGAGCCGCACGCGCGCGCCACGCGTGCGCTTCGACGACGATTGTGCGCCGGGCGCCCGCGCGAGGCCAGCTTTCCTCGTGTGGTCACCGCGCCGTCCAGGCGGTCAGAACGCGTACCGCAGCGACGCTCCGCCGTCGAGCGCCAGCGGCGAGTCGGTCCCGGCTCCGAGCTTGGCGAAGCCTTGCGCGGAGCGGACGCCCGCGTTCAGGCCGAGCGCGAAATGCCGGTCGATCTGGTACCATTCGACGCCCAGGCGGCCGCCGACGTAGACGCCGAGCGACTCGGCCTCGCGGAAGCCGAGGATGCCGAGCGCGTTCGTGGCGATGTCGGCCTTCATCATCCCGACGCTGCCTTGCGCGTAGGCGCCGAAGCGATCGGTGAAGCGGAGCGTGAAGCGCGCGCCGCCGCCGAAGCCGAACATCGGAAACGCGCGCGTGTTCGGTGGGGCCTGCCGGTTCGAGGTGTCGGTGAACGCGAGCTCACCCTCGCCGAAGAGCATCAGCCATTTGAGCAGCTCGTAGCCGAGCTGGAGGTGCATCCACGGGCCGGGCGGCGCGATCTTGCGGAACTCTCCGAGGAAGCCGATCGCCCCGACGGTGGCGTCGAGGACGAGCGACTTCTTGTAGGGCGCGGGGGGCGGCGCCTCGGCGGCGCCGGGTTCTTCGGCCGCCGCGGGCTGCGTGTCCCGCGTGAGATCGACCTGGGCGGAGACGGGCGCCTCGGCCTGCGTCGGCGGCGCTTCGTCGGCGAGCGCGAGCGACGAAGAGAGCGCGAGCGCCGCCCCCGTCGTCAGCGCGGCGGAGCGTGGCGTACGACGCGCTGGTCTCCGGCCCGCACTCGCCATCGCGCCGACGATACCATCAGCGGAGCTCCGGCACGCTCCAGATCGCGCCGGCGCGGTCCGCGCCGCTACTTCAGCAGCCAGCCGAAGAGCATGTGCTTCGTCGTCTGGCGCGCGACGTCCGCGATCGAGTCGACCAGCGGGATCTCCTTCGGACACACCTCGACGCAGTTCTGCGCCTTCCCGCACCCGTCGATGCCGCCCGGGCGCATCAGCGCCTCGAGGCGCTCGCTCTTGTGCATCTTGCCGCTCGGGTGGAGGTTGAAGAGGCGGACCTGGTTGATCGCCGCGGGGCCGATGAAGTCCGAGCTGCTGCTGATCTGCGGGCACGCCTCCATGCAGCAGCCGCACGTCATGCAGCGCGAGAGCGGGTAGGCCTCTTCCTGGTTGGACGGCGCCTGGCGCGGCCCCGGGCCGAGCTCGTGCGAGCCGTCGAGGTGAACCCAGGCCTTCACCTTCTTGAGGTCCTCGAACATGCGCGAGCGGTCGACGATGAGGTCCCGGATGAGCGGGAACTTCGTCATCGGCGCGATCGTGATCGGCTCGCCGTCCGGGCTGACCTTGTCGACGAGGGCCGAGCACGCCTGGCGGACCTTGCCGTTGACGATCATCGTGCACGCGCCGCACACCTCTTCGAGGCAGCAGGAGTCCCAGACGACCGGCGCCACCTTCTTGCCGTCCGCGGTCACCGGAGACTTCTGGATCTCCATGAGCGCGCTGATGACGTTCATCTGCGGGTGCCACGGGACGTCGAACTCTTCCCAACGACGGGTGCTCGACTCGTTCGGGCCGTCCTGGCGCAGGATCTTCAGCTTTACGATGCGCGTCTTCGGCTTTACGGTGCGCTCGGGCATGGGGCTGCTCGCATTGTGGTGAAAGGCGAAGACTTCGACAAGCTCCCATGACGCTTCGTGCTATGCCGATGCCGCGGGCTCCCGCTCGGAGGTCGATGGGCGTCGTCTGCTCCAGGTCCAGGCCAGGACCAAGGCCAGGCACGAGACGACGGCGACCACGTCGAACGCCGCCGTCCAGCCGGCCCGCTTCGAGACGCTGCCGAGCACGAGCGCGGCGAGGCTCGCGCCGACGTAGCCGACGGCGTCGATGAAGCCCGCGGCCGACGCGGCCCCGCGCGTGTCCGGCTCGGCCTCGGGGGCGGCGCCGTCCGCGCGCGCGGGGGAGGCGACGTCGAGCGACACCGCGCCTGCGAGGAGCGAGTACGGGCCGAGGAGGAAGAGCCCGCACGCCGCGACGCCGGCCGTGGCGACGAGGGGGGAGGTCACGCCCGCGTGAGCAAGCGCGAGCGTACATCCGACGAGCAAGGCGAGCGACGTGGTCATCACGGGCGCGCGCCGGCCGGGGCCGAGGCGATCCGAGATGCGGCCGGTCGCGACGGAGCCGATGATCCCGGCGACGCCGAAGAAGGCGCTCCTGGCGATCGAGCTCGACGTCGCGGACGGCGCGTTCGCGGCGACGCTCACCTCGTAGAGGAAGCGCGGGGTCCACGTCATGAAGCCGGCGCGGACGAACGTGAGGAAGAAGGAGAGGCCGGTCGCGAACCAGAACGCCGGCTGCCGCGCGAGCCGGAGCGCGATGGCGGCGAAGCGCGGCTCGGTCGCGCCGGCGCGCGACACGCCGGCTCGGGCCGCGTCGGCGTCGGTCGACGGCCCTGGGGTCGCGTCCGTCGCGCCGGTCGCGTCGGTCGACGGCCCTGGGGTCGCGTCCGTCGAGCCGGTCGCGCCGGTCGCGTCGGTCGACGGCCCCGCGGTCGCGCGCGCGGGCCCGGAGCTCCCCGCGCGCGGCGTCGGCAGCGCGAGGTGCACGAGGATCGCGACCGCGAGCACGATCAGCGGGTTGACGACGAAGAGCGCGCGCCAGCCGGCGCCCGCCTCGACGAGCGCCGCGGAGAGGACGAGCGCGAGGACGTTGCCGACGTCGTAGCTCGTCGAGAGGACGCCCATGATGGTGCCGCGCCGCGACGCGCCGAAGGTGACGCCGACGACGTGGACGAGGCCGCCCCAGCCGCCCGCCTGGACGAAGCGGTTCGCGACCACGAGCGCGCCGACGACGACGAGGCCCGCGCCGGCCCCGAACCGACGAGGCGCGTCCGACGCCGCGATCGCGAGCGAGACGAGCGCCGTCCCGAGCAGCGACAGGACCATGATCCGCTTGCCACCCCACAGATCGGCGAGCGGCCCGAGGACGAGCTTGCCCGCGGCGTACGCGCCGAGGGCGATCGCCATGACGACGCCGATCTGCTCGTTGTCGTAGCCGTGGTCGATCGCGAGCAGGTTGAGCGCCGGCTCGACGTTCGCGCGGCACAGGTAGAACGCCGCGTACCCGACGAGCAACAGCGGGAGGACGCGCCTCGGCGGGACCGTCGTCGTCGCCTCGCCCGTCATGGCGCGAGGATAGCCGCGAACGCCGGCCTTCGGCGCTACTCGGTCGCGTCCTTCGAGACGTCGAGCACGGCGACGGCGCCGCCGCGCACGTAGACCAGGTCGGCGTCGTTGCGGAAGAAGCCGCGGTAGCCGAGGTCGATCGGCCGGTCGAGCTCGCGCGACGTCTTCGCCGGCACGTCGGTGACGACGACGCCGCGGGCGCCGCTCTGGACGAGGAGGCCCGCGTCGCTGATCGCGCGGACGGCGACGCCGGGCGGCTCGGGCTCGTCGCGCACGACCTTGCCGGTGGTGAGCGAGACGACGCGGAGCCGCCACTCCACGCGCCGCTCGCCCTCGGTCAATCCGGCGCTCTTCTTGGTCGACAGCGCGGCCCACTTGCCCTTCGGCGAGATGACCGACTCGACGAGCTGCTCGGCGCCGTCGAGGCAGGCGAGCTTCTTCGTCACGAACGGAGGGCGAAGCGTGAGCGACACGACGCAGGTGTCGGCCGTGCGCCGCGCGTCGTCGCCGCGGACGCGAGGGCCCGCCGGGCCGCGCGGCTGAGAGGCCACGGCGAACGCCGTCTGGCCGTCCGGGTGCGCGACGAAGCGGTCGCGCATGCCGCTCGAGCCCGGGATGGCGCGCGGCGGCGCCGACAGATCGGACGGGACGACGAACAGCTCGTACTTCGCGAGGACGTCGACCGTGCCGGTGGCGCGGCGGAAGAAGAGGTGCTTGCCGTCCGGCGTGAAGCGCGGATCGTACGCGGCCTCTTCGACCAGGCGGCGCCGCACGCGCCCGGTGTCGTCGGCGACGTAGAGCCAGTCGCCCGCGTCGAAGGAGATCGCGCTGCCGCCGTGCGCGGCGGCGAGGCGCCCGCACGCGCCGAAGGGAAAGCTCCCGGCGAGGTGCGAGCCCCGGATGATGTCCCGGCCGAACGCGGGGGAGGCGAGCATCCACTCGAGCTCGGCGAGCTCGGTAGGCTTGCCGCCGATGGTCGACGCCGGGATCTTCGCGAGCTCCGGGAGCGCGGTCTCCTCGAGCGTCCGGCCGCTGTCGACGTCCACGACGCGGATGTGGAACGTCGCCCGGCTCTCGGGATCGAGCTGGCGGAGGAGCGCCCGCCTGCCGTCCGCGGAGAGCGACTCGAAGTACCAGTGCTCCTCGTCGGCCGCGCGGGCGGGGGCCGCCGCGGGCGCGGGGGAAGGCGCCGCCGCGGGCGAGCGCGCGGCGAGGAGCTGGACGGGCGCGGGCGCCCGGGCGACGTCGACCGGCGCGGCGGCGCGGGCCGGGACGCGCCCGCCGCCGCACGCGACCGCCCCGGCGGCACAGAGGAGAGTCAAGAGAGCGGCCACGCCCCGCGGTTCGCGCACGAGGAGCACCTTTAGTGAAACCGCGGCCGTCGGGCCAAACTACCGGCGACCCGACGGGGCGGGGGCCTACTCCGCGGGGCTGGCCTCGGCGCTCTTCGCCTTCTCGGCCTTCTCCGCCTTCGGCTCGCCTTCGCCCTTCGCCGAGGCGCTGGCGGCGCCGGCGGTCTCGTAGCGGCGCGGCCGCGGCTTGACGAGGCTCACGTCGACCTCGTCGGTCACGCGGACGGTCTTGCCGTGGAGCGGGTACTCGAGCGCGCGGACGTAGTCGACGCTGCTCCGCTTGCCGTCGTCCTTGTAGAGGGCCATCGTCGAGCGGAGCCAGTTGGCGTCGTCGCGCTGCTTGAAGTCCGGCTTGTAGTGCGCGCCGCGCGACTCGTCGCGGTTCTTGGCGCCCTGGGCGATGACGCGAGCGATGACGAGCATGTTGTGGAGGTGCCGCACGAACTGCGCGCCCTGGTTGGCGCGCGTGCTCTTGTCGGGGACGCCGACGTCGTGCCAGCGGTCCTCGAGCTCGTCGATCTTCGCGATCACCTTCTCGAGGACGCCGTTGTGGCGCTCGATGGTGCAGTCGCGGAGCATGACCTGCGACAGCTCGTTGTGCAGGACGTACGGGTTCTCCTTCCCGTCCATCGCGAGCGTCGTCTCGTAGCGCTCGCGCTCGCGCTTCTCGGCCTTGTCGAAGAACGAGGCCTTGAGGTCGAACGAGCTGTTCGGCAGGCCCTTCACGTACGAGGCGATCGCGGGGCCCGCGACCATGCCGCCGTAGATGCAGGAGAGCAGC
Organism: Labilithrix sp.; assembly: GCA_019637105.1. Taxonomy (GTDB): domain Bacteria; phylum Myxococcota_A; class Polyangia; order Polyangiales; family Polyangiaceae; genus Labilithrix. The sequence goes on from JAHBWF010000002.1 coordinate 78,139, forward strand.
GAGTTGGCGCCGAGGCGGTTGGCGCCGTGGTACTGGTAGTCGACCTCGCCCGCGGCGTAGAGGCCCTGGATGTTGGTCGCCTGGTTGCGCGGCGAGCCGGGGACGAGCTTGCCGTCGGCGCTCTTCTCGAAGTCGACCCACAGCCCGCCCATCGAGTAGTGGACGGCGGGGAAGATGCGCATCGGGTTCTCGTAGGGGTCCTCGCCCACGAACTTCTCGTAGATCTCGAGCACGCCCTCGAGCTTCTTCCGGAGCACGTCCTTCGGCAGGTGCGTGACGTCGAGGTAGACCTCGAGCTCGTTCTTGCCGCTCTTCGGGTTGAAGACGCCCTTGCCCTCGTGGAAGCCCTTGAGGAAGAGCTCGCGGCTCGCGATGTCGCGCGGGACGAGGTTGCCGTACCCCGGGTACTTGCCCTCGAGGAAGTAGTCGCGCTCCTTCTCCGGCACGTCGCGCCCGCGGCGCTTCTCCTTCGGGTCCTTGGGCACCCAGACGCGGCCGCCCTCGCCGCGGACGCTCTCGGAGATGAGGCGCAGCTTGTCCGCGCCCGGGATCGCGGTCGGGTGGACCTGAATGAACTCGCCGTTCGCGTAGCAGGCGCCCTGCTGGTAGACCGCGCTCGCCGCCGTGCCGGTGTTGATGACGCTGTTGGTCGACTTGCCGAAGATGATGCCCGGCCCGCCGGTGGCGAGGAGGACCGCGTCGCCGCGGAAGCTCTCGATCGCCATCGACTTGAGGTCCTGCGCGACGATGCCGCGCGCGCGGTTCTCGTCGTCGAGGACGACGCCGAGGAAGTCCCAGAGCTCCCACTTGCGCACCATCTTCTCGCCGCGGACGACGATGCCGCGGTCGTCCTCGACGTCGACGGTCTCGTAGCGGCGCACCTGCTCGTCGAGCGCGTAGAGGAGCTGCTGACCCGTCGTCGCGCCCGCGAAGGCGGTGCGGTGGAAGAGCGTGCCGCCGAAGCGCCGGAAGTCGAGCAGGCCCTCGGGCGTGCGGTTGAACGGCACGCCCATGCGGTCGAGCATGTAGACGATGCCCGGCGCCGCGTACGTCATGCCCTTGACCGGGGGCTGGTTGGCGAGAAAATCGCCGCCGTACGCCGTCTCCTCGAGGTGGACCTCGGGCGAGTCGCCCTCGCCCTTGGTGTTGACGCTCGCGTTGATCCCGCCTTGCGCGCAGACCGAGTGCGAGCGCTTCACGGGCACGAGGGAGAAGAGGTCGACGGGGATCCCCGCCTCGCAAAGCTTGATGACGGCGCTGAGTCCGGCGAGCCCTCCGCCGACGACGATGACGCGACGGACCTTGCCTGACTCGGTGACGATGCTGGTCTTGGCCATGCCTTGGGGATCTGGTTAGAGGGGCGAGCCCCACGTAGGGCCGCGCGCGTTCAGCGGGAAGGGGTCGGCGAGACCCGGAAGGGAGGCGGCGCGGCAGAACCGCATGGGACCTCGACTGCAGCGCTATCGCCATCCGCTCCCGGGAGCAAGCGCGTTCCGGTCGCGAGCGCGATCACGGTGGACGCGCCGACGGCGAAGAGGACGCCGCCAAGCGCGAGCGTCGCGATCCGAGCCCGTCGCCGCCCGGACGGCGAGACGCCCACGTTCCACGCCGCCGTCGCGGCGAAGAGGCCGTTCGCGAGGTGCACGGCGACCGCGAAGAGGCCGAGCACGTAGAAGAGCGCGATGAACGGGACGCCGGCCCACGTCGAGGACAGACGCGCCGTCAGCGTCGTGTAGAGCGCGTCCGCGGGCAGGCCGAAGACGAGGCGCTGGACGCGGAGCTCCCAGAGGTGCGCGAGCACGAAGACGAGGACGAAGACGGCGCTCAGCCGTTGCAAGCGCCAGAGACGCCGGTCGCCGTACCGTTCGACGACGGCGTCGGGGGCGGCCTCGGCGCGGAGCAGGTGGAGCCCGTAACCCGCGTGAAAGCCCAGCGGGAGCAGGATGAAGACGACCTCGACGAACGGCAGCACGCGCGACCGCTCGATCGCCCCGACGATCGCGTCGTAGGCGCCGCGGCCGCCGAGCGCCGACGCGTTCGTCGCGATGTGCTCGACGAGGAACACGCCGAGCGCGAGCGCGCCGGAGAGGGCGTGGAGCTTGCGGTTGCGCGCGCTCGCGGCCGACGGCGCGTCGCGCGAGGTCGAGCGCGACGCGGGCGCGTCCTCGGCGCCGGCGGGCGCCTTCGCGTCGCCGTCGGCTGCGCTCGCGTCGGCTGCGCTCGCGTCGGCGTCGGCTGCGGGCGCGTTCGCGTCGGCGTCGGCGTTCGTGTCGGCCTCGCCGTCCGCCTCCGGCGCCCCGTCGGCCTCGTCCGCCGTCGAAGCCGAGCTCTCCTCGTCCGCCATTCGCGCGGAGTATACGTGTCCTTCGAGGACTCGTCAGCGCACCTCGCGCGGCCGGGCCCGGTTTGGCGGGGCGGGGCGCCGGGCCGGCGCGTGCGCCCGCGCTCGGTCACGCGGGCGGCGTCACGACTTCGGCGCGCGCAGCCGCTATGCTCCGCAGCCGTGAGGTCACGGAGCACCGCGCTTGTCGTCCTCTCGGGCGCGCTGGCGCTCGGGGCCGCGGGCGCTTGCTCGCGGTCGGCGAAGCGGGCCGCGCCGGTCGCGTCGCTCTCGACGACGCCGCGCGCCGCCGCCGCCTTCGCGTCGCTCCGCGAGGCCTGGGACGCTCGGAAGGTCGAGCGCGGCGCGGCCGAGGACTTCATCGCGCGCTACCCCGACGACGGCGCCGTCCCGCTGGCGAAGCTGTACCTCGCCTTCGCGATGATGGAGTCCGGGCAGCTCGCCGCCGCCGACGGCGTGCTGGCCTCGCTCGGGGAGATGCCGCCCGGGACCACGCGCGACCTCGCGACGGTCGCGCGCGCGCGCAGCCTGAGGCTCCACGGGGCGCCGCAGTCGGCGCTCGACAGCCTCCGCCCGCTCGTCGGCAAGGTCGTCGACGAGGCCGATCGCGAGGTCTTCCTCGAGGAGCTCGCGCTCAGCGCGATCGCGGCGCACACCGACTACGAGGCGCTCGCGTACCTCGACGCGTGGCTCCGCGGCGTCGGCGAGGACGACAAGGAGCGCGTGCGCGGGAAGATCGGCCAGATCCTCGAGACGCTCCCGCGCGCCGTGCTCGAGCAGACCTACCAGTCGATGCGCGCCCGCGGCGCGGCGTCGGGCTACGGAGCAGACACGCAGAAGCTCGTCGCGGAGCGGCTCGCGCGCATCGCCGTGGAGACGAACGACGCCGCGCTCGCGCGGTGGCTCGTCGAGCAGAGCGGCGTCAGCGCGGCGCAGACCGGCGGCGACGCGGGGCTCGAGCTCGGGGAGCTCGCCGCCAGCCGGCGCGGCCTCGCCACCGTCGCGGGCCGTACGGTCGGTCTCCTCTTGCCCACGCGCGATCGCGATCTCCGCGACGAGGCCGCCGACGTCGTCCGCGGCCTCTCGTGGGCGCTCGGCCTCCCGCGCACGGCGGCCCGCGAGGAGGGCGCGCGCCTCGTCACGCGCGACGACGGCGTCGACGCCGCCGGGACGCGCGCCGCGATGGAAGAGCTCGCGGGCGAGGGCGCGGCCGTCATCGTCGCCGGCTTCGATCGCGCGAGCGCGGATCGCGCGGTGACGTGGAGCGAGGAGGGCGGCGTGGCGGTGATCCTCCTCGCCGCGCCGAGCCCGTCGAAGATGCCGCGCAAGGCCGCGGTGGTGCTCGGCGAGCGCACCGAGCGCGAGATCGCGATGCTCGCCGACGCGCTCGTTCGCCACGGCGTGAAGACCGCGGCCCTCGTCGCCGACGCCTCGGACGACGAGGTCGCGGCGGGCTCGCTCGAAGGTCGAGGCCAGGGCCTCACGCTCTTGCCGCCGGTGCGCTGCGACGTCCCCCTCGCGCAGGCGGGAAAGACGCGCTTCCCGGTCGACGCGTGGTGGAAGGGCGGCGCCCGAGGCTGGCTCGTCTCGGGGCCGTCGTCGTGCGCGCGCGATCTCCTGCGCGATCTCGGCGCGTCGCTCGGCCCGCCCCGCGCGTCGACGCCCACCGCGGTCGCGCTCACGCTCGAGTCGGGGATCCCTCACGGCGAGGCGCCCCGCGGGCTCACCGTGCTGAGCGCCTCGGCCGGGATCGTCCCCGTGCTCGCCGCGACGCCGGCCGAAGCGCGCGACGAGGACGTGCGCGGCTTCATGGATCGCTTCGGCGTGCGGCCGAGCTACTGGACGGCGATCGGCCACGACGCCGGAGCCCTGTCGCGGGCCGCCCTCGCTCCGCTCCCGACCGACACCACGACGGACGCCAAGGCTGTCGTGCAACGCCGCGCCATCGTGCAAGCGGGGCTCCTCGCCACGCGGGTGCGCCTCTGGACGTCCGACGACCGCGGCGTCGACGAAGGCCGAGTGCTCCCGAGAAGCCTGCGTCTCGTCACCTGGACGAGGGACAAGAACTAGCTGAGCTCGCCGCTCGCGGCACGCGGGCACGCCCGATGCGTGCATCCCTGTCATGAGCCACGACGACACCTCGGGAAGGCCGGAGCCGCCGCTGCCCGGACCCGCCCCGGACCCGCCGCCGCAGCATCACGTGCCGCACACGCCGCCCGCGCCCGATCCGGCGCCGGCCCCTGCTCCCGATCCCGACATGCCCGCCATGAGGAGCTCGCGATGAACGTCGACGAACCGAGGGAGCCCACCTCGACCGAGGGGACGGAGCTCGGGGACGGCGAGCCGGTCGAGGTGCTCGTCGAGGACCTCTTCATCGAGGAGTACGAGACGCCGCTCGTCCAGGCGAGCGACCCGCGGTCGGTCGAGAGAGAGCGGAGCCGTCTCGCGCGCGCCGTCCGTCCGCTCCGCTCGCACGGCAAGTCCCTCCTCGCCGGGCTCCTCGCGCTCGGCGGGCTCGCGCTCGCGACGCTCTTCTTGAACAGCGGACGCAAGCGGAAGGTGTCGCGCCTCTCGCGGCTGGTCCGCGCGCTCGGGATGGCGAGGTAGCGATGCAGATCGACAAGCCCGACGGGAACGATCAGGAGAGCCTGCGCCGCGCCGAGGAGAGCCCTCGCGCGGCCGAGGCGAGCCCGGGCGTCGCCGAGGCGAGCCCGGGCACCGACGAAGCGAGCCGGGACGCCGACGAGGCGACTCCGGGCGTCGCCGAGGCGAGCCCGGACGTCGCCGAAGTGAGCCCCGACGTCGTCGACGCGAGTCCGGACGTCGCCGAGGAGCACGTCGTCGCGTCGTTCGCGCCGCTCCCGCCGGAGCCGCCGCAGTCGCTGCTCGACGAGGCGGTCGCGGGCGAGCCCCTCGTGGGCGAGCCCCTCGTGGAGGACGAAGCGCTCGCGGGCCGATCGCGCGTGGACGAGCCGGTCGCGAACGAGCCGATCGCGCGCGAGACGATCGCCGCCGAGACGCGGATCGCCTGCGAGCCCTCCGAGGCCGAGGACGTCGAGCCTCCCGCTCGGCGCCGACCGCTCCGCGTGCCTCCGCGGTCGCTGCTCGGGGCGGCGCTGATCGGCGGAGCCACGCTCACGGCGCTCCTGCTCGGGCGCGTGGCGATGAAGCGCGGGCCGAAGCGCTGGTACCGGTCGCTCGCGAAGCCGCCGTGGACGCCGCCCGAGCGGGTGTTCGGGCTCGTCTGGCCGCTGCTCTACACGTTGAGCGCCGCCTCGGCCTGGCGCGTCTGGCGCGCGCCGCCGTCGAAGAAGCGCTCCGCCGCGCTCGGCATGTGGGCGACGCAGATGGCGACGAACGCCGCGTGGTCGCCGCTCTTCTTCGGGCGGCGCCGGCCTGCGGCGGCGCTGGCGGACCTGTCGGCGAACCTCGGCTCCGCGGCCGGCTACGCCCTCGCCGCGAGGAAGGTCGACGGGACGGCCGGCCTCCTGATGCTGCCCTACGTCGCGTGGGTGACCTTCGCGGGGACGATCAACGCGAGCGTCGTTCGGCACAACGCCTAGCGCGCATCCCGCCGACGTCGGGACGCCGTCTCGAGCTCCGATGGGCGAGGCGAGCCCGAGACCGCTCGATCCCCGAGTCGCCGCCGCCGTTCGTTCCTGCCCGACGAGCCCATCTCGGTCGCGCGATGGGCTCCAGCGCCTCCTCCTCGCGCCGTTCGCGCCCCGTTTGCGCGGCCCGGCTTCGCCAGCTAGTACGACCCGGTGGCCTCCGCCACCAGAGCGCCGTCGACCCCGGTTCGGCGTCCGCCGAGCCTCGGCGGGGCGGCGCGTCCGCTCGCGCTCGCCCTCGTCGCGTCCGCGTCGATCGGCGTCGGGGGCGCGGCGTGCTCGACGAAGGAGGCCCCGGGCGCGGGCGCCCCGACCCGCGCGTGCGGCCTCACCATCTGGCACAAGCCGGCGAGCGCGGCGGCGCACGTCGAGGTGGTGGGCGACTGGGACGGCTGGAAGCGCCCTGGCCTCGAGCCTCACCGACGAGACGACGGCTGGCGCGTCGCCGAGGTCGACGCGCCGCCCGGTGAGCACGCGTACGCGATCGTCGAGGACGGCGTCTGGCTCACCGACAAGAACGAGCCGATGACCGGCTCGTACGAGGGCCGCGAGGTCACGGTCGCGACGGCGGCGGACTGCGCGAGGCCTGCGCTCGGCGTCGACCGCGTCGAGACCACGGCCGACGGCTCGGCGACCGTGCGCGCGAGGTTCCTCGCCGCGCGGGGCGGCGCTCCGATCGATCCCGCGACGATCGTCGCGCGCGGTCGTGACGGCTCGAGCCTCGCCGTGGCGGCCGTCGACGCCGCGCGCGGCGAGGTCGTCCTCGAGGCGCACGGCCTCTCACGTGGAAAGTACACGTACACGATCGAGGCGCGCGACGCGGCGGGCGCCCTCGCCGAGGACGCCCGCGCGACCGTGTGGATCGACGCGACCTCCGGCAGCGGCGAGCCGTGGGACCCGCGCGACGCCATCGTCTACCAGGTGGTGCTCGATCGCTTTCGCGGCGCCGAAGGCCCTCTCGCGCCGCCGCCGACCCCGTCGGCGCGCGCCGGCGGGACGCTCGCGGGCGTGCGCCAGGCGCTCGAGGGCGGCGAGATCGAGGCGCTCGGCGCGAGCGCGATCTGGCTCTCGCCGCTCTACCTGAACCCGACGGGCGAGTTCCCCGGCAACGACGGCCGCTCGTACACGAGCTACCATGGCTACTGGCCGATCGCTCCGAGGGCGATCGACCCGCGGTTCGCCGGCGAGGCGGAGCTCGACGCGTTCGTGGGCGCCGCCCACGCGCGCGGGATCCGCGTCCTGTTCGACGTCGTGCCGAACCACGTCCACCGCGAGCACCCGTGGGTGCGCGAGCACCCCGAGTGGTTCGCCGAGGACTGCCTCTGCGGGCAGGGCTCGTGCGACTGGGCCAAGCACATCAGGACGTGCTGGTTCGCGCCCTACCTCCCGGACCTCGACTGGGAGAACGACGCCGCGGGCCGCGCGGCGACCGACGACGTGATCTGGTGGCTCGATCGCTGGGACGCCGACGGGCTCCGCATCGACGCGGTCCCGATGATGCCGCGCGCCGCGACCCGGCGGATCGCGACGGCCGCGCGCCGTCGGTACGCGCACCCCGGTCACGCGCTCTACGTCCTCGGAGAGAATTTCACCGGTCCGGGCAACTACCAGAGCCTCCGCTACGATCTCGGACCGTACGGGCTCGACGGGAGCTTCCACTTCCCGCTGATGTGGACCCTCCGCGAGGCGATCGCCCTCGAGCGCGCGCCGCTGTCGTCGATCGACGAGAGCTTCCGCGCCGGCGAAGCCGCGTGGGAGGGCGCGGGCGCCGTCATGGGCCTGATGATCGGCAACCACGACGTCTCGCGCTTCGCCTCGGTCAGCGCCGGCAACGACGGCGGGGACACGTGGACGTCGCCGCCGCAGCCGCTCGATCCGACGGTCTACGCGAAGCAGCGCGTGGCGCTCGCCTCGGTGCTCACGATGCCCGGCGCTCCGGTCCTCTACTACGGCGACGAGGTCGGCCTCGCGGGCAGGAGCGATCCCGACTGCCGCCGCGTGATGCCCGCGGAGGACTCGCTGATCGACGCGCAGCGCGAGACGCGCGAGCTCGCGCGGAAGATCGGGCGCGCGCGCGTGTGCTCGCGCGCGCTCCGTCGCGGAGGGATGACGACGCTCCTCGCCGACGAGGAGCGCTTCGTCTTCGCGCGCGCGCCGGCGGACGCGCCCGCCGCGGGCGTGACGGCCGGCGGGGGCTCCGCGCGCGCCGGCGACACGGCGATCGTCGCGCTCGTGCGCCGGCCGACCGGCCCCGTCGAGGTCCCGCTCCCGGCCGGGACGCCGCCCGAGCTCTTCGACGTCGTGACCGGCGCCAAGGTGGACGCGTCGTCCGGCGTGCTCCGCGTGGACGCCGAGCCGTTCGGCGTCCACGTCTACGTCGCCGCCGGCTCGGCCTGCGCGCGCTGAGCGCGTGAGCGCCGGCGCATGCTGTCCGACCCTCACCTACGATGCCCCTGACCCGGTGGCGCCCCGCCGACGTGGATAGCCCGCGATCCACCCGCGGGCACGTAGGTACTGGAATTTTCGCGGTCCACGACACCGTGGTTGCTGGGTGTGCAACGTGCATGGATCCGCGGATCCATGCGTCCCGTCTTCGCCACCCTTCCACTCGCCCTCGGGATCGCCTGCGCGATCCCCGCTTGTTCGACGGCCACCGAATCGGAGCGGGAGAACGAACGCGTCGCCGCCGCTCGTCAGGAGACGTTCGATCAATACGGCGCGTACGTCGACGAGACGACGTCGCGCTACTTCGCGTGCCTCGACGAGCTGGAGGCGACGGGGACCTGCGTCGTCACGGACTCGGTCTCGAAGCGGTCCGTGCGCGTCGTCCTCACGGGCCCGCGGACGACCGACTGGCGCGAGCGTTTCCAGAGGGCGCGCGAGGTCGGGAGCATGGTGCGCCAGCTCCTGCGCGACGCGAAGGGCAAGATGTGCGAGACGGTCGCGCCGTTCGCGCGCCTCCAGCGCCCGTACTTCTTCTACGGCGGGGAGGGCTCGGCCGGCGTCGGCGCCGCGGCGAACGGCGGCGCGGCGGTCTACTTCGACCTCTACAACCAGCAGGCCGCGGTCTTCAACTCGGTGGGCTACAGCGCGGGCACGACGAGCGGCGTCGAGGTCGGCGCGTACATGGGCTACGCGTTCGGCAACCAGCCGAACGTCATCGCGGCCGGCAGCGGTCGCACCTGCTCCGTCTCCGGCGCGCTCGGCATCAAGGCGATCGCCGGCGTCAGCGTGACCGGTCAGGTCTTCTCGAGCCCCGACGGAAACCTCGTCGGCGCCGCGGTCGGGATCAGCGCGTCGGCAGGCTTCTTCGAGGTCCCGGTCGACGTCAACGTGGGCGTCTCCGACTCGGGCGCGTGGAACGGCGCGACGCAGGCGCTCGGCAACAACGGCTGGGGCTACCGGAGCGACATCATCACCGACGGCGCGACCGGCGATCAGTACGTCCAGTACGCGGGCGCCGTCGACATGGCGATCGCGATGCTCTGGAACGTCCCGCCTCCGCAGAGCGTCGCGGTCGCGACCCAGATCCTCGCGCTCGCGGCGCTCAAGGAGACGGGGCTCACGATCGAGCAGGCGTGTCCGGACGAGGTCGCGGCGGTGCCGCCGCCGGACATCGGCGTGGTCGGCGAGGCGTGCGAGGCGCTCCCGAGCCTCCGCCCTGGCGGCGGCGACGGCGGCGGCGACGGCCAGGGCACCCCGGGTGGGGGCGACGGCGACGGCGGGCCCGCGGGGCCGCTCGATCCGACCGACTGCGGTGACAAGACCGACGGCTGGTGGTGCTTCGGCCAGGGCGGCGCGTACATGGCGTACTGCAAGGACAAGCAGATCGCCGGCGGTTGTGGCTGCGGCTCGTGCACCCAAGGCGGCGTCCCGGCGGCGTGCAGCGCGCCGCCTCCGCCCGCGGCCTGCCCGAACTGACCCACGAGCGCGTGGCTTCGCCGGCCGCGAGGCACCCGCCTCGCGGCGCGCGCGAACGTCGTCGCGCGCGGTCCGGTCGCGGGCGCGGCGTGGTCTGGAGACGCTCCCGTAACTCAGGCGTGAGTTGACAATTCTGGACCTTCCGCCATCCTGGGCCACCTTACGGGGCTGCCGCGCGTTCGCGCGCACCTGGCCTTGACCGGAACGAAGAGACTCCATGCCGCTCCTCCACCGTTTCTCCGCGACGAGCGCGCGCGGGCTCGCGTTCGTGTCGGCGCTCGCCGGTGTGCTGGCCGCCGCGTCCGCCGCGTGCGGATCGTCCGACGTCGACAACCGCGACTTCGGCCAGCCGCCCGATCCGTCGACCTTCAACCCGGGCAGCGGCGGGAGCGACGGCTACGGCTACGGCACCGGTCCCGGCAAGGTCGAATGCCCGGCCGAGCTGAAGCGCTGCGAGCACACGATCACGTATCCGGTCGGGAGTGAGACGGCGGTCGAGCTGCGCGGCGACTTCGGCGGCCCCTCCACGTGGGAGGCCGGCAAGCCGATGGAGAAGAAGGGCGGCGTCTGGAGCGTCGACATCCAGGTCCCGCTCTCGACCCCCATCCAGTACAAGTTCGTCGTCGACGGGACCTGGACGATCGATCCGGCGCAGCCGACGGTGACGGACGCCAACGGCAACACCAACAACACGTTCGCCGGCAAGACGTGCGACCCCGCGCTCTGCGAAGAGGAGGGGGAGCTCCCGCCGGGCGTCTTCGACTGGCGCGACTCGGTCATCTACTTCGTCTTCGTCGACCGCTTCTTCAACGGCAACACCGCGCTCGACGCCGGCTGCCGCGTCTCCGGCGTGAGCGGCGCCATCGCCGACTACCAGGGCGGCGACTGGGCGGGCGTCACCCAGAAGATCAACGACGACTACTTCAACGACCTCGGCGTCAACACGCTCTGGATCACCGTCCCGTTCGACAACCCGGCGGTGGCCGGCCGCGGCGTCGGCGGCGACGACAAGTTCTACTCCGGCTACCATGGCTACTGGCCGAAGCTCGACACGCCGAACGATCCCACGTCGCTCTCCCACGAGTCGTGCTTCGGCTCGTTCGACGACCTGAAGACGCTCGTGTCGTCCGCGCACGCGAAGGGCCTCAAGGTGCTCTTCGACTTCGCGATGGTGCACGTGCACTCGTCGTCGCAGGTCTACCAGCAGCACAACGACTGGTTCTGGCCCAACAGCAAGAACGGCTCGCCCGACTGCGTCTGCGGCGGCCAGCACTGCCAGTGGGAGGCGGACGCGGAGCGCTGCTGGTTCACCGATTACCTCCCGCACTGGAACTACACGAACGCCGCCGCGCGCTCGTGGGCCGTGGCGAACGCCGTCGCGTGGATCACGAAGACCGAGGACGCCTCCGGCATGGGCGTGGACGGCTTCCGCGCCGACGCGATCAAGCACGTCGACATCTCGTGGCTCACCGAGCTCCGCGCGAAGATCAAGACCGACGTCACCGCCAACCAGACGCCGCCGCAGCGCTTCTACATGGTCGGCGAGACGTACGACTTCGGCAACCGCGACCTCCTGAAGAAGTACGTCGATCCGTCGACGAAGCTCGACGGGCAGTTCGACTTCCCGCTGCGCAGCTACATCGTCGAGTCGACGCTCATGCGCACGCGGAGCATGAGCGACCTCGCGGCGTTCATGGACACGAACGACTACTTCTACGGCGCGAGCGCCGTCATGAGCACGTTCATCGGCAACCACGACCTGCCGCGCGTGATCCACCTCGCCGCGAACAACCGCCTCTGGGGCGACAACCAGGCCGCGGACGGCAAGGACCGCGCGTGGCAGAACCAGCCGGGCGCGGTCGGCGAGCTCGAGGCCTTCGAGCGGACGGCGAACGGCTTCGCGATCCTGTTCACCAACCGCGGCGCGCCGCTCGTCTACTACGGCGACGAGATCGGGCTCCCGGGCGCCGGCGATCCGGACAACCGGCGCTTCATGCAGTGGACGGGGCTCAACTCGAACCAGACGTTCCTCCGGGACCGGATCAAGAAGCTCGCCGACATCCGCAGCAAGCACCCGGCCCTCCGCCGCGGCACGCGCCAGACGCTGAACGCCGACAACGACACCTGGACCTACGTGCGCGCGACGACGGGCGACACCGTCTACGTCGCGGTGAACCGGAGCGACTCGCCGCGGCAGGTGACCGGGCTCCCGCCCGGGCCGCTCGAGGACCTCGTCAGCGTGGGGACCGCCAACGGGCCGACCGTCACCGTTCCTCCGCGGCAGACGCGCATCTTCGTCGCGAAGTGAGGGCGCGTCCTCGAGCGGTGAAGGGCGCGGTCCGAGCGTGTTACGCTCCGGCGCGATGAAGCGCTCCTCTCCCTGGCTCGCGTCGCTCGCTCGTGTGGTCGGCTCGTCGCTCGCGCTCGGCGGCGTGATCGCGTGCGCGGACAAGGAGCCGGCCACGCCGGTCACCGCGCCGGAGCCCGCGCCGGCGACGCAGGCGCCGGCGGCCGACGCGCCGCCGCCCGAGCCGGCCGCCGAGCCGAAGAAGCGCAAGCCGTTCGAGGTCTACAACGCGTGCGCCGACGTCGTGACCATCGCGTTCGCCGCGGACCCGAAGGCCGCGAACGTCGGCAAGCGGACGATCGCGCCGAGCTCGGCGATCGAGGGGATCCGCAACCCCGACGGCAACCAGACCGTCTGGCTGTTCGACACGAACGACGAGCCGCTCCTCAAGGTCGAGGTCACGCGCGGGATGAAGCGCGTCGAGATCGGCAAGAGCTGCCGCACGCTCGACGCCCGCTGACGCGACGCCCGCGGACGCGACGTCCGCTGAGCTGAACGCCCGCGTCCGGCGTTCGTCCTCGACCGTCGGGCGAGGCGGAGGCGGTCGTGCCGACGTCGGCGGGCATGGGCGGCGATTTTCGGGCGCTGCAGGAAGCGGACCAACGAAACGCGCGCCGTCAAGGAGAAACGTTCACGATCGCCCTTGCGTGCGTAGACGGTTGCGCTATGCCGGCGTCCCTCTGCTTGCGTCGTGGGATCGCGGGGTGACGACCCCTCGGCGCCGGCTCCAGGAAGCGCGTCTGTGGTGGGGAGTAGTGCGGAGAAGCAGTGGCGGTGACGAGGAGAGGAGGAGGCGCCTTGAGGCCTACGGCAAACTCGACGGGCAACGAGAAAGGGGTACACTCTCGGTCTCTCGTGCCTTCTTCGCGCAAAGCTTCTGAGCTCACCATCGAAGCCATCTACGCCACGCGAACCACGCGTGAAGGCTCGTTCTGTTCGGACCCGAACGTGCCGGACGAAGGAGAGCGCGCGCGCCTCATCAGCGACATCACGCGCTTGATCCGCGAGCCGCAGATGCCCGAGACCACCCGCACCGCGGGCCTCACGCTGATCGGCTGGCTCGCGCGCCGCATGCCGGGCGAGGCGCCGCACGCGATCGGCGTCGCCGAGGCCCGCCAGTCCGAGCGGCGGCTCCGCGCCGCGCAGCAGCGAAAGCGCTGAGGGCGCGCGCGCGTCGAGCCGAGCGATGGGTGAGCGTCCCCGTCGTCTCGCGCGATCCCGCTCGCTCCTCCGCGCCGTGCCGCTCGCCGTGCTCGTCACGGTCGTCGCCGCGGCCGTGATCGCCCGTCGGTCGCCGCGTCCGGTCGTCACGACGACGGAGGCGACGGCGCCGGCCCGCTCGTCGCTGCCGGTCGACGCGTCGCCGTTCGACGCGCCGCTCCGCGGCCCGTCCCCGCCGCCGAAGATCGAGGTCGCGTCCGGCGGGCCCCGCATGCTCCACGGCGATCCGCGACGCACGCATCGCGCGGCGGCGCGCGGGCCGAAGGCGCCGAACGTCGCGTGGCGAGCGCGCGTCGACGGGGCCGTCGCCGCGCAGGTCACGGCGTCGCCCGACGAGGCGACCCTCTACGTCGCGACGCTGGGCGGCAGCATCGTCGCGCTGTCGCGCGAGGACGGCTCGCGCCGGTGGTCCGTCGCGCTCGGCGATCGCGCCTACGCGACGCCGCTCGTCCACGAGGACGGGACGATCTACGCGGGGACGGACGCGAAGAAGCTCGTCGCGATCTCGCCGAAGGGCGCGGTCGTCTTTCGCCTGGAGACCGAGGGTGAAGCCGACACGGCGCCGACGTTCGGCGGCGACGGCGCGGTCGTCTTCGGCGCCGGGAAGCACGTGTATTCTGCACGGCGCGGAGGAGACCTCGCGTGGCGCTTCGCGGCCAAGGGGAAGGTGTTCACCGCGCCGGCCGTCGCGCCGGACGGCCTCGTGGTGGTCGGCTCGCAGGATCATCACGTCCACGGCATCGGCGCGGGCGGCGCGCTCGCGTGGACGGTCGACCTCGGCGCCGACGTCGACGGCGGCCCGGCCGTCGGCGACGACGGCTCGATCTACGTCGGGACGGACGCCGGTGACGTGGTCAAGCTCGACGCCGGCGGGCGCGTCGCGTGGCGGACGCCCGTGGGCGGCTTCGTCCGCGGGTCGCTCTCGGTGGCGCGCAACGGCGACGCGCTCGCCGGGACGTACGGTCCCGTTCCGCGCGTGGTGCGGCTGAGCCCGGCCGGCGCCGTGCTCGGCGCGTTCGCCATCCCCGGGACCGGCGCCCGCGAGTTCGGGATCCACGGCGGACCGCTCGAGGACGGCGACGGGGTCCTCTATTTCGGCGCCCAGGACGACGCGGTCTACGCCGTCGGCCCGGACGGGGCCCTGCGGTGGCGCTTCGAGACGGGCGGGGACGTCGACGCGCCCCTCTCGATGCTCTCGGACGGGAGCCTGATCGTCCCCTCCGAGGACGGTACCGTGACATTGCTTTTGCCGTGATCTACCGTGGGCCAGACCCGAGGGCCCCAGGCCCGCTCGGTCGCTCGTGAGATGCAGGAGATCCCGCCCGCCAAGGACACGGACGCCGAAGACGTAGTCTGGGGCCTCCAGACCGCCGAGACGCTATGGAAGCGTGGCGAGCGGATCGACGCCCTCGTCTGGCTCCGTCGCGCGGCCCAGGCCGCGGGCGACGCGAACGACGACGACCGCGCCCTCGAGCTCGCGCGCCACGCCGCGGAGCTCACGGAGTGGATGGCGAGCACGGAGGAGCCTCTCTCCTCCGAGCCGGCCGGGGCTTCGGGCGCGGCCAAGCCCCTCGCGAGCGACGCCGCGGACGCGCTCGCGGCGCCGCCGGCCGAGGTCCAGGCGCCGGTCGAGGTCGACGTCGAACCGCCGCCGCCCTGGGTGCACACGGCGCCGACGACCGCTCCTCCCGCGGTGCCCCCGCGTCCGCCGCCGCCCCGCCCGCCGTCGTCGCCGACGATGCAGACGCCGGAGCCGACGTTCTCCGAGGGCGCGACGACGGTGGCGCCGGGAGCGCTCGACGACGAGGACGAAGGCCGCCCGAGCGCGACGTCGGTGCCGCCGGCCGAGAAGGTCCACGCCGGCATGTTCGATCCGTGGGCGGACCAGGCGTCGCAGCTCGCGCCCGCGAGCCCCGCGCCGTCGTCTCCGCTCGCGCCGGACGTCGAGCCCGAGGAGGAGGTCGTCACGAGCGTGCGCCCCGCGGCGCTCGCCCGCCCGGGCTCCGACGCGCCGCTCTCGTCGCCGGCGCTCGCGCCCGCGCGGCCTGTCGCGATCGTGCCTCCGCCCAGGCCGTCCCGGCCGAGCGTCGGCGCGAAGCCGAAGGCGCCTCCAGCCGCTCCCGCCGCGCGCGCGCGTCCGCCCGCGCCGAAGCCCCGGCGCCCGCCGTCGTCGCGGCGGGTCCCGGAGCGCCGGCGCGCCGACGCCGCGACGGAGGTCGACGTCGACGTCGACGCCGACGAGGCGGCGTCGCTGCCCCTGCCGGGCGCGCCGGCCGAGGCGCCGGCGGCCTCCGCGTATCGAGCGCCGCCGGCCGCCGAGACGTCCCCGACCGAAGTCGAGCCCGCGCCGTCCGAAGCGTCTGCGGTCGAGGCCGCCTCCGCCCCGGCGCCCGCCGAGGCGTCTCCTGCCGAGCCCGCGCCGTCCGAGCCGGCGTCCGCCGAGGCCGCGGCGGCGCCGCTCGATCTCGACGACGTCGAGGCGTTCGCCGATCTCCCGGACGACGCGCGCACGGACTTCGCGGCCGCCGCGACGATCCACGCGCTCGCGGAGGGCGAGGAGATCGGCACCTTCGCGCTCGCCTACGTCGTGTCCGGATCGTTCGACGTCGCCGCGACGGTCGTCGACGCGCCCGCGGTGCGGCTCGCCGACGGCGCGGTGCTCCGCGCGCGCGGGACGACGGACGAGAACGTCCCGATCCGCTTCATCTGCGCGACGCCGCGCGGGGTGCTCGCGACCTGGTCCGACGCCTCGGTCGACGAAGCGTTCCGCACGATCCCGTGGGTCGAGGACGACCTCCGCGCCGCGGCGGATCGCGTCCAGACGCTCGTCGGCATCACCATCGGCCCGCTCGGCGAGCGGCTCGACGTCTCGATCCGCGAGGAGATCGTCGGTCGCCTCACGATGCGTCCGCTCGTCGCCGGCGAGCTCGTGGTGCAGGAGGGCGAGCCGGTCCCCGGCCTCCTGCTCGTCGGCATCGGCGAGCTCGAGCTGGTGAAGGGCGACGAGGTCGTCGGCGCGGTCGGCTCCGGCGACTTCCTCTTCCCCACCGAGGTCCTCGGCGCCGGCTCGGCGCCCTCCACCGCGCGGGCGGGCTCCGGCGGCGCGCTCGTGATGTTCGGCGATCGGCGGATCGCGCAGGAGCTGCTCGTGACGTGCCCGCCGCTGCTAGAGGTCTTCGCCGGGATGTAGCGCCTCGGCCACGGAACGCGGCGGGGCGATCGCCCCTCGCTTCTTGGGGCCGTCCTCGCCGATCTCCCAGCGGAGCTCCTCGTTGCCCTCGGCGCCCGCGAAGCGGAGGCCGAACCAGCGCGCCTCGCTCGAGATGGTCGAGCGCCCGTCCGGCGTCGTCGTCGGGAAGCGGATGCGGAAGACGTGGCGCCACACCGTCGTGTACGGGAAGTAGCGGATCTCGAGTGGCCCCGGCCGGTTGACGAGCTCGATCGCGGTCGGCGCGGTCTCGTTGCCCTCGTCGTCGATCAAGCGGACGATCCACGCGGTCTGCGGCTTGGTGAGATCGGTCCAGCGCACCTTCGTCCCGTAGAGCGTGACGTAGAAGCGGTGGCTGTCCTGGGTCTCCGCGAGCGTCCTCTCGAGGAGCGTCCGTCGCTGCTCGACCGTGAGGCGGTAGTCGTTCGCGTACTTCACGACGTACGCCCAGCGGAAGTCCCACGACTCGAACGTCGACGTGACGGTGAGCAGGTTGTCGAGCTCGCTGATCGCGACGAGGCTCTTCGTGCGCGTCCAGCGCTCGAGCACCTGCGCGTAGTCGCTGTCGGTGTACTCGCGCGCGCCCTTGCTCAGCGACACCTTCGGCTCCGAGCACGCGGCGGTCGCGCCGGCGGCGAGCAGGAGGAGCGCCGCGCATGCGGGTCGACGGGCCATGCCACACTCTCGCCCAAGCAGCGGCGCCACCGCAAGCTCTCGCCGCGTCGCGGCGGGCGCGCCGCGTCGAGCGCCGGCGCCCCGCGAACGTTCGGTCGCAGCGCACGGCCGCGGCGCCGCGAAATGCGCGAGGCATGACGGCCGAGACATGGCGCCGGGGTCGCCGCGCTCCGCTCGCGCACCGGACCGGACCGCCGGGGGAGCGCGCCGCGCCCCGCTCGCGTTCGTCGCGGAAGCGTTCGAGCCCGTTCGCTTTCCGTCTCTCCATGCGGACCGAAGCAACGCCGTTGGCGTCGTGTGGGTGGGGCGGCGCAGCCTTCGTCGAAGCGATCGCCGCGAAACTTTCCGCAGCGAGGCGCGTCCATCGGAGCGCTGCCCTCGTGGCATGTGCTTCGCACGTTCTTCGTCACCCAGTCACGGCCTGACCGGCCCGAAGCTCCGTGACACCTCGCCGTATAAGGTGCGCCTTGATCGACAAGCTCGACTTTCTGGTTCGCTTCTGGGAGCTGAAGGCCCGCAACGCTTCGCTCGGCGAGCCCCTGGCCGCCCGCGAGCAGATCGAGCTGCTCTCCCTGATGCAGCTCGTGACGGGCGATCTCGACGTCCCCGCGATCGGGCCGTACGAGCGACCGAGGCACGCGCTCCCGGCGCAGATGATCGGCGACGGGACGATTCTCCCCGTCGAGGTCCGGAGCGTGGCGGCCGGCGCCGTGATCGTGAGCTGCGCGGGGATCGTCCCCGCGGGCGCGCAGGTCATCCTCCGCGCGGCCGATGCGGTCACGGGCGTCGAGTACGTGCTCCCGTGCAACGTGCTCTGGGTCTACCGCGGCGCTCCGACGATCGTCGCGCTGAGCGTCGACGGCATCCCGACGCGGAGCGTGTTCGTGGGGGTCCCGGAGCCGAAGCTCTCGATGCCGCTCGCGCTCGGCAAGCACGCGCGCCTCGTCGGCTGACGGCGCGACGCCGCGCGGCGCGCTCTCCGTAACGCGCCGCGCGCGACGCGGCCCCGCACGGCGAGGCGAAGCCGCCCGACGCGGCGCGCCGAGTTTTCTTTGTATCCCACACGCGCTCCCTCGGCGTATAACCGATGGCCAATTCGGGGAGATCCCGCTCTCGAGGGTCCCCGATCCCTCCGGTCTCAACCCCCACGGTACGGTTAGATGCCCCTGAAGATCAGCGTTCGCTCCGTGCTGCCGTCGCGTGAGGCCGGCGACATCGTCGTCGTCGGCACTCCTCTCCTCGGTGGTCGCGCCAAGAAGAATCAGCGCACGACCCTCGACGGCTTCGATCGCGCGCTCGGGGGCGCGCTCGGTCGGCTCATCAAGAAGGACGCCTTCAAGGGGAAGAAGGATCAGCAGCTCTCGCTCTCGACGCTGGGGCGCGTGAAGGCCGACCGCCTGATCGTCGTCGGCCTCGGCGACGTCGGCAAGCTCGGGCCCGCCGACGTCCGCACGTTCGCGGCGAAGGCCGCGCGCGCCGCGAACGCCGACAAGGCGAAGCGCCTCGTGCTCGGGATCCCCGAGGAGCTCGGCGGACGCCTCCGCGAGATCGTCGAAGGCCTCGAGCTCGGCGCCTACCGCTTCACCAAGTACATGACGGGCGAGCGCAAGCCGAAGGCGGAGCTCGGACAGGTCGCGATCTGCGTCGTCGGCAACCTGCCGAAGGACGCGAAGGAGCAGGTCGAGATCGGGCAGATCGTCGGCGCCGGCGTGAACCTCGCGCGCGACCTGTCGAACGAGCCGCCCAACGTCCTCTACCCGGACACGCTCGCCGAGGCCGCGAAGGAGGCCGCGAAGGACGCGAACGTCAAGGTCCAGGTGTTCGACTACAAGGAGATCCAGAAGCGCGGCATGAAGCTGCTCCAGGCCGTCGGTCAGGGCAGCGAGCACAAGCCCGCGCTGGTGCACTTCTCGTACGTCCCGGCGAACCCGCGGCGCCGCGTCGCCTTCGTCGGCAAGGGCATCACGTTCGACTCGGGCGGCCTCTCGATCAAGCCGGCGGCCGGCATGGGCGAGATGAAGCACGACATGAGCGGCGCGGCGAACGTCGTCGGCTTCATGAACATCATCGGCAAGCTCAAGCCGGACGTCGAGGTGCACGGCATCCTCGCCGCCGCCGAGAACATGCCCGACGGCAACTCGTACCGGCCCGGCGACGTCTGGGGCTCGCTCGACGGCAAGAGCGTCGAGATCGTCAACACCGACGCCGAGGGTCGCCTCATCCTCGCCGACGCGCTCGCCTACGCGCGCGCGCTCGAGCCGGACCTCCTCGTCGACAACGCGACGCTCACGGGCGCGTGCGTCGTCGCGCTCGGCAACTCGTGCTCGGGCTGGTACGCGAACAACGAGGAGACGGCCGAGGACTTCGCCGCCGCCGCCAAGGCGTCGGGCGAGCAGATGTGGCGCTTGCCGCTGCTCGAGGACCTCAAGGACCAGCTGAAGAGCGACTCCGCCGATCTCAAGCACACCGGGGATCGCTGGGGCGGGTCCATCAGCGCCGCGCTCTTCCTCCGCGAGTTCATCGGCGCCGTCCCGAACTGGGTGCATTGCGACATCGCCGGTCCGGCGATGGGCGACCGCATCCGCGGCTGGGATCCGAAGGGCGGCACCGGGCACGGCGTGCTCACGTTCCTCGCCCTTGTCGACCGCGTGAGCCGCGCCGCGGCCGCCGCGGCTCCTCCGGCGGCGCCGTCCGTCGTCAAGGCCGCTCCTCCGGCCGGCGAGGCCGCGGCGCCCGCGACGGCGAAGAAGACGAGCGCGAAGAAGGCCCCCAAGGCCGCGGCCGCGCCGAAGCCCGCGCGTCCCGCGGGCACCAAGGACGGCACGAGGAGGTCGACGGCGCAGGGCCCGCGCACCGCGAAGGCCTCCGGCGCCGGCGTCGACGACGGAGCCCGCCAGCCGCAGGGCCGCGCCCGGGCCGCCGGCGGCCGCAAGCGCCGCTGATTCGTCGGTGCGGAGGGCCGCGCGTCGCCGGCGGCCTTCGTTCCTCGCGCGCCTATCGAGGGACCGCGCGCCCGCTCGGAGCGCGAGCGGCGCCGCCCCGCGAGTCGCGCCCGAAGCCGGGCGAGTTGCCGGGCCTCAGGCGAGCTGCTAGCCGTCATCCGGTGATGGACTCGCCCCCCGCGCCCGCGACGGCCCCGCACCAGGTCGAGCGTCGCCTGACGCGCTCGCTCGCGCGGGCGATCACCGACTTCGGCATGATCGCCGACGGCGACCGCGTGATGGTCTGCGTCAGCGGAGGCAAGGACAGCTACACGATGCTGCACCTGCTCCGCGACCTGTCGCGGCGCGCGCCCGTCCGCTTCGAGCTCAAGGTCGTCAACGTGGACCAGGGCCATCCCGGCTACCCGGCCGATCGGCTCCGCCGCTACATGCGCGACGAGCGCTACGACTTCCAGATGGTCGAGGAGGACACGTACTCGATCGTCACCGAGAAGGTCCCCGCGGGAAAGACCTACTGCTCGCTCTGCTCGCGGCTCCGTCGCGGCATCCTCTACCGGCTCGCGCGTGAGCTCGGCTGCACGAAGATCGCGCTCGGGCATCACCGTGACGACATCCTCCAGACGTTGCTCTTGAACATGTTCTTCTCCGGGCAGCTCGCGGCGATGCCGCCGAAGCTCGTGTCGGAGGAAGGCCACGTGGTGATCCGCCCGCTCGCGTACTGCGCCGAGGAGGACATCGCGGCCTACGCCGAGGCCCGAGGCTTCCCGATCTTGCCGTGCGATCTGTGCGGGTCGCAGGACAACCTCCAGCGCAAGATCGTCGGCGGCATGCTCGACGAGCTCGAGCGCTCGCACCCCGGGATCAAGAACGTGATGTTCGCGTCGCTCCAGAACGTCCGGCCGAGCCACCTGCTCGACAAGGACCTCTGGCGCAGGCTCGGGCTCGAGGCGGCTCGCGGGGCGGAGGACGAGCCCGGCCTCGTCAGCGCGTCGCGGCTGGTGCGGGCGGCCTCCGCGTCGGGCGCGCACGGCTGAGCGATGATCGACGGGACCGACGCGCCGCCCGATTCGTCCGGTCCGTCCTCCGCCCCCGCGTCGGGCCGTCCGATGCCTCCGCGGCGTCGCAAGGCGCTCGAGCGCATCGCGAGCATCGGCGCCTCCGCGCAGGCCGCCATCCCAGGGCTCTACGCGTGGGCGATCACCGTCGCGCCGGCCGCGTGGTCGCGCGGCGCGCCGCTCTTCGCGAAGGTCGCGGCGATCGTCGGCGTGCTCGCGCTGGTGACGGCGCCGGCCGTCGAGGGCGCCGACCCGGCGGAGTCGCCCGACGCGAACGGATCCGGCCGGCAGCCGATCGAGGTCGCGAACGAGCGCCGGCCGCGGCTCCTCGAGCGGGCGCGGGCGTGGACCGGGCCGACGTGGGCGCGCGCCTGGTCGGTGTGGGGCTTCGTCCTCTCGAGCGCCATCGTCTGGGCGCTCGTGCCCTCCGCGCTCTCCGCCGCGCGCCTCGACGGCGTGCGCGGCGCGCTCGGCATGGTGGGCTGGGCGCTCTTCGCGTTCGCCTCCGCCGGACCCGCGTTGCGCTCGGACCCGAGCCTGGCGGGCCGCATCGTCGCGAGCACGTCGCTCAAGCCGCGGAGCGAGCTGCCCCGCGGCGACGGCCTCTACGTCGCCGTCGGCGTCGCGCTCGCGCTCGCGATGCAGGCGGTCGGCTGGGGCGTGGCCGCGCCGGAGCGCGCGGTGCTCGTCCGCCTGGTCACGGTCGTCTGCGGCGTCGCCGTCCTCGGAGGGACGACCAGCATCGCGCTCGCGCGCCACACGGAGCGGGTCCCGGCGTCGCGCCGGATCCGCCTCCGGCGCGCGCTGCCCTGGCTCGTGATGCTGGCGCTCGTCACCGTCTCGGGCGTGGTCGTCGGGATGGCGCGCTGACGGGCCGCGGCGTTATCTTGGACGCCGATGCAGCTGCTCGACGTCCTCGCGGCCGTGCTCGTGCTCGGAGCCGCCGCTGCGTTCACGTTCGGCGCCATGTCGCTCGCGCGCGCGAGCGACGTCGAAGCGATCTACTTCCTCGTGATCGGCGTCGTAGCGCTCCGCGCCGGCGTGCAGCTCGTGCGCCCGGGGGCGGGCGCATGAAGGCTCGCCGGCTCGTCCTGTGGAGCGCGCTCGTCGGCCTCTCGTGCGGACACGACGCTCCGACCACGACGCGCTCCGAGGACCACAACGCCGCCCTCGGCGGGGAGATCGCCGCGCGCGTCGGCGCGCAGGCCATCCCGCTGAGCGTCGTCGCCAGCGTCGCCGCCGCCCAGCACGTGAGCGCCGCCGAGGCCGCGCGGAGGGTGATCGACGACGAGATCGCCGCGTCGGCCGCGCGCCGGAAGGGCCTCGATCAACGCGTCCCCGCGTCGTGGCGGCTCGTCTCCACGCGCGCGCGCTTCGCCGCCGACCGCTTCCACGAGGAGGCGAAGCGCCGCGGGCCCCCGACCGACGAGGAGATCCGCCTGCTCTCGGAGCGGCACTGGGCCGAGGTCGATCGACCTCCGTCGGTCAGCGTCGTGCACGCCGTCGCGATGCTGCCGAAGGACGCCGCGCTCGTCCCGTCCGCCCGCGCGCTGGCGGACGAGCTCCGCGCGGCCGTCGCCTCGGCCAGCAGCGACGATTTCGAGGCGCGGGCGAAGGCGGTCCCGCACGATCCGAAGATCTTCGTCCGCGTCGAGAAGCTGCCCCCGTTCACCGAGGACGGGTGGGTCACCGAGGGCGGCGGCGCCATGGACGCGACGTTCTCGAAGGTCGCGTTCGCCTTGCCGGAGGTCGGCGCGACCTCCGCCGTCGTGGAGACGCCCTTCGGCTTCCACGTGATCCGCCTCCTCGCGCGCCACCCGGAGAAGCGCATGCCGTTCGAGACGCGGCGCCTCGCGTTCGCGGCCGAGGTCCACGCGCTCCGCGCGCGTGACCTCATGAAGGCGCGGCTCGACGAGCTGCGCGGCGCGCACCGCGTCGACGTCTCCCCCGCGGCCGAGGAGCTGATGCGGACGATCAAGGTCTCGCAGGACACGGCCGGCGCACCGTGAAGCCGAGCGTGGACGGGGCCGGGCTCGAAGCGGAACGCGAAGCGCCGCCGTCGTCGCGCGCGCGGGTGCCGATCGTCCCGCGCGACACGGACGCGACGCCGTTCACGGCGATCCTGGACGCGCTCATCCAGCGCGTGGCGGGCGCGGAGGCGGCGGCCCTGGTGGACTCCCAGGGGGAGACGGTCGACTACGCCGGACGCGGCGAGCCGTTCGATCTCCGCGTCGCGGCGGCGCACGTCCAGATCATCCTGGCCGCGATCGAGCGCTTCGGCGCGCTCGGCGAGCCGCGATGGGTGGTCGTCCGCGGAGAGCGCAAGAGCATCGCCGCGAGCGTCCTGCCCGACGGCTACGTGCTCGTGCTCCTGCTGCGCCCGCGGGGAGCCTTCACGATCTCGACGCGAGCGCTGAAGGTCTGCACGCGCGCGCTCGCCGAAGAGGCCGGCTGGACCGATCTCGCGAAGCACGACGGCGTGAAGCAACGCTCGTGGTTCGAGGTCGCCGTGGAGACGGATCGGCGCGGCCGGCCCTCGCACATCGGCGCCAAGCGCACGCCGGTGGAGGTCCTCGGGGCCGTGATGGGCCTCTCGGTGCGCGAGCGCGGCTACCGCGTTCGGACCGCCGAGGGCAGCGAGCTCACGCTCGTCCGCGAGCCGCGGCAGCGTTGGTACGCGGACGAGCCCGTCTGACAGGCACGGACGCGCTCGTCGCGCCGAGGTCGCGCCGCCGTGGGACGCTCGTCGCGCCGAGGGAGCCGCGGAATTTCCGTCTGCGCGTCGATCTCGCCGCCGCGCGACCACGTCGCGTGCGTCATGCACGCGAATTAAAGGAATCATTCCATGGTCGTGTGACAAAAGCTCACATGCGTCACTTTTTCGTTTTGACTCGTCCATCTCTCTGACTATGTTCCGCCGCCCTGCCGCTGATGAACACGGCGCGGCGAGCCCGACATCGTTGGGTATTTCGCTGCCCTCGTGGTCACCCGGTGGGGACAGGCTGTGGACAACCTGGACGGCCTCAGGGGTACGGAGGGAC
>JAHBWF010000002.1:110000-135457 GCA_019637105.1 Labilithrix sp.
CCAGGATCGCGCGTGACCTCGAGCCCCTCCGCAAGGCGGGGACGTCGTGGGCCACGGAGATCGTCGCGCTCTTCAAGGCGATCCCGTCTCGCCTGGAGGGCGACGGGACCGAGAACTACGAAGTCGCGCTCGAGGAAGCCCGGAGGGACGAGCCGGCGCCGGCTCAGCGCTCGGCGGGCGGGAGCCAGAGCGCGTGGACGTGACGGCGAAGCGCCACCAGGACGCCGCCGGCGGAGAGGCATCCGAGGCCGATGACGGCGACGAGCGCGCCGTGGAGCGGAGAGGCCGCGAGCGCTCCGTGGAGGGCGCCGCCGGCCGTCGACGCCACGTACGCGACCGCCATCCACGCCGCCACGACGAAGACGGCGCCACGTCCGCGCGACGTGAGCGCGGCGTACGCTGCGCCGATCGAGATCGTGGCTTCCCCGAGCGACGCGGCGAGCTCGCCGGCGCCGAAGAGGACGAGAGAATGCCCGCCGCCCAGGGACTTGACGAGCAACCCGAGGCCTGCCATCGCGAGGCCGGCGCCGAAGAGCGCGACCGGTGGGAACGACCAGCCCGCGCGCGCGGCGACGACGAGGATGGCCCCGAGGCAGAGCGCCGCGAGCGTCGTGACGATCGTGGCCGCCGCGTGCATCCGCCCGAACACGTCGATCGTGGCGCCGGCGAGGTGGCTCGGCATGGCGCCGACCTGCATCGCGAGCTGCCATAGACCGAACGCGGCCGCGAGCGCGGCGAACCCGGCCAGCGCGCCCGTGGCGTTCGCCGTGGACGCGGGAGGGGGAGGCCACGCCGCAGGAGCGCGATACGGGAACGTGGGCCCCGCGGTCGGCGCGGGAGGGCGGCTCGGGCGTCCGAGGACCTCGAGGAGCAGCGCCCCTCCTGCGAGCGCGGCGGCGAGCACAGCCACGCCGGCGTCGACGCCGAACGCGACGGCGTGCCCGCCGTAGACGAGGAGCGCACCGGCCACGACGGGGGCCACGCCGGCGCTCGCGGAGGCGCCCGCGTAGACCAAGGCCACGAAGGCGCTCACCGCGAGGAAGCGCGCCGGCGACGGCGGAGGAGGTGAGCCGTCGCGCTCGTTCGCCGTCGATGGCGCGAGGATCTCCGCCGCGGCCGCGTAGGGGCAGACGCGGAAGACGCCGGTGCCCGCGCCGATGAGCGTCGTTCCGAGGAGCGGCGGCCCGCCGCTCGCCACGACCGCGTATCCGACGGCGGAGATCAACGCGCCGATCACGGCCGTCGCGCGCGGGCCCACACCGAGCGCGATCGCCGCGCCGACGAACGACGCGACGAGCGACGTCACCCCGGCGACCAACACGAGCCGCGCGATCTCCGACGAGGCGCTCCCGTCGGACGTCTGCGCCGATCTCAGCACGAGCGAGACGAGCGTCGAGCGCGACGCCGTGTGGGCGAACCGGTCGGCCACCGCCGCCGCGAGGAGCAGACCGAGCGCAACCATTCCGCGGAGGCCCATCCGTTGCAGGTTGACACGTTTGTCGCCCGAGCGAGAGCGCGACGGCACGCCGGCCGAATATCCGTCGCGCCCTGCGCGCCGCCGCGCGGCCGGGAAGCTCGCTCCGGCGCAGACGGATGCGCGGCGGCGCGCCCGGTGCGGCGCGGCCCGCGACGCGGTTCGGACGGCCGCGCGTCACCGGGGAACGGCCGACTCGCTCCGGCGCGGCCGGATGCGCGGCGTCGCGCCCGGTGCGGCGCGGCCGCGACGCGGTTCGGACGGTTGCGTGTCACCGGGGAACGGCCGCGGTGGTTTGGACGTTCCGCGCGGCGGGAAACGTTGGACGCCGCGCGCGGCGGGAAACGGCCGCGGTGGTTTGGACGCCGCGCGCGGCGGGAAACGGCCGCGGTGGTTTGAACGGTCCGAGCGTCTCGTCGGGGGCGGCGCCGTGCGGACGGACGCGCCGCGTGGACGCCGGCCGACGCCGCGGAGTCGGCATGTACGGAATGATTGGTCCGGGCGTCTCAAGCGTTACCATGGGGCCGATGTTGCGAGCCCCACCGCGAGCGCCGGAGCCTGCGTCCGAGGCGCGGGACGACGCCGAGCGGCGCTCGGCCGAAGCGGCGCTCGCCGGGCGCGCGTTCGGCGCCTCCGAGTCGGCGCCCGTCCACGGGCCGTCGCGTCCGGCGCGCTGGCGACGTCGCTTCGACCGGCGCGCGCGGCGCGCCCTCTTCGTCGGCGTCGGCGTCGTGGTCTTCCTCGCGCTCGCCGGCGCGTTCTCCTTCGGCCCGATCGTGCGGAGCCGCGTCGCCCGCGAGGCGGAGCGGCGCGAGCTCGACGTCGAGGTCGGCGGCGTGCGCCCCGGCTTCTTCGCGATCACCCTGCGCGACGTCCGCGTTCGACCTCGGGGCGTGGCGGGGATCGAGGCGCGCGTCGAGAGCCTGCGCGTCGAGCTCGGCGCCACCCTCGCCGTGCGCGAGGTCCGAGCGAAGGGCGGCGGCGTCTTCGTCGAGGGCGAGCCCGAGGACGTCGTCGAGCGCCTCCGCGCGCTTCGCCGGACCGCCGGTGAGAAGTCGACGCGGGCCGAGAGCGGCCGATCGCAGACGCCGATGAGCGCCGAGGAGCTCGCGCTCTCGTGGAAGCTGCCGTCCGGCGGTGAGCTCACCGGCTCCGGAATCCGCGCGGCGCGCGAGGCGAACGCGATCAAGCTCGGCTGCGCGAGGTGCGCGGCGCGCCACCGTAACGTCACGCTCGAGGTGACGGGCGCCGACGTCGAGCTCGCGCCGGACGGCGCCCCGCGCCGCGTCACGGCGAGCGCCCTCAGCGTGGCTCACGAGGCGCCACGCACCGAAGCCCCGCCGCGCGCGCCGGCCGCCGTCGCGATCGAGCCGGCGCCGCCTCCGCTCCCCACGATCACGAAGCGCGGCGCGAAGGCCGCCGTGAAGGCGGCGGCCGCGCCCGCGCCGCCGCCGCGCGACGAGCCGGTGCTGCCTCTGCCCGATCTGCACGCGCTCCGCGCTCGGATCGCCGCCGCCGTCGCGGCGTTCGCGCCGCGCGTCCCCGACGGCGGCGCCGTCGAGATCGCCGGGCTCTCGGTGAAGGTCGACGTCGGCGGAGAGGCGATCGCGTTCGGCCCCGGCGCCTTCACGCTGACGCGTCGGGCGGACCGCATCCACCTCGGGTTCGCGAGCGCTCCGCCGTCGGAGGCCGACGCGCCGCGGGAGGCCGCCTCGCCGGGCGCCGCTGCCGGGACGCCGCTCTCGATCGACGCCGATCTGCCCGTCGCGTCCGGCGAGATGACGGCGCGCCTCGCCGGCGGCCCCGTGTCGCTCGCCGTCCTCGGCGTGAGGGAGGGCACGAAGGGGCTCACCGACGTCACGCGCGGCACCGTCTCGGGCAAGGGCCAGCTCGTCCTCTCGGACGCGGCCGACGCGCTCACCTTCGACGGCGAGGTCACGCTGCGATCGATCGCGCTGAAGCAGCCGCGGATCGCGCCGGAGCTGCTCCGCGGGATCGAGTTCACGCTCTCCGGGCGCGGCGTCCTCGACGACCGCGGGAAGCTGCGCGTCGACGACGCGCAGCTCGACATGGGCGCGCTCCACGTCCGGACCCACGGCGTCGTCGAGGAGTCGCCCGAGCATTTCGCCGTGTCGCTCGCGATCGACGTGGCTCCCGCGGCCTGTCAGGCGCTCCTCGAGAGCGCGCCGCAAGGCCTCCTCCCGACCGTGCGCTCCGCGCGGATGGGCGGGACGTTCGGCGCGAGCGTCAACCTCGCGTTCGACACGCGCACGATCGACAAGCTGGCGCTCGACTACCGCGTCGGCGACGAGTGCCGCATGCTCGAGGTGCCGCGCGACCTCTCGCGCGACCGCTTCGACGGGGCGTTCACGTACCGAACGTACAAGCCGGACGGGACGATCGGCGAGACCACGACGGGGCCGGGGACCCCGAGCTGGACGCCGCTCGACGACATCAGCCCGTTCATGGTCGCCGCGGTCCTGACGACCGAGGACGGCGCGTTCTACAAGCACAAGGGCTTCAACCACGCCGCGATCCGCTCGAGCGTCCAGGCGAACCTGAAGGCGCGCCGCTTCGTCCGCGGCGCGAGCACGATCACGATGCAGCTCGCGAAGAACCTGTTCCTCGCCCGCGACAAGGCGCTCTCGCGGAAGATCGAGGAGGTCATCCTCACGGACTACCTCGAGCAGAGCTTCCGCAAGGACGACATGATGGAGCTCTACCTGAACGTCGTCGAGTTCGGGCCCGACGTGTACGGCATCACGGAGGCCGCGGAGTACTACTTCGGCCGCAAGCCCGAGGAGCTCCACCTCGCGGAGTGCTTCTTCCTCGCGTCGCTCTTGCCGTCGCCGATCCGCTACGGGAGGCTGCGCGACAAGGGAGAGGTCTCGGAGTCCTGGATGCGTCACTTGAAGGCGCTGATGGAGATCTCCGCCAAGAACGGGAAGATCTCGTCCGCCGAGCTCGAGGAGGGGCTCAAGGAGCCGGTCGTCTTCGTGCGCCCGGGCGATCCGCGCCCCGAGCCGCGCAGCCCCGTCACGTCGACGCGGCGCGATCCGAGCGACGACGACGCGGCGTGGAGCCCGCTCGACTGATCACTTCTTGCCCTGCGCGCGGAGGGCGGCGAAGAAGCGCTTCAGGCGGTCGGCGCACTCGCCCTCGAGCACGCCGCGCGTGGTCGCGAAGCGGTGGTTGAGCCGCGCGTCCTGCCCGATCGAGAAGAGCGTCGCGCACGCGCCCGCCTTCGGATCGTCGCAGCCCCAGACGACGCGCGCGACGCGAGCGTTCACGAGGGCGCCGGCGCACATCACGCACGGCTCGAGCGTGACGAAGAGCGTGTGGCCCTCGAGCCGCCACGAGTCGAGCGCCTTGGCGGCCGCCCGGATCGCGACGATCTCGGCGTGCGCGGTCGGATCCGCGTCCGTCTCGCGGAGGTTGTGAGCCGACGCGACCTTGACGCCGGCGGCGTCGACGAGGACGCAGCCGACGGGCACCTCACCGAGCGACGCGGCGCGGTCCGCCTCGGCGAGCGCCTCTCGCATCCAGTCGTCGTCGGTCACGCGAAACCTCGGGCTCGCGCCCCCCGGCAGCGCCGCCCGCCTCGAGCGAACGCCGGCCTCTCGAGTCTTCGTAGCGCGCCCAGGAAGATTCGAACTTCCGACACCTGGTTCCGTAGACCAGTGCTCTATCCAGCTGAGCTATGGGCGCCCGATCTCGCGGTCGCGAGGATCGAAGGACGCGCACCATACTTGCCGCGGCGACCGTGTCAACGGCCCTCTTCGATCCGGGGGCGGAACGCCGAGAAAATGGGGACGCCGGCGAACGGAAGCGGGGGTTCGAGCGCGGGCGTCGTCCTCGGCGCGTGGCGGAGCTCGAGGTGCCGGAGGAAGCAGGTCCGCGCGGAGAGCACGGACGCCGCATACCGCGGCGGCGCGCCGCGATCGACGTCGCGCACGCCGGCCGCGCGCGAGCGTCCCGACGGGCCGGGGGAGAGCTCGACGCGCGGAAGAATGATGCCAACTCCGCAAACAATGCAGAGCCAGGGGGTCACGCTGACTGTGCTGGCAGGCAGCGGGCGCGTCGTGTTTTCGGGCTCAGCTCGTATCTGCATAAAATGATTGTGGTTACGAAAGTGGCATGGGCAGTGCTCTACCCACGTCCGCTGTCCCGACTTATCGCTTCCCCCTTCTTTCGCTTCCGCTTCGCTTCTCGGGACATCCTCTTTCGCTCTTAGAAGACAGACACGGCGCGAGGTGCAGGGCTGCTCGTCGCGTCGCGCGGAGGTCGATCCTCCCTTTTCGACCTCTGCCTCGTCCGAGAAGACGCTCGCTCCACACGAGCGGGCTGCCTTTCTTCCTTCCGCGCCGTTCTTGTCGAGCTTTCTTCCCTGGCTTGGGCTCCGGTCACTGTTCTCTCTCTAGAGATCGTGGTGGCTTTCCGTGGCGCTCCCCCTCGCGGGGGTAGCGCCACGTCGCTTTTGTGCGTCAGACTTCCATGATGCGGTTCACGCACCTCCTCCTCGGCCCTCTGCTCGCGTTCGGCGTCGTCGCGTCCGAGCCGGTCGCCCGAGCGGGGGACGCGAGGTCGACGGCCCCGCGTCTCCCGCCGCCCGGCGCGTCGAGCGGAGCCGCGCCGTCACCCCGCGCGCCGTTCGTCGCGCCGCTGGCGCCGGTCAACGGGCTCCCGTGGCTCGGCGTCTCGATGGACGGCGGCGGAGACCTCGGCGTACGCATCGAGAGCGTCGTCCGCGGCTCGCCCGCCGAGCGCGGAGGCGTCCGCGCCGGCGATCGCATCGTCGCCATCGACGGCGCTCGTGTGACCGCGCCGGGGCATGTCTCGCGCGGCGTCGCCGCGCACAAGGTCGGGGACACCGTCACGCTCGGCCTCGAGCGCACGGGCACCGCGATCCGCGCGCCCGTCGTGCTCGGTACGCGCCCGTCGAGCGACGACCTGATGCGGATGCACCTCGTCGGAGCGCCGGCGCCCGAGTGGAAGAACGTCGCGCCTCTCACCGGGGCGCCGTCGTCGATGGCGGCGTTCAAGGGCAAGGTCGTCTTGGTCGATTTCTGGGCGTCTTGGTGCGGGCCCTGCCGCATGATCGCCCCGCGGCTCAGCGCGCTCTCGGCTCGCCTCGGCCCGCAGGGGCTCGCCGTCGTCGGCGTCACGACCGATCCGGCCGAAGCGGCGGCCGTCTTCGCCGAGCGCCACCAGATGCGCTACCCGGTCGTGGTCGACAAGGACGGAGACACGAGCCGCGCGTACAACGTGAACGTCCTGCCGACGATGATCCTCGTCGACAAGAAGGGCGTGGTCCGCGACGTCTTCCTCGGCTTCGATCCGAGCGGGGAGGCGCGGCTTGAGCAGGCCGTTCGTCAGCTCCTGGCGGAGCCCGGCGAGCCCGGCGTCGGCGCGGCGCCGGTCGTGCCCGCGCCGTCGGTCCCGCGTCCCGCCGGCCGCTGAGAGCGCGTCGGGCGGCCTGGAGCCCCGAGGCCATGGCTCGTCGGCTCGGGACGCTCAGATCCCGTTGGTGGGTGGGCCGACGAGCTCGAGCTTGCCGTGAAGGCGCTTGCTCACGCCCACGTTGTTCTTCGCGTCGACGATCACCGCGCCGACGCCGTCGATCGACTCGACCAGCGCCATCCCCTTCTCGGGCCCGAGGACGAACACGGCGTCGTCGATCTCGTCGGCGAGCAGCGCCGTCGGCGCCCAGATCGTCACGCTCCGGCAGCCGGTCGCGGGCTGACCCGTGCGCGGATCGATGATGTGGTGGTAGCGCTTGCCGCCGACCACGTACGCGCGCTCGTAGTCGCCGGCCGTGCTGAAGGCGTGGTCGGTCACCGGCAGCCTGGCGAAGTACTTCCCCTCCGGGCCGCGTGGATCGCGGATGCCCGCCTGCCACTCCGCGCCGTCCGGTTTTCGCCCGCGCGTGAGCAAGTCGCCGCCGGCCTGCACGAAGAACGACGTGAGGCCGGCCCGCTCGAGGACCTTCGCCGCCATGTCGACGGCGTAGCCCTTGGCGATCCCGCCGAGGCCGATCTGCGTCTTGTCCTTGGTGAGCATCACCGTCTGCGCGGCGGCGTCGAGCTTGATGTTCCGGTAGCCGACGAAGGCGAGGCGCGCCTTCACGTCCTTGTCCGCCGGCGGGTGGGGATCGAGATCCTCGTCGAACTTCCACAGGCCGTGGAGCGTGTGGAACGTGATGTCGAACGTGCCCTCCGACAGCTCGCTCGTGCGCACGGCCTCGCGGATGACGTCGAACGTCTCGGCGCTGACCTTCACCGGCGCCTTGCCGGCCGCCGCGTTGATGCGCGTGACCTCGCTGTCGCGCCAGGTCGTCATCAGCGCTTCGATGCGCTTGATCTCTTCGATCGCGGCGTCGAAGGCGGCGCGCGTCTTCCGGGCGTCCGTCGAGGGCGTCGTGTACGCGGCGAACGTGACGTGCGTTCCCATCGCGGCGCCTTGCCCGTGGACGCGCTCCGCGACGAAGGCGCGCTCGCCCGCGTCGGGCGGCGGCTCCTCGGCGCTCGCCAGGACCGCCTGCGCCGGATCGTCGCTGGGGGCGGGCGGCGCGCTCGGCAAGGGCGGCACGCCGGCGACCGGCTGATCGCGACACGCCGTCGCCACCAGGCCGAGCACTCCGAGGATCCACGCCGATCGCCGTCGCACGAGCTCTTCATAGCATCCTTGCGGCGGTCCGGGCGCGCTGGTAGCGGCTCCGACCGATGCTTTCTGCCGAGCTGTCCAGGGTCATCGACGCGACGGTCGACGAGGCGCGCCCCGCGCTCGTCAAGCTCTCGCGCGACATCCACGCGAACCCGGAGCTCCGCTTCGAGGAGCACAAGGCGTCCGCCTGGATCGCCGAGCTCCTCCGCGCGCGCGGCTTCGACGTCGAGCATGGCCTCGCCGGGATGTCGACCGCGCTCCGGGCGAAGCGGGGATCCGCGGGCGGCGCGCGCGTCGCCATCCTCGGCGAGTACGACGCCTTGCCGGAGATCGGGCACGCGTGCGGGCACAACCTCATCGCGACGAGCGCCGTCGGCGCGTTCCTCGCGGCGGCGGCCGTCGTCGACCGCACGGGGGGCGAGGTCCTCTTCCTCGGCACTCCGGCCGAGGAGGGCGGCGGCGGCAAGATCCGGATGATCGAGCGCGGGGTCTTCGAAGGGCTCGACGCCGCGATGATGTTCCACCCGTTCGATCGCGACATGCTCGCGCACACCGCGCTCGCGAGCACGTGGCTCACGATGAAGTTCATCGGCGCGCCCGCGCCTGCGGCGGCCCCGCACGACGGCAGGCTTCCCTGGCGTCATGGAATGCGTTTCGCCTGATCGACGGCCAGCGCGTCCGCTTCCGCGACGGCGTTCGCGTCCACGGGTACGTCACGAACGGCGGTCAGGCCGTCAACATCATCCCGGAGCTCGCCTCGTGCGAGCTCAGCGTCCGCGCGCGCGACACCGAGGAGCTCGCCCGCGTCCGCGCCATCGTCGAGCGGTGCGCTCAGGCGGCCGCGCTGGCGAGCGAGGTGAACGTCGAGATCGTCGCGCGCGAGGGCTACCGCGACATGCGCAACAACATGACGATGGCGCGCGTGTTCGGCGCGCACCTCGGCGCGCTCGGCCGGCCCGCGCGCGAGACCGACGACCGCGTCGGCGCGGGCAGCACGGACATGGGGGACGTCTCGCACGTCGTGCCCTCGATCCACCCGTACCTCGCCATCGTCGGCGAGAACGAGGCGCTCTGCCACCAGCACGCGTTCGCCGAGGCCGCCGCGAGCGAGCGCGGGATCGCCACGGCGCTGGAGGCCGCGAAGGCGCTCGCGCGCACCGCCGTCGAGCTGCTCGTCGACGAGCCGCTGCGCGCGTCGGTGAAGGCCGAGTGGAGCGCGCGCGCTTGACCGCGGCCGGGCGGCGCGGAGGGGCGAGCGCGGCACGTCGACGAGCGAAGCCGAGCCGCCGGCGCGTCGCCGCGCGGGCTCCAAGGCCTCGATGCGGTGATTAGACTGAGAGGCATCGAAGAGCAGCCTCCCCGCGCCACGCGATCCCACTGGATGATCCGGAGCTCAGCGCGCGTGAAGGCGGGAGGCGCAGCCGCGCCCACCAAAAGTGTCAGCTCGAGCATTCCAGCGCTCGGCGCAACGGATGGGTCGAAGGTAGGCTCGACTCGTGGTGACAAAACGCATCATCGTCGGCCTGCTCGTCCTCGCCGTCCCCGCGTGCGCGGCCGGTTGCGCGGAGGACGCTGAAGCGGGGCAGGACGCGCCGTCGGGCGACGCGCGCGAGACCCGTGGTGCGGAGGTCCCCGCGGCGGCGGATCCCGCGTCCGCCGAGCGCGCGCCGCTGCTCTCGTGGAGCTTCGAGCCGGCGAGCGCCGACTGCAACGGGTGGCCCGTGCTGGGCGCGGACGCGATCCGCGCGTCGCCGGCGCGCTCCGGCGCGTACTCGTGCAAGGTCTGCTCGGACGGGTCGGCCGCGGACCTCGGGCTCGTGCACGATCTCGGCGCCGCGTCGGCCGGCCGGTACGTGCTCACCGCCTGGGTCCGCAAGCGCGCGGAGAACGCGGCGCCGGCGGAGGCGTCGGCGCGCATCGACGCCGCGACCGAAGGAGGCGTCGCCGTGAGAGCGGTCGCGCCGGCGGTCGCCGTCCGCGAGGCTTGGGATCGCCTCGAGGCGACGCTCGAGCTCGAGGCCGACGCCACGAACGTCCGCGTGACCGTCGCGGCTCCGGTGATCGAGGCCGGCCGCTGCCTCTTCGTCGACGACGTGGAGCTGCGACGCCGACCCTGACGGCTCGAGCGCGCGGCGGTCGGCGCGCGCCGACCGCTCAGCGCCTCCGATCGAGCCGGGTCACCTGGCGGCCTCGTCCGACGGCGACGCGCTCGAGGAGGTCGACCATCTTCTCGCCCTCGCGCACCTTCGGCAGCCGCTCGTAGGTCCCGTTCCAGAGCTCGAGCAGGACGTCCTCCCGGTCGAGGATGACGCGCTCGATCTGCGCCCAGCGGTACTTTTTCACGCGCGGGAAGCCCATCGCGAGGGTGCGCATCTCCACGCCGTCGCGCGTCACGATGACGCCGCGGAGGCCCGAGCGGATGAAGGTCGCGACCGCGGCGATGACGATCACGAACACGAGCGGCGTCCGGTGCTCCGCGACGATGAACCGGTAGAGCGACGTGTTGCTCGAGCCGGAGTGGGCGAGCAGCGCCGCGCCGGCCACGACCGCGGCGAACCCGAGGAAGAGGAGCGACGGGAGCCGCTGCCAGGTCGGCGGTCCGAACACGAAGCGATCGCTCGGGTTCGGGTTGTAGGCCATCTCGAAGCGCGCGACCGTACCGTTGACCTCCGTGATGGAGGGACGATCGCCTTCGTCGGCGCTCTCGATCATTCCGGGGAGGTCGGGCTGGGACTGGGCCATGGGAGCGAACATCGTCCGTATCGACACGCGCCGAAGGTCGAGCTTTGTACGATTCGCTCGATGCGCGCGTCTCGGCGTTCGGCCGACCGCCCGTCAGCGCTCGGGGGCCTTCACTCTAGCGTGTCTTTGCCGTGCGCGCGCTTGTACTCGCGCAGGGCGGCGACCTCCGACCGCGAGGGGTTGATCACCAAGAGACCGTGATCGGCGTCGAGCAGCGCGACGTCCCCGTCGGCCGCCCACTTGAAGAGGCCCTCCAACCCGACGATCGCGGGGACGCCGAGGAGACGCAGGAGGGTGCGCGTACGCGGACCGGTCGCGCGGTCGGTGAGGGCTACGCCCACGGGGTGCGCGCGCGCCGAGATCAAGAGGTCGAAGACGCTGATGCCGTCGCCGACGAGGATGCCCTTCAGCGGGAGCTCGGCGCGCTTGTCGCCCTGCGCGAGCATCACGAGCGCGTCGCAGAGATCCTCGATGTCGCGAGCGCGCTCCTCGAGGAACGCGTCGCGCGTGATCGACGCGGCGGTCCGCGTGACCTCCCGCGCGACCCGGCCGAGCGCCGCCGCGATGCCCTGGCCCTCCATGACGAGCTCGTCCGCGCGCTCGCGGAAGCGGGCGTCGCCGAGGATGTCTACGTAGGTCGCCAAGAACCCCGCCTGATCGCCGAGGCGCATCGCGCGTGCGCGGTCGGACAGGCCGCGCACGGCCTTGTCGGCGACGTCGAAGGCGCCGCGGAGGAGCTTCTGCTCGTCCTTCACGTCGCGGTTCTGCGTCGGGTCGTGGGAGCGCGCGCTCGACGGGCGGCGGAGCGCGGCGATGGCGCCGAGCGCCCGGCCCGAGATGAACGGGCGGCCCGTCAGCGTGACCTTGCGCGTGCCGCCGCCGGCCTTGCGCGGCGACGGCGCGTGCTTGTCGCGCTCCGTGTCGATGAGCTCGGCGTGGCGGATCCCGGCGGCGATGATCGCGCCGAGCGCGGTGAGCAGCTCGATGTCGCGATCCTCGAACTGCCCGCGGGCGGCGTCTTCTTTGCGCTGCACGACGAGCGCGCCGAGCGGGCCGGATTTGCCGCGGATCGGGACGGAGAGGAAGATCGGGAAGCGCTCCTCGCCGAGGTCGTCGAAGTGCTTGTACGAGCGGTGCGAGCCGGCGTTGTCACTCGTGACGGGGCGGAGGTACTCGACCGCCTCGCCGGTCATGCCCTCGCCGATCGCGAGCCGAACCTGGCCGAGCGCGTCGGGCGCGAAGCCGACGTTGCCGCGCATGACGAGCTCGTTGCCGTCGCCCTCGACGAGGTAGAGCGAGCAGACGTCGGCCTCGAAGATCGCCGCGATGCGCGCGGGGGCTTCGTCGAGGAGCGAGACGAGCGGCATCGGCTTCGCGGCGAACGCGACGAACTCGAGCACGCCGTCGAGGCGCTTGTTGCCGCGGTCGTGGACGGTGGCGCGGCCTCCTCGGATGGTCGTCGTCGCGCGCCGGTCGGCGATCGCGTTGGGGGGCTTCGGCGGGGACATGGATGGGGCGGGTCGGGAGAGCTGTGCCTTCACCTGGCGGCGGAGCCCGGGGGACCGCCGTCGACGGGCGGCGGGGCACGAAGCAGAGCGCCGCGCCCGCGTGGCGGAAAGGACGATGCTCGCCGAACGCCTCCGCGTTGTCGAGCGACGCCGGCTCGGAGTATAGGACTGTCCCAGCATGGCATCCGCGGTCGAGCTCGACTTTCCTTCCGAGGCATGGGTTCTTGCGTACAAGGACGCGATCAACGCGAACGCCGAGTACGCGAAGGCCGGCAAGGACTGGACGCACGGCGTGGTCGCGATGGTCGTCAAGGCCGAGCCCGCCCTCGACATCCCCGAGGACACGGCGATGTGGCTCGACGTGCACGAGGGCCGCTGCCGCGAGTGCAAGCTCCTCCCGGCCAAGGACGCCGAGCGCGACGCGCCGTTCGTGGTCGTCGCGAGCTACGCGCAGTGGAAGCAGGTCATCAAGAAGGAAGTCGACCCGACCAAGGCGCTGATGCAGGGCAAGTTGAAGCTGACCAAGGGGCACATGCCGACGATGGTGAAGCACGTCAACGCCTCGAAGCAGCTCGTCGAGTCGACGTCGCGCGTCCCGACGAAGTTCCGCGGCGAATAGCGGCGCGGTCCGGCGGTCCTCGTCACGACGGCGCCCGCCGCCGGGAGGGCGCCGCGGCACCCGTGCCCTTCGCCGCCGAGCGGGAGCCCCGCCGAGGACGACGACGCCTCGCGCGCGATCGGGCGCGCGGTGGACGTGCCCTCTTGACCCAAGAGGGGGCCCCCTCGATAGTACGCGCATGACCACTTCCGCCCCGCTCGTTCTGGTCGCCGATGACGAGCCCTCG
Organism: Labilithrix sp.; assembly: GCA_019637105.1. Lineage (GTDB taxonomy): Bacteria > Myxococcota_A > Polyangia > Polyangiales > Polyangiaceae > Labilithrix. Next base: position 123,233 of record JAHBWF010000002.1, read on the forward strand.
ATGTTGGAGCTCGTCGCGCGTCATCTCCGCACGATGAGCGATCCGAAGCTCGAGGTCATCCAGGCCTCCGACGGCGAGGAGGCGTGGCGTCTCGCGCAGGAGCACCTCCCGGACCTCGTCGTGCTCGACGTCATGATGCCCGGGATGAGCGGCTGGGAGGTGTGCCGCAAGATCCGCGAAGACATCGGGCTCGCGCACACCGGCGTCGTCATGTTGACGGGCATCGGCGAGAACCTGAACCAGATGACGAGCCCGCTCTACGGCGCGGACGCGTACATCGACAAGCCGTTCGAGTTCGAAGACTTCGACGACAAGGTCCGCGACACGCTGAAGTCGCGCGAAGGCCAGCGCCTCAGCGTGGTTCGTCCGTCGATCAACGGCACGGCGGGCGCGGCCAAGCCGGCGGCGGTCCCGGCCGGCAGCGGCGTGGTGAAGACCAAGTCGAAGCCGGCGCCGGCGCGGAAGAAGCCGGCGAAGAAGACGGCCGCCAAGCCGGCGAAGACCGCGGCGAAGCCGGCGAAGAAGACCGCGGCGAAGCCGGCGAAGAAGACCGCGGCGAAGCCGGCGAAGGCGAAGCCGGCCGTGAAGAAAGCCGCGGCGAAGCCCGCGAAGAAGACGGCGGCGAGGAAAGCCGCGGCGAAGCCCGCGAAGAAGACGGCGGCGAAGAAGACGGCCGTGAAGAAGTCGACCGTGAAGCCGGCGAAGAAGACGGCCGCGAAGAAGACGGCGAAGCCGACGAAGAAGAAGGCCGCGAAGCCGGCGAAGAAGGCCAGGAAGCGCTGAGCGGAAGCGCTCCACGCGCGCACGTCCGTCGCGAGGTCGATGCACGGCCGTCGGGGGGGGGCGATGCGCGTCGCGTCGAGGTCGATGCACGGCCGTCGGGGCATGCGCGTTGCGTCGAGGTCGATGCACGGGCCGTCGGGACATGCGCGTTGCGTCGAGGCGGAGGTGCGTCGCGTCGCGGTCGAGGTCGAGGCGTGTCCGTCGCGGTCGAGGCGTGTCCGTCGGGGGCATGCGCGTCGAGGTGGAGGCGCGTCGCGGTCGAGGTCGAGGCGTGTCCGTCGAGATCGATGCGCGTCGCGTCGAGCCGAGCCATCGCGCGGAGCGGCAGGGCTTCGAGCGGCAGGACCGGGAGCGTCGTGATGCCGCGCTTCTCGGAGCTCGTCCGCGGCTCGGCCGGTCGCCGCGCGTCGGCGGAGGCTCGTGCCGGCTGGCCTCCGGTCCTCCGGCGTGTCCTCGAGCGCCGCCGTCGCGCGCCCCGCGCCGTCGGGCTCGGCCGTCGGGGGCGAGCGACCTGCCTTCCTTCCGGAGCCCGTCGTGCTTACGCTCGATGGCGGTGGAAGACCTCCCGGAAGGTGCGCGTCGAGCGCTCGAGCGCGCTCGCGCCGAGAAGTGGAGCTATGCCGTCCGCGCCGTGCGCGCTCCGGACGGGCGCGTGGTCGCGATCCTCGGCGAAGCGCACCTGAAGCTCGCGAAGGCGTCCGAGATCGGCAAGGACGTGGTCGGCAACTTCGAGCTGCGCGGCGTCGAGACGTTCCAGCGCAAGCAGGTCGTCGGCGGCCGGGCGCTCGGCGTCGTGATCAACGCGCCGCGCGTCTTGCTGCGCACGCTCTCCTTCGGCGCGATCAAGGGGAGCACCATCACGGACGCGAAGCAGCTCCCCTCCGGCTACACGGTCGAGCTCGAGCGGGCGAAGCGGATGCCGTTCGGCTTGCACGTGACGTCGCTCTACATGACGGCGTTCTTCGTGGTCGCGTTCCTCGGCCTGCTCGCCCCGCTGATCAGCGCGATCTCGCCGGGGCTCGCGCTGGTGATCGCGGTGCTCGTGGTCGCGTTCCAGGTGCACCTCTTGGCGTTGATCCCGGCGATCGCGCTCCGGAGGTACTCCTTCAGCTGGGTGATCCACCCGATGATCGGGATCCTCACGCTCCGCGACGAGCTCATGGCCGCGGGCACCGTGCGCATGCTCGAAGACCACCCGTCCGAGCGCGCTGCGGTCGTCGTCATGGGCCGCGCCCACCTTCCCGGCTACGAGCGGATCCTGGTGGAGAGGTACGGCTTCAGGCGCCTCTGATCGACGCCGCGCGCGTGATTGACGCGCGGTCGCCGGTGGGGCTACATGCCGTCGTGCGCGCCGAGGTCTTTGCTGCCGCCGTGCTCTTCGCGCTCGCGGCGATCGGGTGCAAGAAGTCCGAGCCGCCGACGGCGGGCGCCCGCGAGCTCTTCACGAACGCGTGCGCGCGTTGCCACGGCGCCGACGGATCGGGCGGCGTGCCCGCGTTCGAGGGAGGCCCGGCGCCGCGGGACTTCCGCGACCACGACTTCCAGCGCGCCCGCACCGACGAGCAGCTCAAGATGACGATCCGGAACGGGAAGGGCTCCGGCATGCCTCCGTTCGGCGCGTCCTTCACCGACGCCGAGCTCGCGGCGCTCGTCGCGCAGATCCGCAGCTTCGACTCCGAGAGGAAGTGACCATGAAGAAGATCATCAAGCGTGTGCTCGCCGGCGTCGGCGCGGTGATCGTCCTCTTGATCACCGCGGTCATCGTGAAGTTCTACGCCCTGTCACCGAAGTCGCGACCGGCGCCGGTGATGTCGGCGCCGACGAACTCCGAGGCCGTCGAGCGCGGTCGCTACCTCGTGCACCACGTCACGGCGTGCGTCGGGTGCCACTCGCAGGTCGACTCCGCGATCCCCGGCGAGCCGGTCGTCGAGGGCAAGCTCGGCGCGGGCCGCGACTTCGGCGAGATCCCGGACTCCCCGGTCCACATCCGCGCGGGCAACATCACCTCCGACAGCGAGACGGGGATCGGCGGCTGGACCGACGGCGAGGTCGCGCGCGCGATCCGCGAGGGGGTGAGCAAGGACGGTCGCGGCCTCTTCCCGCAGATGCCGTACACGACCTACCGCGAGACGCTGAGCGACGGCGACGTGCTCGACATCATCGCGTACCTCCGGACGCTCAAGCCCGTGAAGAACGACGCGGGCAAGACATCGGTGAGCTTTCCGGTCTCGATGTTCCTCCGCGCGGTCCCGAAGCCGCTCGAGACGGCTCCGCCGCCTGCGCCGTCGCCGTCGGACAAGCTCGCGCGCGGAAGGTGGCTCCTTCGGGCGTCGTCGTGCAACGACTGCCACGACTCGGTCGACGAGAAGATGCGGAAGATCGAGGGCAAGGCGCTCGCCGGCGGGATGAAGTTCCCGCTCGCGAACGGGCGCGGCTACGCGATCGCGCCGAACATCACGAGCGACAAGGCGACGGGCATCGGCGCCTACAGCGACGAGGACGTCCGCCGCGCGATCGAAGAGGGCAAGGGCAAGGACGGCCGCGACCTCTACTCCATGCCGTGGTCGTACTACAAGGGCATGACCAGGGAGGACAAGGACGCGCTCATCGCGGCGCTCCGCGAGGTCCCGCCGATCGCGAACATCGTCCCGCCCTCGGCCGTCGCCGGCGCGAAGAAGTAGAGCGCGCGAGCTCGAAGGCCGTCGCGGGCCCAGCCGTGTCGCGGCGTGCTCCCACGGCGGAGCCGACGCGCTCGCGCGCCGCGTCGTCGCCGAGCTCACCCGTGAGGACCGGCGCGGCGCCGCCGCCGCGCTCGTCGCGCCATATTTCAAGCGCGCCGGGCGGCGCTTTCTGCGTTGCGATCCATGATATTTCGTGTACGAAAGATTGACACCGGCGGCCGCCGGTAGATCGAGGAGCTCGACATGCCCAGCCCGTTCCGCGAGGAGCACGATCAGTTCAGGAACACCGTCCGCCAGTTCGCGCAGAAGGAGCTCGCGCCCTTCGCGGACGAGTGGGAAAAGGCGGAGATCTTCCCGAACGAGGTCTTCAAGCGCGCGGGGGAGCTCGGCTTGTTCGGCGCGCACTACCCCGAGGAGCACGGCGGCGCCGGGGGCGACTACTGGTTCAGCGTCGCCAAGGCCGAGGAGCTCCCGAAGGGCCACTCCGCGGGCGTGGCGATGGGGCTCTTGGTCCAGGGCGACATGGCGACGCCCGTGATCAGCGATCTCGGCACGAAGGAGCAGATCGAGGAGTTTCTCAAGCCCGCGCTCCGCGGCGAGAAGATCGTGGCGCTCGGCGTGAGCGAGCCCAACGCCGGCAGCGACGTCGCCGGCATCCAGACCATCGCGAAGAAGGACGGTGACGACTACGTCATCAACGGCTCGAAGACGTACATCACCAACGGCTGCCGCGCCGATTTCGTCACGCTGCTCGCGAAGACGAACCCGGAGGCCGGCGCGCACGGCTGCAGCTTCTTCCTCGTGCCCACGAGCACGAAGGGCTTCAGCGTCTCGAAGAAGCTGAAGAAGGTCGGCAACCACGCCAGCGACACCGCGGAGCTCGCGTTCGAGGACATGCGCATCCCGAAGCGCTACCTCCTCGGCGAAGAGAACCAGGGCTTCATGTACCTGATGCAGAACTTCCAGACGGAGCGGCTCATCGCCTGCATCAGCGGCTGCGCCGGCTTCGAGCTCGCGATGGAGGAGTCGATCGCGTTCGGCCGCGACCGCAAGGCGTTCGGCAAGCCGATCATCAAGCGCGAGTACTGGCAGCACAAGTTCGTCGACCTCTACGCGAAGCTCGAGGCGGCGAAGGCGCTCAGCTACAAGGCGTGCGACGTCTACAACGAAGAGCGCTACGTGAAGAACCAGCCGATCAGCTTCGAGACCGTGAAGCTGATCAGCATGGCGAAGATCTTCGTCGCGGAGACCGGCGCCGAGATCATGGACCAGTGCCTCCAGTTCCACGGCGGCGCCGGCTACATCGAGGAGTACCGCATCGGCCGCGCCTGGCGCGATCAGCGCCTGCTCCGGATCGGCGGCGGGACCACGGAGACGATGCGCTACTACGTCGCCAAGCTGATGGGGCTCTGACGGGCCGTCCAGATCCGACATCGGCGACGCGCGGCGGAGCCGCCGCGGAGGAGGACCCGAAGAACCGCGCCTTCGGGGCGGGGGAGGGCGGGAGCCCCCCCGAGAGGACGAGAGCGGCGGAGGCCGCGCTCAGGTCGCGTTCGGACGGCAGACGAGGAGGCGCGTGACCTCCCTGCCGTTCGGGCGCGTGACGCGGAGCCTCGGGCCGCCGGGGAACGCGAGCGTGAGGCTCAGGCTCGCGCCGTCCTTCGTGCGCGACAGGACGATCGTGCCGCTCTCCGGGCAGCCGCCGCGGCCGACGCCGCAGCGCCGGTAGCCGTCGACCGTGCGCTCGAACGAGCGCGCGCCGATCGACGTCTGCGCGCTGCCGTCGCGCGTCAGGCACTTCGTCGACGCGTCGTACGTCGTGACGAAGCTCGCGTCGTGGCCGATCGGGTTGCCCTTCGCGGTCGTGCCCGTCCAGCTCCCCGTGCGGCTCTTCGTGACGGTCGAGCCGTCGCGCGTGTAGGTCACGACGCGGGTGCCGGCGATCGTCGCGCCGTTCGCCTCGAAGCCGTCGGTCCGGTGCGTGACGGTGAGCTTGCCGGGCTCGCGGGCGTAGGTCGAGACGACCGTGCCGTCGAACGTCGTCATCCCGTAGGGCCCCGTGCAGCCCGCGAAGACGTGCGTGATCCGGTCGCCGTCGCGCGTCGACGTGACGCAGCCGGCCGGCGCGAAGAAGCGGCCCGCGTTGCTGCGGACCGCCTCGAGGACCTCGTCGTCGCTCGCGCCGTCCGCCGGCGATCCGGGCTCCGCTTCGCTCGCGCCGCTGAGCGGCTCGTCGAGCCCGATCTCGAGATCGTCGTCGAGGTCGCTGGCCTCGGTGTCGTCCTCGACGAGCTGGGACTCCGCGGAGCCGAGCGAGGCGTCGTCGGCGGCGGCGGTGTCGTCGTCCCTCGTGCAGCCGACGGCGAGGGTTCCGAGGATCGTGGCGGAGACGAGCGCAAGGTTCGCGAGCTTCATGGTCGAAGGTACCTCTCGGTTGGGGGTTGACCCTCCGAGGAGCAGCCCGCGTGCCGCGCGTGCGGTCGACGAGTTTCGACCATTTGGCGCCGCGCGTCCCGCCGTGGAGGGAACGCGCGCGGTTCCGGCTGAACGTGGCGGCGTTCACCTCGCCGGTCGCCGGCGCGTGGCAGGCGCCCCGCCGCGCGTCAGGCGGCGCGCAGCTTGTCGCCCTGGCTCATGTGGAAGAAGCGGCGAAGCTCCTCGTGCAGCTCGCCGTAGCGCGCCCGGGCGACGAACTCGCGCTCGAGCCGGCCGGTGAAGCGTCGGGCGCGGTCGTTGGCGACGCGGTAGCGCTCCCCTTCGATCGACCCCTCGGGGTGGAGGTACACCACGCGCTCGTAGAGGCGCTCGCGCAGTCGGCGGCTCGTCACCTCGTCGAAGCCGTCGAGGGAGGCGGCGAGCACCACGTACTTGTCGACCTCGGCCTGCAGCTCGAGCTCGAGCTGCGTGGTCGAGCGCTCCTGCGACGCGCGATCGGCGAGGTAGACGAAGTGGCTCACGCCCTCGATGATCTGGCAGATCGGATCGAGGTCCTCGCGGCTCTCGCCGAGCTTGGGGAGGTGCAGCCGGAGCTCGAGGCCTCCGTCGGTCTCGCGGACCAGGAGGCCCTCGCGCGCGCCGTCGCCCGCGTGAGCGACGAAGTCGTCCACGGCGGCGGCGCGATCGAGCCGATAGAGGTTCTCGAGCCCGCGCTGGATCCGCGCGGCGAGCGCGATCTCGCGAACGAGGAGCGCGCCGTTTCCGTCGAGGCGAGACGGCGACTCCGGCGGTCTCGTCACGACAGGACCCGGCCGCCCTTGGTCGACGCGGCGGGGTTCCTGTCGGCGGAAGGCGTGGCGCCGGCGAACGCGGGGCGCGCGACGAAGCCGTGCGAGCTCAGCGCGTCGGCGAGCTTGTCGCTCCGCGTCTTGAGCCAGCGCTCGTAGAGCTTGATGAGGCCGCGCGACGTCGCGACGCCGCTCGCGATGGTCGCGTTCGCCACCTCGGCGACGACGTCGACGAAGCTCGCGAAGCCCTCCGACAGCTCGGCGAAGATGTCGAGCTTGTTCTCGTCGTTGGAGCGCGTGCGGATCAGCGATCCGGCGCTGTCGTAGGCGGTGCGCCCGATGCCGATCAGGTAGCTCGTGTCGACGCCGCGCGCCTCGAAGTGATCGGCGAAGAAGCCGGACGAGTAGAGGACGCCGTCGCCGAGGACGCGGAGGCGCTCGAAGCGCTCGCCGCGCTCGGGGGTCTTGAGGGCCTCGTCGAGCAGGAGCGTCAGCGGGCGCTCGAGCGTCCGCTCGACGGGGCTGCCGGGCTTCGCGAGGTCGGCGAGCAGCGCGACCACGTACGAACGCGCGCCCTCCGAGGCACTGACGCCGCGCGACTTGAGCGCGTCATCGACGACTTCTTCGAAGAAATCCGAGACCGAGGTGGTTGCGACAATCGACATCGTTGCTCCTCGTATGAACGGACCGAAACTGCGCAGCTTCACTCCAATGTCGTGCTCGAGGCGAAGTTCGTCCGGCCTACCTCTCGTTTTATCGAAGGTGCGCCGCTCGAGCAATTTCACCAGCAGCTACGCGAGGTTAGTGGTCGCGGATGAGGCAGCAGTCGTCGTCCGTGAGTGCCAGGGCGCGACGGCCGCGGCCGGTGCGTCCGACGTCCGCTGACAAACGCTCGAGATTGCAACTAAAATTGTCACGCCGATGTTGCGTTACGAAGCGGGCCGCTGCCTCTTGACGGCCTGAAGGTTGCGATTAGATTGCGCGGCGCCCGTTAGCACTCGTCTTTGGTGAGTGCTAACAATCGGCCTGCCCCAACGCGGGAGCGGCCGAGCGCACCCCTTTCTCGCCCGCGGCGAGCGCGGGCCTCATCGAAAGTCAGGAGCAAAGACCATGAATATCCGTCCCCTGCAGGACCGCGTGATCCTCAAGCGTGTGAAGGAAGAGGAGAAGACCAAGGGCGGGATCATCATCCCCGACACGGCCAAGGAGAAGCCGATCGAGGGTGAGGTCGTCGCGGTCGGCAACGGCAAGGTCCTCGAGGACGGCACGGTCAAGAAGCTCGACGTCAAGGTCGGCGACCGCGTCCTCTTCGGCAAGTACAGCGGCACCGAGGTGAAGCTCGAAGGTGAGGAGCGCCTCATCGTTCGCGAGGACGACATCCTCGCGGTCCTCGAGAAGTGATCTGACGCGCCTCGCCGCGTCCCCAGCTCCAAAGAATTCAGAGGTACGAACATGGCAGCCAAGGAAATCGTCTACACCGAGTCCGCTCGCAACCTGATCCTCTCGGGCGTCAACGCGCTCGCCGACGCGGTCAAGGTCACCCTCGGGCCGAAGGGCCGCAACGTCGTCATCGAGAAGAGCTTCGGCTCGCCGACGGTGACGAAGGACGGCGTCACGGTCGCGAAGGAGATCGAGCTCGAGAACCGCTTCGAGAACATGGGCGCGCAGATGGTCCGTGAGGTCGCGTCGAAGACGAGCGACGTCGCGGGCGACGGCACGACGACGGCGACGGTGCTCGCGCAGGCGATCTACCGCGAGGGCTCGAAGCTCGTCGCGGCGGGCCACAACCCGATGGAGATCAAGCGCGGCGTCGACCAGGCCGTGGCGACCCTGACCGAGGCGCTCAAGAAGATGGCGAAGCAGACCAAGGATCCGAAGGAGATCGCCCAGGTCGGCACCATCAGCGCGAACGGCGACAAGGAGATCGGCGAGAAGCTCGCCCAGGCCATGGAGAAGGTCGGCAAGGAGGGCGTCATCACCGTCGAGGAGAGCAAGACGGCGGAGACGGTCCTCGAGGTCGTCGAGGGTATGCAGTTCGATCGCGGCTACCTCTCGCCGTACTTCGTCACGGATCCGGAGCGCATGGAGGCCGTCCTCGAGGACGCGTACCTCCTCATCTCGGAGAAGAAGATCTCCAACATGAAGGACCTGCTCCCGGTGCTCGAGGCGATCGCCCGCAGCCAGAAGCCGCTCCTCATCATCGCCGAGGACATCGAGGGCGAGGCGCTCGCGACGCTCGTCGTCAACAAGCTCCGCGGCACGCTGCACTGCGCGGCCGTCAAGGCGCCGGGCTTCGGCGATCGCCGCAAGGAGATGCTCAAGGACATCGCGGTCCTCACCGGCGGTCAGGTCATCGCCGAGGAGCTCGGCCTCAAGCTCGAGAACGTCACGATCTCCGACCTCGGCCGCGCCAAGCGCGTCGCGCTCGACAAGGACAACACCACGATCGTCGACGGCGCGGGCGACAAGGAGAAGATCAAGGGCCGCATCGCGGAGATCCGCGGCCAGATCGAGAACACCACGAGCGACTACGATCGCGAGAAGCTCCAGGAGCGCCTCGCGAAGCTCGTCGGCGGCGTCGCGGTCATCAAGGTCGGCGCTGCCACCGAGACCGAGATGAAGGAGAAGAAGGCCCGCGTCGAGGACGCGCTCCACGCCACCCGCGCGGCGGTCGAGGAGGGCATCGTCCCCGGCGGCGGCGTCGCGCTCATCCGCGCGCAGGCTTCGCTCGACTCGCTCAAGCTCGAGGACGAGCAGCGCTTCGGCGTCTCGATCATCCGCCGCGCGATCGAGGAGCCCCTCCGCCAGATCGTCTCGAACGCCGGGCTCGAGGGCTCGATCGTCGTGAACAAGGTCAAGGAGGGCAAGGACGACTTCGGCTACAACGCCGCGACCGACCAGTACGGCAACCTCCTCTCGCAGGGCGTCATCGACCCGGTGAAGGTCGTCCGCACGGCGCTCCAGAACGCGGCCTCGGTCGCGAGCCTCATGCTCACGACGGAGTGCCTCGTCGCCGAGCGCCCGAAGGAGGAGAAGGCGGCGGCGGGCGGTCACGACCACGGCCACGGCCACGGCTTCTGAGATCGCAGGAGCCGCCGGGCTCCGTCCGGCAGCTTCTCGATAGAGACGACGGCCTCTCGCGCTCCGGCGCGAGGGGCCGTCTCGTTTCCATGCGGCACGCGCCGGCGCACGCCGCCGACGCGCCCGAGGTCCAAAGCTGGAGGAGCGATCGTGCGTCAGCGCCGCGCCTGGTAGCGGGTCGCGCGGGCGCAGCCGGTGCGGACGACGCGCTTCTTGCGGAGCAGCTCGCGCAGCGCTCGCAGGACGGTGCTCTCGGAGAGGCCGAGCGATCGAGAGAGGTCGCGCACCCCGACGCGCCGCTCGAGCTGGAGGAGCTTCTCGAGCACGCGCTCTTCGGGGGTCTCCGCCACGTCGGTCCGCGGCTTGAGCGCGGGCGAGGCGACCTCGACGTCGGGAGCTTCTCCTTCGACGAGCGGCGCCTCGAGGTCGACGCTCTCCGCGGCGCCGACGAAGTGCACGGGGACGCTGCACCCGTAGCCGCTCTCGGTCACGGTGACCCAACGACCGTACGGCGCGAGGAACGCGCGGAGCCGGTGGATCGTCGTCCGGATCAGCGGATCGTGCCGCTCGGGGCGGTACGTGCGTAAGCCCCAGAGCGCGAAGACGATCGCCTCCTTCGACGCGTCCCCGCTCGCGAGCACGCGCAAGAGCGCGGCGCACCAGCGCGGCGGCGCGGGCTCGAGCCGCAGATCGCCGTGATCCTCGAGCAGGACGGCGTTCTCCGTCGTGAGGACGATGATGCGCCGGCCGGGCGTCAGGCCGAGGAGCTCGGGTACGGGGCCGAGCAGCCCGAGCCCGAGCAGGCGAGGGAGGATGCGCAGATCGCGCGCGACGACGGCGCGGAGCAGCGGCGTCAGCTCGTCTTCGGGGAAGACACGCGCCCGCGCCGGCGCGTCCTCGAACTGCTCGAGGGCGGCCCTCGCGCGGTAGTGCTCGTTCGTGCGCGTGAGCGCGCGGAGCCCGTCGAGCGCGCGCGCGTAGCGCGACGGATCGGCGAGCGCTCCTCCGACGAACGCCTCGAAGCCGAGGAGCTCGGCGCGGTACGCGACGTCGCTGTCGACCACGAGCTCGCGCGTCTGATCGAGCAGCTCGGCGCAAGCGCTCGCCCCGGCGTTCCATCGAAGGACGTGGAGGCGCGCGACGATGTTCTCGACCTTGGCGCGCCGCGCGTCGAGGCGGAGCGCGTCGGCGTCGGCCTCGTCGAGCGCGGCGAGCGCGGCGCTGCGGTGCCCGCGGAGCGAGAGCTGGACGGCCGCCTGCGCGAGGAGGGCGCGCTTCGAGTACGAGTCGTGCCAGCGGCGTCCGAGCAGCGCCTGGACGCGGTGCAGCGCCTCCGGTCGGGCGACGAACTCGGCGGTGTAGTTCGCGATCGAGCACTCGATCGCGTAGGTGTTCATGCCGAAGTCGAGGCGCTCGGAGTGGAGCTTCGCCTGTTCGAGCAGCGCGATGCCCGCGCGGTACTGACCGACCTGCGCGAGCGCGTGACCGCGGAGGTCGTTCGCGAGCATCTGGATGTAGCCGAAGTGCGCGACGTGCGCGGCGCGGAGCGCGCGGAGCGCGTGCCGGGCGGCGGCGCGGTAGCGTCCGGTGAAGTAGCGCTGGCAGGCGAGGCCCTGGAACACGAACGCGACGACCCAGGCGTCGTCGTCGCGCGCGCGCCGTCGCGCGTCGTGCGCGAGGAGCTTGTACGCGCGGTCGAAGTCGCCGGCGCGCGCGTAGCCCACGCCGAGGAAGAAGCGCGCCGCCGCCACGGTGCGTGGATCGAGCCGTCCTCCTCGGAGCCGCTGTCCGTCGAAGCAGAGCTGCGCGTCCTCGATGCGCCCGAGGAACGTGAGCGCGCCGACGACGAAGGCGACGTCGGCGGGCTCGATGTCGTTCGGGGCGTCGAACGAGGCCTCCGCGACCTTGGCGTACAGGCCGGCGAAGAAATCGCGGGCGATCTCGGTGTCGCCCGGACGGAGCGGCTCACGGTCGGCGCCGCCCGCGCGGACCCGACGAGGGCTATTGGAGGCCATATTGAGACGTGTTTAAGATAATGAAATTTTGTTGAAAAGAAAAGTATCACGTCACGAATGGGGGGATCGTAACGCGTCGAAACTCGGCGAAGCGGCCCTTCGGAGTCACGTTCTCGTTCGCCGGCAAGCAGACCGGCGAAAGGAAGCAGGATCATGACGAAGGCTCTCTTGGTGTTGGGTTTCTTCTCTCTCGTCGTCGCGTGCTCGGGCAGCGAGGACTCGGTCTCCGGCGGCAGCCGCGCCGATCGCGTCGTCCTCGACGTCCGATGCAGCTCCGACGCCGATTGCCCCAGCGGCTTCGAGTGCGAGATCGAGGAGGAGCACGGGACGACGACGAGCTACTGCAAGTCGCACTCGAGCAGCGGCTCGAGCGGCTCGAGCGGTTCGAGCGGCTCCGGCTCGGCGAGCTGCCCGCCCGGCTTCGAGCAGGAGACCGAGCAC
>JAHBWF010000020.1 GCA_019637105.1 Labilithrix sp.
TGGTCGCGACGATCGTCCTGCGTATTCTCGGCGGGGGCTCGGGCCGCCCCGCGTCCGACGGCGGCGGCGCCGGGTTAAGGAGGTCCTTGTAGGACTCGACGAGCGACATGTACGTCGGCACGAAGACGAAGCCGACGCCCGCGACGTTCTGCTTGATGTTGAAGTGGAGGTGCACGGTCGTCGGCGTGCCGCCGAACTGGTTGGACACCTTGCCGAGCCGCTGGCCGCGCTTGACGTCGTCGCCCTCTTGGACGGCGACCTCGCTCATGTGGAGGTAGTCGAAGCGCGTGCCGTCGTCCGCCGTGAGGTAGACCGAGTACGAGCCGACGTTGGTGATGCTGCCGTCGGCGGCGGCCACGACCCAGTGGACGTCCTTCTCGCAGGTCGCCGCGCGGATGTCCTGGCCCTGGTGCCCCGTGCCGGAGGGGCAGAGTGGCATGTCCCAGGAGCGGGACTCGCAGTAGTTGTCGCGCCAGGGGTAGGAGAAGTTCTCGACGTCGCACTGGCTCGAGCCCTTCGGGCCGCTGTTGCCGCCGTGGCCCCAGACCTGGGAGTTCGCGTAGGCCGGGCCCGACTCCATCGGGAAGCGCATCGCGGGCGCGTAGACGCGGTCGTCCTCGCGTCCGGTGCCCGAGGTGGGCGCGAGCGCGCCGGGCGGCTCGAACGCAAACGTCTCGGCGGCGGCGGAGCCGGCGAGCGTGAGGCTCGTCGCCAGCACGAGGGCGGAGGCGATCCGGCGCGTCATCGGGACGCTCCGCCGGCGAAGGCGAGGTGCTCGACGACGTCGAGGGCGAACGTCTCCTCGGCGCAGCGCGCGTCGGTCGGGTCGGCGCACTCGATGTCGACGGAGTACGCGACGCCGTTCTCGAGCCACGACGTCGTGCGGATGCTCTCGTTGAGCGAGACGAAGCCGCGCTGCCCGCGGAGGTGGCGATCGCCCGCGATCGGCGGGACGTCGTCGTAGCGGCGCGCGGCGCGCGTCCCCTGGATGGCGATCGTCGCGCCGGCCACGCGCCCGGTGAGCGCGTAGAACTCGGCGCCGACGACGAAGGTCGGCCGCTCGAACGTCACGCTCGTCGGCGCGAGGACCGGGACCGGAGAGCGGCTGGCGAGCTCCTTCGCGCGCGTCGGGTCGCCGAGCGCCGCGAACGCGCGCGCGTCGACCTTGGCGGCCGGCCACGTCACCTTCGGCGTGACGACGTTGGTTTCGGCGGACGTCGCGACGGTCCGATCCGGCGTGCTCGACTCGCACGCCGCCGACAAGACCAACACGGGCAACAGGACAAGGGACCCCGATCTCACGCCCGTCTTGTGACCTCGTTCGTCCGGTTCAGGCAAGTCTCCGTCCACGTCTCCTTCGGCGAGCGGGTACTTTGGGGAGAGAATGTAGGCGCGTCGAGCGGTGTGTGCGATGCGCGTTCGCGCGCGGCGCCCGGATCTCCGCGCGGCTCAGGAGACGACGAAGCGGACGGCGGCGCCGATCGGCCGCGCGAAGAGCCGATCGAGCGACGAGGAGCGGACGACGGCCACCACCGGGTAGCCGCCCGTCGTGGGGTGGTCGGGGCCGAGCACGATGAGCCCGGACGGCGTCAGCTCGATCGCGCCGAGCACCATCGGCGTGGAGCGCCGCGCGTGGGACGCGAGGTCCGTCGCGCCCGGCGCGAGCCCGTCGAGGCGGGTGCCCGTGCGATCCGACGCGGCGGAGACGCGGAGGACCTGCTCCGAGAGGGCGTCGAGCGGGAGGGCGGAGGCGTCGGGGCCGGGCACGAGCGCGATCGGTCGGTCCTCGTCGCGCGGGTCGGCCGAGGCGGTCGACTCGGCCGGGACCGAGCCGCCGGTCGGGCCCTGCGGCGGCCGAGGCGCGCGCCCGAGCGCCGCGAGCCGATCGCCGCGGCGGAGGAGGCCGCCGATCCCTGCGACCAGGAGCGCGCCGCGTCCGCCGAGGATCTCCGGCGCGTCGACGCCGCCGGCGAGCGCGAGGTAGCGGGCCCGCGCGCGCCCGTCGGTCGACACGACGTGGCGTCCTCCCTCGGGGAGCGTGACGGCGCCGGCGACGTCGTCGGCGATCGTGATCGGGCCGCCGCGCGCCGTGACCTCGAGCGAGCCCGACAGCTCGACCGCGCACGCCCCCGCCTCGTTGCCCGCGGCGCGGTTCGCGCGGTCGAAGAGGGCGCGGACGAGCGGTCCGCCGGGCGGCACGCCGTCGCGCATCCGCCCCGGCCTTCCGCCGTCGACGAGGATCGCGAAGCCGCCGGCGCGCGTGATCTCGAGGTGGGGACGCGGCGGTCGGCCGCTCGCCTCGCCCGGGACGAGCGCGGGGGCGCGCGCCGGCGCTTCGGGCGCGATCGCCGCCGGAGCCGGCGCGGGCGCGAACCGCACGACGTCTCCGATCGAGAAGACGGCGCGCCCCTCGGGAGCCGCGGGGGAGCCCGCGCTGAACGGCGCGAAGTCGAGCGCGCGGCCCAAGAGGTGCCACCCGCCCGGCGAGGCGAACGGGTAGATGCCCGTGTAGCCTGCGGCGATCGCGACGCTCCCCGCCGGCACGCGCGGTCGGGGCGCGCGGCGCGGCAGACGGAGCTCGGGCGGGAGCCCGCCGAGGTACGCGAACCCGGGCATGAAGCCCAGCATCGCGACGCGGTATTCGGCGCCCGCGTGGAGGGCGACGACGTCGCTTCGGGACTTGCCGAGGGCGCGGGCGACGTCGTCGAGGTCGTCGCCGTCGTAGACGACGCGGATCACGTGCGCTCGGCCCGGCTCGTCGCGCTCCGGGGCGCCTCGCGACGCGAGCGCCGCGGCCACGGCCGCGCGCGCCCCGCGATCGGCGCCTTCGGCGTCTTCGAAGACGACGCAGCCGACCTCTTCGGCGAGCACCACGTCGCGGACGCCGGGGACCGCCGCGAGCTCGGCGACGAGCCGCCGTCGGGCGGCGCCCGCGGGGACGTCGAAGCGTACGGCCCTGTCGCCGAACGGCGTCACGCGTCGAGCGCCCGGCGGACCGCGCGCGCGATGTCGAGCGCGGCGGGGGTGTCGGCGTGGACGCACAGCGTCTCGGCCGCCTCGCTCGCGCGGAGCGCGCGAACGCGCTCCGCGGCGGCCGCCGGATCGTCGAGGACGGCGCCCGGCTCGCCGCGCGGGACGAGCGTCCCGTCGGGGCGGACGCCCCGGTCGGCGAACGCCTCGCGCAGGTACGAGTGCCCGGCCTCCGCCGCGGCGCGCTCGAGCGCGCCCCCCGCGAGCCCGACGACGGCGACCGTCCCGAGCGCGCGTCCGATCCCCGCCACGCACGCCCGCGCGATCTCCGCGTCGGCGTGGGCCGCGTGGTAGAGCGCGCCGTGCGGCTTGGCCGAGGTCACGGCGGCGCCGCGCGCCTCGGCGACGGCGCGGAGCCGCGCGCATTGCGCCTCGATCTGCGCCGCGAGCCGGGCCGGCTCTACCGTGAGCGCGCGGCGGCCGAACCCTTCGCGATCGACGTACGAGGGGTGGGCGCCGACCGCCGTCCCGCTCCGGCGGCAGGCCTCGACGACGCGGCTCATCGACGCGTCGTCCCCCGCGTGGCCGCCGCACGCGACGTGGACGAGATCGGCCAGCGCGTAGAGCTCCTCCGGCTCGCCCTCGTGCTCGCCGCCGTCGAGGTTGAGCAGGATCGGGCGCCCTCGTGCCCGAGAGCCGGCCGGCGGTCGTGGTCGTGGAGGAGTGACGGTGCCCACGCCTCGAATTTACATCCTCCGGCGGGCGTCGCACCGAGGTCGATGTCGCTCGAAAATGACCGTAAAAATCGAGCTCCTTAACCCTTCCTGGCGGCTCTGTTAGCCTCGCGGTCAAATGGCACGTGTTCGCAGTTTCTGGGCTTGGGGCTACGAGGACAGGTTCCCGGACACGGATGCCCGAAAGGCGCTCGCCGGGCGCATCGGCGCCGTCTTCGGCGGCGAGCCTGCGCTCCGCGCGCTCCCGTCGCTCGACGCGCTGAAGCTCTCCCCGCCGCGTTACTCCCCGCCGGTCGAGCTGCGCGGCTTCGGGACGACGGACGCCCGCGAGCGCGCGACGCACACGTACGGCCGCGGGTACCGCGATCTCGTCCGCGGCTTCGCCGGCGACTTCGCCGCGGCGCCGGACTGGGTCTTTTACCCGACCGACGAGGCCGAGCTCGTCCTCCTCTACCGCTTCTGCGAGGCCGAGGGGATCGCGCTCGTGCCGTACGGCGGCGGGACGAACGTGGTCGGGGGGGTCGAGCATCGGCCCGGGGGCCGCCACCGCGGCACGGCGTGCGTCGACCTCTCGCGGATGGACAAGGTCCTCGAGATCGACACCGCGTCGCGCGCGGCGCGCATCCAGGCCGGCGCGAGCGGCCCGAGGATCTCGCAGCAGCTCGCGACGCAGGGCCTCTCGCTCCGGCACTACCCGCAGAGCTTCGAGCTCTCGACGCTCGGCGGCTGGATCGCGACGCGCGCCGGCGGTCACTACGCGACGCTCTACACGCACATCGACGACCTGGTGCAGTCGCTGCGCGTCGTCACCCCGGCGGGCGTCGTCGAGACCCGGCGCCTCCCCGCGTCGGGCGCGGGCCCGGCGCCCGAGCGCCTCTTCCTCGGCTCCGAGGGCGTCTTCGGGATCGTGACCGAGGCGTGGATGCGCGTTCAGCCGCGTCCGCGCTGGCGCGCGTCGGCGAGCGTGCGCTTCTCGCGCTTCGCCGAGGGGGTGATCGCGACGCGCGCGCTCTCGCAGTCGGGCCTCTTCCCGTCGAACTGCCGCCTCCTCGACGAGAAGGAGGCCATGCTCCACCGCGTCGCCGCCGACGGCCGCTCGGTCCTGCTCCTCGCGTTCGAGTCGGCCGATCACCCGCTCGAGCCGTGGATGGAGCGCGCGCTGTCGATCGCGACCGACCTCGGCGGGACCTGCGAGGAGGAGCCGATGTACTCGACGGACGTCGTCTACTCGATGCGCCCCCACGCGCTGTCGTCGCAGCCGCCGCCGTCGGTCCCGCCGGCGAGCGAGCTGCCGGACATCACGCACGACGCCGTCGACGCCTCCACCTGGAAGCGCTCCTTCTTCGACGCGCCGTACCTCCAGAGCGCGCTCGTGAGCCTCGGCGTCGTCTGCGACACCTTCGAGACCGCGTGCACCTGGGAGCGCTTCCCCGAGCTCCACGCGGCCGTCACGAAGGCCGTCGAGGGCGCGATGAAGGAGGTCTGCGGCGGCGGGATCGTGACGTGCCGCTTCACCCACGTCTATCCGGACGGGCCGGCGCCCTACTACACCTTCATCGCCCCGGGCCGCGTCGGCGCCGAGATCGAGCAGTGGACCGCCATCAAGACCGCGGCGATGGACACCATCCTCGCGCACGGCGGCACCGTCACGCATCACCACGCGGTCGGTCGCGTGCACCGTCCCTGGTACGAGCGGGAGCGGCCCGCGCTGTTCGAGGCCGCGCTCGTCGCGACGAAGGAGCGCCTCGATCCGCAGGGCATCATGAACCCTGGCTGCCTGCTCCCGCCCCGCCCTTGACCCCGCGCCCGCCGGCGCCGGCGCGATCGCGCGCGCCGAAACGCGAAGAGGCCGCGGTGGGCCCGCGACCTCTTCGTTCAAGTCAAGGAAAGCCGAGAGAGGAGGAGAGACTCTCTCAGTAACAGGCGGACGGGCCGTAGCCCTCGTTCGCCTGCGGCGTCGGGAGCGCGAGCTGCGAGCCGGCCGCGGCGAGGTCGTTGGAGTCCTTCACGACGACGCCGCCGTAGGAGACGCTGTAGACGAAGTTCTCGAGGAAGACGCCGCGGCGCACCGACGGGCCGTAGTAGCCGCCGCAGTAGCCCTGCGGGTTCGACTGGACGAGGGCCGTGTGGTCGATGCTCCCGAGCTTGGCGAAGCCGGCGCCGAGGTCGACCTTGAAGAGCTCGAGCGAGCTCCGCATGCCGTCCGGGCCGCCGCCGTACGAGTAGTACGGGAAGGCGAGGAGGTTCTTCTCGGCGAAGTAGGTGAACGCCTTGTGGTCGTACTGCGCCTCGCTCGAGCCGTACTCGTCGCCCGTGTACGTGAACTTGTGCTTCACGATCGGGTTGGTGCCGTCGGTGACGTCGAAGATCTGGAGCTGGAGGCCGCGCTGCCGGCCGCCGTCGTCGGCGTCGCGCCCGATGGTGAGCAGGTGGTTCTCGTCCAGCGGGTGCATGTACTCGCTGAAGCCCGGGATCTTGAGCGCGGCGAGGAGCGTCGGGCTCGTCGGCGTCGCGAGATCGACGACGAAGAGCGGGTCGACCTGGCGGAAGGTGACGACGTAGCCGCGCTGGCCGACGAAGCGGACGCTGAAGATCTGCTCGTTCGGCGCGAGATCGGCGACCTCGCCCTGCTTCTCGAGCCACGGTCCGTTCTGCGCGAGCGTGAAGACGTGGTTCACGGTCGCCGGACGCGCGGGCGGCGGCGTCCCGTCCACCGGGGGCGAGAAGTCGGCCGAGACGTACTTGCCGTCGGTCGTGACGTAGGAGCGGTTCTCGGTCGTCGCGATGCGGAGGATGTCCTGGCGCTCGTCGAGCGAGAACTGGTTCTTCACGCTCCCGTCGACGGTGCCGGACGCCACGTAGTTGGGGAACTTGGCGTTCGTCTTGAACTCGAACTTGTGGACGTGCGTGCGGCTCGAGGCGTACGCGACGACGTTGGTCGGCGTGCTCGCGCCGTTCTTCGTGCGGACGTTCATGTCGAACGCGGGCGCGCCTTCCGGCGCCGGCGCCGGAGCCGGCACCGGCTCCCGCGCGTCCGGCGGGGGCGCGGTCGGGACCTCCCCGACGACGCCGCCGCCGCTGACCGAGCCGCCGCCGTCGTCGTTCCACGCGAAGGGCGGCTCGACCCACGCGTGGGCCGCGAGGTAGAGCGTGTCGGCGTTGCCGTAGACGGTGTCGGCGCGCCCGAGGATCGCCGTCTCCTGCGGCGGGGCCGCCGGGTCCGTCAGGTCGAGCGAGGCGACCTCGGTGAGGCCGCTCTCGGTCGAGCCCGCCGTCGGGACGTAGAAGTCCTCGCACGCGACGGTCTGCGCGCTGACGGCGCTGCCGTTCTTCACGAACGTGTAGGGGAGCCAGTCGGAGAGCTGGCTCGCGCCGAGGATCGCCGCGTTCTCGGAGCGGAGCTGCTCGAGGGCCGCGATGGCCTCGGTCCCGGTCTTCGGGTACGGGCTCTCCGCCTTCGTGCCCGAGCCGTCGTCGAAGGCCGTCTGCGGGTAGAGCTCGTGGATGCCGTACTTGAGCGTGGGCCCGTACTGGTAGCCCTGGAACACGGTGCGGACGTGCGATCCGACGCGGCGCGAGTCGAGGTACGAGCCCTCGAAGTAGACCTCGCGCGTGACGGAGGGCGTGGTCCCGTCGAGCGTCATCACGGTGATCTTGGTGAGCGGGACGTACACCTCGCCGCTCTGCCCCGGCGCGCCCGGCACCTGATCGACGGCGGGGCGGGCGGCGCCGCCCCCGACGCCCCAGCCGTACTCGTTGTACTGCGTCTTGGGCGAGACCCCGGCCGCGGTGAAGACCGCCGCGCCGTTGACGGTCGAGTAGACGACGACCTTGCCGTCGGCGACGAACATCTCGGTCGGCGTGCCTTCGACGTCGATGCTCGACATCTCCTTGAGGTCGTCCGCCGGCCAGGCGTTGACGACCTTGAACGAGCGCCCGTGGAGGACGTAGAGGTTCTTGCCGTCGTTCTTGACGATGTCGGCCTCGTCGACGCCCGCCACCTGCGTGTTCGTCTCCGAGTACGACGACGCGCTCTCGCCGCCCGTCGTTCCGCCGGAGCCGAGCGATCCGCTGTTGGGCGGAGCGGTCGGCGTGGCCGCGGCGTCACCGGCCTCGGCGAAGCCGCCGCTCCTGTTGCCGCCGACGTAGCCGCCGTAGGCGCACGAGTCGTCGCCGTACTTCGCCTGGCAGGCCTGGATGCTCCGGATCTGGAGGTCGATGCCCTTGTTGAGCTTGTAGAGCGCGTCGGCTTTCAGATCGCTCAGGAGGTCGCCGCAGTTCTTGGCGCGGTGGAGGCTCGCGCGCGACGTCCCCAGCGTCGGGCCCCCGCTCCCGGAGGAGCCACAACCCACCGCGGCGGCGGAGGCGAGCGCGGCGAGGACAACGAAGGCGGTCTTGGTGTGCATGGCAGTCGGTCTCCTGGGCTCGGCTCCGAGCAACAGGCGGTCCATTGGGCTCTAGCGGTATTAACTAATTGAAAATACATGGCAATGATGAAGCTCGAACGAGCTCTTGCCGGACACCGGGGTCAGTGTGTGCCACCTGTGGCACACATTGCCGGGCGGCCGACTTCCGCCGACGACGCGGGGCGGCGGTGCTAAGACCGCGTCGTGCGGCCGACCCCCGAACAGCTGGCTACCCTCACTCGCCTCGAGCGCGCGTCGTTCGAGATCGCCGATTTCTTCGCGCGCCCCCAGCTGACGCTCCTCTCGAAGGCGTGGAACAGCGTCTTCATGGGGGGCCTCATCTACAGCTGCGGCAGCCGGCGCTTCAACATCCAGGGCCTCGAGCACCTCGCGCCGTTCGGCAAGAAGGACGGCATCCTGCTCGTCGCGAACCACCGGTCGTTCTTCGACTTCTTCAGCATCAGCGCCATCCTCTACTGGCGCACGCGCCTGACGAAGCGGATCTTCTTCCCGGTCCGTCAGAACTTCTTCTACGACAACCCCGCCGGGCCGCTGGTCAACGCCGTGATGAGCGGGATGCGGATGTTCCCGCCCGTGATGCGCGACAAGGAGAAGCGTCCGTTCAACAACTACGTCATCGCGCGCTGCATCGAGGAGCTGAACCGCGAGGACATCGGCACGGTGCTCGGCATCCACCCCGAGGGCACGCGCAACAAGGGGGACGATCCGTACGCGTTCCTCCCGGCGCAGCCCGGGGTCGGGCGCATCGCGCTCGGCGCCACCCGCGCGTACGTCGTCCCCGTGTTCGCGCTCGGCATGGGGCAGAGCATCCTCGGCGAGATGAAGGCGAACGCGCTGTCGCCGAACGAGCACCCCGTCGACATGTACTTCGGCGCGCCGATCGATTTTTCGGACCTGCGGCCCAAGGGGAACATGCTGACGACGCAGAAGCGCGCCGCCGACAGGTGCCTCGACGCCATCAAGGCGCTGGCCGAGCGGCAACGGCGTGACGCCGCGATCCGAGCGGGGCGTGACCCCGACGCCGACGTCCCCGTCTTCGAGCGGCCCGCCGCGCGAGCCGTCACCGTGCCGGTGAGAGGTGAGCATCGCTCCGACCACGCGCCGGCGGATGCCTGACGAGCGGGCGCGTGCGTCGGCGCCGCCGGCGCGATCCGGGGACGCTTCGTCGGAGCTCGGGACCGCCGGCGGCGAGGGACCTGCTCCGAAGAAGAAGAAGAGGTCGCTGCTCTCGGGGACGCCGCTCATCTTCATCGCGCTGTCGCTCGGCGTCGTCGTCGGCGGGCTCTTGCCGGAGGCCGACCACCCGACCGCGTTCCACCTCTTCCAGTTCATGTCGAAGGGGTTCATCACGCTCATCAAGGGGATCATCGTTCCGATCCTCGTCGCCACGATCATCACGGGCATCGCCCAGACCGGCGATTTGAAGAGCGTCGGGCGCATGGGCGCCAAGTCGCTCCTCTACTTCGAGATCGTCACGACGATCGCGCTCTTCCTCGGGCTCGGCATCGCGAACACGCTGAGGCCGGGGGACGGCCTCCCGCTCGCGCGCGACGCGCACTCCGCGCTCGCCGAGCCGAAATCCGGCTGGGACATCGCGCTCCACGCGTTCCCGTCGAATTTGATCAAGCACGCGGCCGAGGGCGACATCCTCCCGGTCGTCGTCTTCGCGTCGCTCTTCGGCGTCGCGCTCATCCGCGTCGGCAAGAAGGGCGAGCCCGTGCTGCGCTTCTTCGAGGGCGTCGCGCAGGTGATGTTCAAGTACACCGAGATGATCATGAAGCTCACGCCGATCGGCGTGTTCGGCGCGATGGCTTACAACGTGAGCCACATGGCGTCGGGCACGCCGGGCGGGCCGAAGGGCTGGCCGGCGGTCTTCGATCTCCTCAAGCACTACTCGGTGCTCGTCGCGAGCCTCTACGTCGCGCTCCTCTTGCTCGTCGTCCTCGTGTTCATCCCGGTGATGCTCGGCCTCCGCATCCCGGTGCGCGATTTCTTCCGTCACGTGCGCGAGCCGGCGACGATCGCGTTCTCGACGGCGTCGAGCGAGGCGGCGCTCCCGCGGCTGCTCGAGCAGATGGAGAAGTTCGGCGTGCCCCGGCGCGTGGCGAGCTTCGTCATCCCCACGGGCTACTCGTTCAACCTCGACGGCTCGACGCTCTACCTCGTGCTGGCGTCGATGGCGATCGCGCAGGCGGCGAAGATCGAGCTGTCGCTGTCGACGCAGATCGCGATGGTCTTCACGTTCATGCTGACGTCGAAGGGGGTCGCCGGCGTCCCTCGCGCGACGCTGGTGATCATCGCGGGGACCTGCGCCACGTTCGGGCTCCCGGGCGAGGCAGGCGTCGCGATGATCCTGGCGGTCGACGAGGTCATGGACATGGCGCGGAGCGCGCTGAACCTCACCGGCAACGGGCTGGCGGCGTGCGTGGTCGCGCGCTGGGAGGGCGTGTTCCGCGAGAAGCCCGCGCTCGTCGCGCCCGGCGGGGCCGGGGCAGGCGCGGGCGCCGACGCCGACGTCGACGCGGCGGAGTGACAACGCGGAGCTTCCGTGGTCCACGGGAGATCCAGGTCGCGAAGAAGGACGTGCGCCCGACGGCGCCTGCCGTAAGCTTCGGGGTATGGCTTCGAGCGGTCGGAAGCGGCTCTCCTCGGTCGGTCTCGCCTCCGCGGTGTTCGCCGCGACGTGGGCCGGCGTCTTCGCGTGCTCGACCACGGAGACGTCGTACATCGAGGAGGACGACGAGCCGGAGACGCCCGACGCCGGCTTCGACACGCAGCCGTCCGCCGAATCGGGGCTCGGCGTGCTCACGTTCATGCCGGAGCGGTCGTACTCCGGCTACGACGGCACGCATCGGTTCATCGTGCCCGTGGCCGTCTACGACTCGGCGGACGACCTCGACGTCACCGTCGACGATCCGGCCGCCGCCGAGATCGCCGCGAAGAAGCTGACGAACCCGGTGCGCACCGACGGCACCACCGACAACGGGAAGTACTTCTTCGTGACGGTGAAGAAGCCCGGGACGATCACGCTGACCGCGACCTCCCAGGGCAAGCGGGCGACCTCGACCATCACGGTCGCCGACTACGCGCCCGCGCGCTGGGCCGCGGGAGAGGCGCGCTACGAGAACGGCTCCGGCGGCGATCCGCCGTGCACCGACTGCCACGTCAACGGCAAGGCGATCGACCACTCGCCCGCGGCGCTCGCGACCGCGGACGACGAGAAGATCGCCGTCGTGATCACGACCGGCATCTCCACGAGCGGCTTCCCGATCAAGATCGACAACCAGGCGGGGGGCCACCAGTGGACCGTCACCGACGCCGAGCGCGACGGTCTCGTCACCTACCTCCGCAGCCTCGAGCCGAAGGGGTTCAAGTAACCTCGCGGCCGCGCCGTCGAGGAACCTCGGAGAGGCCGAGCCCGCGCGAGGCGGGCCGTCGTCGGTTTGGAGGCGCGCCGCCGCACCCTCCGATTCTCGCACGAACCGCTCGACCGCGGAGACCCGAGGAGAGGTCGCGAAGACGCACCGCCCGCCGAGACGACGCCGACGCTTGCGTCGGGGGCGCGAGATCGCCCAAACTTCGCGCCTCAATGCAAAAGCCCATTCGCCGTACGGCCGTCATCGGAGCCGGAGTCATGGGGAGCGGCATCGCTGCCCATTTCGCCAACGCTGGTCTCGAGGTCCTCCTCCTCGACATCGTCCCGCCGAACCTCTCGGACGCGGACAAGAAGGACAAGAAGAAGCGCAACGCCTTCTCCGCCGGCGGCCTCGAGAAGGCGCTCAAGTCGCGCCCCGCCGCGTTCTTCCACAAGGACAACGCGCGCCTCGTCACCGTGGGCAACACCGAGGACGACCTCGACAAGCTCAAGGACTGCGACCTCGTCATCGAGGCGATCATCGAGAAGATGGACGCGAAGCAGGCGCTCCTCGAGAAGCTCGAGAAGATCGTCCCCGAGCACTGCGTCGTCGCGTCCAACACGTCGGGCCTCCGGATCTCGGAGATGACGAAGGGCCGCTCGGCGACGTTGAAGAAGAACTTCGTCGTCCTGCACTTCTTCAACCCCGTCCGCTACATGAAGCTCCTCGAGATCGTCGCCGGTCCCGAGACCGACAAGGCGGTCCTCGAGCACGTGGTGAAGTTCGCCGAGGACACGCTCGGCAAGGGCGTCGTCTTCGGCAACGACACGCCGAACTTCGTCGGCAACCGCATCGGTACGCACGCGATGATGGCGACGATCCACCAGATGCTCGCCGACGGCCTCGCGCCCGAGGACGTCGACGCGATCACGGGCACGCCGATGGCGCACCCGAAGAGCGCGAGCTTCCGGACGGCCGATCTCGTCGGCCTCGACACCTTCGACCACGTCGCGAAGAACTGCTTCGACTCGCTCACGAGCGACGAGGATCGCGATGTCTTCAAGATGCCCGACTACATCCGAGCGATGATCGAGCGGAAGCTCCTCGGCGACAAGACCAAGGGCGGGTTCTACAAGCGCACGCCCGACAAGCAGATCCTCACGTTCGACCCGAAGACGCTCGAGTACCGCGCGAAGGGCGGCGACGAGTCGATCAAGGCGGCGACGAAGGCGATCTCGAAGATCGACGATCCGAAGGCGCGCGTGAAGAAGCTCGTCGCCGATCCGGGCAAGGCGGGCGACTTCGCGCGCAAGGTCCTCTACCGGAGCCTCGCGTACTCGGCGCGCCGCGTCGGCGAGATCTCCGACTCGGTGCAGGCGATCGACGACGCCATGCGCTGGGGCTACAACTGGGAGCTCGGCCCGTTCGAGACCTGGGACGCGCTCGGCTTCGCCGAGACCGCGGACGCGATCGAGAAGGCCGGCTTCGCGCTGCCCGACTCGGTGAAGAAGATGAAGGCGAGCGGCGCGACGGGCTTCTACAAGGAGGGGCCGGGCGGCCGCTCGGAGTACAGCCTGGTCAAGGGCGAGTACGTCCCGCAGAAGCAGGACCCGCGCTACCGCACGCTCCGTCAGGTCCGCGTCGGCGACAAGCCGGTGCTCGCGAACGACGGCGCGGAGGCGTGGGACCTCGGCGACGGCGTGCTCGGCCTGACCTTCAAGTCGAAGGCGAACAGCATCGATCCCGACAACATCGGGATGCTGCACCAGGCGGCCGAGCGCGCCGAGCGGGACTTCCGCGCGCTCGTCATCGCCAACGAGGGCGATCACTTCTGCGTCGGCGCGAACCTCCTGCTCGTCGTGATGAACGCGAGCCAGGGCCAGTTCGAGCCCATCAAGGAGATGGTCAAGAACTACCAGTACGCGACGCAGCGCCTGAAGTACGCGCGCGTGCCCGTCGTCGCGGCGCCGTACGGGATGACGCTCGGCGGCGGCCTCGAGCTCTGCTTCGGCTCGGACGCGGTGCAGGCGGCGGCGGAGACGTACTCCGGCCTCGTGGAGGTCGGCGTCGGCCTCATCCCCGGCGGCGCCGGCACCCTGAACATGCTCTGGCGCGCGCTCGAGGGCATCCCCGAGGGCGCCAACGTCAACACGTACGAGTACGTCACGCAGGTCTTCAAGAACATCGCCCTCGCCAAGGTCGCGACGAGCGCCGAAGAGGCGCGCGCGCTCGGCTATTTCCGGCGGACCGACGGCGTCTCGTTCGATCGCGCTCGCCTCGTGAGCGAGGCGAAGGCGCGGGCGGTCGGCATGGCCGAGTCCGGCTACCACCCGCCGACGCCGCGCGCCTACCGCCTGCCCGGCGAGAGCGGCATCGCCACGCTCGGGATGATGGTCGACACGCTCGTCGCGGGGGGCTACGCCTCCGAGCACGACGCGAAGATCGCGCGCAAGCTCGCCACCGTCCTCTGCGGCGGAGTCGGCGGCGCCACGCGCGAGGTCACGGAGGACGAGATGCTCGAGCTCGAGCGCGAGGCCTTCGTCAGCCTCTGCGGTGAGCCGAAGAGCCAGGAGCGCATGCAGTACATGCTCATGAACAACAAGCCGCTCCGCAACTAGCGGCCGCGCCACCACATCGAACTCGAAGAAGAGGCAGTGATGAAAGACATCGTGATCGTGGACGCGGTTCGCAGCGCCGTCGGGCGCGCGCACAAGGGGTCGCTCGCGCAGAAGCGCCCCGACGAGCTGGCCGCGGAGGTCGTCCGCGGGCTGCTCGCGCGCAACCCGAAGATCGACAGGGGCGCGATCGAGGACTTCGTCCTCGGCTGCGCCATGCCCGAGGGCGAGCAGGGGCTGAACGTCGCCCGCGTCGTCGAGCTCCTCGGCGGCCTGCCGATCGAGTCGAGCGCGCAGACGATCAACCGCTTCTGCGCGAGCGGCCTCCAGGCCATCGCGACGGCGGCGGGGGCGATCGCGCTCGGCTCGGCCGACGTCGTCCTCGCCGGCGGCGTCGAGTCGATGAGCATGGTGCCGATGACCGGCAACAAGCTCAGCGCGTCGCCGGAGGCGATGGAGAAGGCCGCGGCGGTCTACACGCCGATGGGCATCACGGCGGAGAACGTCGCGAACAAGTTCAACGTCAGCCGCGAGGACCAGGACAAGTTCGCGCTCGCGAGCCAGAAGAAGGCGGCCGAGGCGCTGGAGAAGAAGACCTTCGACAAGGAGATCGTCCCGGTCACCGCGTACCGCTACGCGGGCAACGAAAAGACCCCGTTCGAGTTCAAGGTCGACGAGCTCCCGCGGCCGGACACGACGGCCGAGGGCCTCGCCTCGCTCAAGCCGGCGTTCACCGCCAAGGGCTCGGTCACCGCGGGCAACAGCTCGCCGCTCTCCGACGGCGCGGCCGCGGCGCTCGTCACGAGCGGCGACACGGCCAAGTCGCTCGGGGTCAAGGGCCTCGGCTACCTCCGCGGCTTCGCCACCGCCGGCGTCGACCCGGCGATCATGGGCATCGGCCCGGTGCCCGCGATCAAGAAGCTCCTCGCGAAGACGAGCATGAAGATCGATCAGATCGACCTGTTCGAGATCAACGAGGCGTTCGCGAGCCAGGCGGTCTACTGCGCCCGCGAGCTCGGGATCCCGGACGACAAGCTGAACGTCAGCGGCGGCGCGATCGCGCTCGGTCATCCGCTCGGCTGCACCGGCGCGAAGCTCACGGCGACGCTCCTCCACGGCCTGCACCGCACGGGCAGGAAGTGGGGCATCGTCTCGATGTGCATCGGCGGCGGTCAGGGCGCGGCCGCGCTGTTCGAGCGCATCTGATCGGGCGGCGCCCTCGCGCCGGCGCACGCGCGCGCCCTCTTCCGGATCGCTTCGGCAGGCTCCGGCGAGACGGCGCGCGCGAGCCCGTCCCGGCGCGCGCTCCTCCAGCGCGCGCGGCGCGCCGCGCTCGAAAATGACTCGGCTTGAAGCAAGCGAGCGATTCGTTCACGAGCGGCCCAAAACGCTCGCGCGCGTTCGTCCGTCGTCCGGACGGCTCGGCTTCGCGCCGGTCACGCCGAGGCAACTCGTCACGGATCGGCGCCGTCTTCCGCGGGAGATCGGGCTTCTGCGGCGGCATGCGCGTTGCTGCAGCCTCGTTCATGAAGATCTCGAAGCGTGGTCTCCCGCTCGTCGTTCTCCCTCTCCTCGCGGTCGCGCCGGCGTGCAGCGGCGACGACGCCGACGACACGATCGTCGAGCCGTCACGTGAGTCGCGGATCGAAGCGCTCGCGGACGCGGTCTGCGAGCGCTACGGAGACACGGGCGCGGGCTGTCCAGGCTACGGCACCGGCGACGGTCAGAAGTACGCGACCGAGTCCGACTGCGAGGCCGACTTCCACACGAAGGCGGCGAACCTCTGGCCGGCCGACGAGTGCGACTCCGGTCGAATCGACAACGCGCGCTACGAGAGCTGCGTCGCTCGAGCGAAGAGCTACGCGTGCTCCGAGGGCGCGCAGAACATCGTCGACGCGATCTCCGCGCTCGACGAGTGCAGCGCGTCGAAGGTCTGCACCGACAGCCCGAATTGACGGTCCGACGCGGTCGATCGCGAAGGCCGCGCCGCCGACGCGTTCGACGCGGTTGCGCGAGGGCCGCGCCGCCGACGTGTCCGAGGCGGTCGCGCGAGGGCCGCGCCGCCGACGTCCGAGGCGTTCGCTCGCGAGGGCCGCGCCGCCGACGTGTCCGACACGGTCGCGCGAGGGCCGCGCGGCTTCGTGAGGGGCGCGCCGGACTGTCCGGCGCGCTGACGCGCTCCCGCCGGGCGTGCTCAGCGCGGAGGGCCGCGACGTTTCGGGGGGCCGTGTCCGCCGCCGCCGGGGCGCCCCTTCTTGTCGTCGCGACGTCCCGGCGACGCGCCGGGAGCCTTCGACGGCGCGGCTCCGGCGGCGGGGCGCCTCGCCCAGGGCGGGCCCTTCGGCGGCGGGCCCTTCGGGGAGCGCGACGCCGGCTTGCCGCCCGACGGCTGACCGCCGCGCGATCGGTCGTTCCGGGGGCGTTCGTCGCGCGGTCGGTCGCTCCGGGGGCGTTCGTCGCGCGGTCGGTCGCTCCGGGGGCGTTCGTCGCGTGCGCGCGCGTCTTCGAAGCGGTCGCGGTTGTCGTGTCCCCGCCGCGGTCCGTACGACTTCTTCGTGGAGGTCTGCACGTTCTGCCAGGGCTTGCGGGGCTTGGGCTTCGCCCCGCCCGCTCCTGCCGCCCGCGCGGGACGCTCGGCGTCGGGCGCGGCCGCTTTCGATCGACGAGGCTCCGAGGAGACGCTCGCGTCTGCCCCGCGCTCGCGCGCGCTCGCCGACGCGCCGTCCTGCGCGGCCGCCGCGCGCGTGGACGTGCGGTCGGCAGGGACGGAGGGCCGATCGGCGGGGAGTGCGCGCGTGGACTTGCGGTCTGCGGGGACGGAGGGCCGATCGGCGGGGAGTGCGCGCGTGGACTTGCGGTCTGCGGGGACGGAGGGCCGGTCGGCGGGGAGTGCGCGCGTGGACGTGCGGTCTGCGGGGACGGAGGGCCGATCGGCGGGGAGTGCGCGCGCGGACGTGCGGTCTGCGGGGACGGAGGGGCGATCGGCGGGGAGTGCGCGCGTCGACGCGCGCGCTTTCGGCGGGGGCGCCTGCCCGTCCGCCTCGACGCGCGCGGGGGCGTCGCGGCCGCGACGCGCGGGCTCGTCGCTCCAGCGCCGGACGTGGACGCGTGGATCGCGCGGATCGGGCTTGGCCGTGGCGCGCTCGAACGACGCGGCGACGCGGCTCGTGACCTCGAGGACCGACGACGTCCGGCCGACGCGGATCGCGCCGATGTCGCGCCCCGTGATCTGCCCGCGGCGGCACATCATCGCGACGAGGCGGCGCGGATCGGCGCCGTGCGACTCGCCCCACGAGACGCGGAACGCCACCCAGTCGCCGCCGCGCGCCTCACCACCGCGCGCCTCGCCGCCGACGTCCTGCCCGAAGTCGCCGCGTCGCTCGCGGCCGTGCCCCTCGTCGTAGCGCCCGTACTCCTGGCGCCTCGCGGCGCCCGCGCCCCGCGGCGCCTGGGCCGGCGGGTTGATCCGCGTGAGCTCGCGCGGCTCGGCCTGCGATCGTCGGAGCGCCAGCGCGACGAGCCGCCCGACGGCGCGGGCGGGCTCGGACGACGCGAGGACCTGCTCCGCGAGCGCGAGGCTCCGCGGATCGATCGCCTCGCCCTCGATGAAGTCGGCCGTGAGCGCCTCGAGGAGGCGCCGGTCGCGCGCGTCGCGGATCTCGCCGGCGGTCGGCAGCGGCGCGAACCTCCAGCGGACGCGCGCGCGCCCGAGCAGGCCGATCGTGCGCGCGAGCTCGCGCTCGGCGACGAGGACGGAGCTGATGCCCTTCTTGCCGGCGCGGCCGGTGCGCCCGCTGCGGTGCGTGTAGGCGTCGGCGTCGGTCGGCGGCTCGGCGTGGAGCACGCGCGCGACGTCCTGGACGTCGATCCCGCGCGCCGCCACGTCGGTCGCCACGAGGGCGTCGACGTTGCCGCGCTTGAACGCCGCGAGCGCGCGGTTGCGCTCGGCTTGCTCCATCTCCCCGGAGAGCATCGAAATGACGAAGCCCGCGTCCGAGAGCGCGGCCGCGATGTCGGCGACGTCGGCGCGCGTGCGCGCGAAGATGAGCGACTGCGCGCCCGGCGTCTCGAGCAGGAGGTTGATGATCGCGGCGAGCCGCTCGCGCGGGTGAACCAGGTGGATGAGGTGCTCGATGTCGAGGTTCGCGCTGCCGAGCGGCGTCCCTTCGACCGGCACCCAGTCGCCCTGCACGCGGTCGGCGAGCGCCTTGACCTCGCGCGGGAACGTCGCCGACACGAGGTGCGTGCGGTGCTCCGGCGGAGCGTAGCCGAGGATGGCGAGGAGATCCTCGCGGAAGCCGAGGTCGAGCATGCGGTCGGCCTCGTCGAGCACGACGGCGCCCGTCGCCGAGCCGTCGATCGCGCCGCGCTTGAGGTGGTCGAGCAGGCGCCCCGGCGTCCCGACGATGATCGCCGGCTTCGCGCGGAAGGCGCGGAGCTCGTCGCGGTAGCCGCCGCCGCCGGTGACCGACGCGATGCGCGCGCCGAGCGGCGCGTAGAGCCAGGCGAGCTCCTCCTCCACCTGCTTGGCGAGCTCGCGCGTGGGCGTGACGACGAGGGCGCGCGGCCGCGCGCGCTGGTCGCGGCCCTTCACGTTCCCCGACGTCTCTTCGTCGCGGCTCGCGTCGTCCTGGGGCTCTTCGGCGGCGACGTCACCCCGCAGCGCGAGCCCGATCGCGACCGTCTTGCCCGAGCCGGTCTGCGAGCTGATGCGCAGGTCCTTGCCCTGGAGCTCGGGGGAGAGGACGGCCTGTTGGACGGGCGTGAGCCGTTCGAAACCCTTCTTCTCGAGCGCCCCCGCGAGCTCGGGACCGATGGTCTCTTCCAGTGCGTCTCTCAGTGACTGCGTCGGCGTTTGCGTCGTGGTGGTCAGGGGCACTCGCTTCCGAGGGGCGGATCGGGGTTACAGTACACGAAACCCCCGCCCGTCGTCTGCGTGAGGAGAACGATCGTGTCCGCGCGGGTCGCCGCGTCGATCGTCGGGAGGACGCGCACGACGGCGTCCGCTTGGGCTTTGTTCGCCGCGAACACGTGGAGGATCTGCTTCACCCACTTGTCCTCGGGCTTGACGCGCTCGCTGCTGCGGTTGACGCCCTCGAGCTTCTTCTGGATGAGCGCCTTCACGTCGGCGTCCGGGAACGCCAGGTTCTGCGGGCGGTACGCGCGCGCGACGCTGACGCCGACCTTCGCGCCGCCGATCTCGACGAGGATGTCCGTGATGGTCGGCGCGCCAGGGGTGTCGTCGCCGTAGGCGATCTCGGTCTCGGTCTTCAAGAGCTTCGCGCCCTCGCAGGCGCGGAGGATCTCGAAGCTCATCACCTCGGACTCCGTCGAGCTGCCGCCGGCGTTCGGCGTGTCGAAGAGCCGCTGGCCGCCCGGCGAGAGGTTCGTCCGCTCGTACGTCTCGCCCGCGACGAACACGAGCGTGTTCTGCTCGAGCGTCGGGCTCGTGGATGCGATCTGCGTCTTCACGACCCCGCAGGATCCCGAGAGCGCGCCGAGGATGTCGCCCGGCGCGTTCGGCTCGGGATCCGCGTCGGGGGGGGACGGCTTGCCGGGATCGTCACCGCCGTCGCTCGGCGCTCCGGGCGGCGTGGGATCGACGCGGCCGACGGCTTCGCTGTCCGCCGCTCCGACGTCGAGCTCCGTGGAGACCGAGCACGCGGCGGCGAGCGCGAAGATCGCGGCGAGGGTGAGACGACGAACGAGCACGAGCCTCCTCGAGGAGCGGGCGCACGTCACCCTGCGCCACCTCTCCGACGACCTTTGAGCACAATGTGTGCCTTATGCAAAGGGTGGAAAAGACAGGAGCTGCGAGGGCCTGAAACCGGTCCTCGGGTGGGCCGACGATCCCCCAGCTCCTCGGTCGCTCGAGTACGCTGCGGCGGTTCGATGCGCGCGCTCGACGTGGGGATCATCGGGTGTGGGACCGCGGGGAGCGCCGCGGCGGTGTTCCTCGCGCGCGCCGGTCATCGCGTCACGCTCTACGAGCGCGTGCCCTCGCCGGGCCCCGTCGGCGCCGGGATCACGCTGCAGCCGACGGGGCTGCACGTCCTCTGCCGCCTCGGGCTCTACGACCACGTCGTGTCGCGCGGGGCGCGCATCGATCGGCTGCTCTGCGAGAGCCGGAGGCGAAAGCCCATCGTCGACCTCACGTACGAGACGGCGGGTGAAGGTCTGTTCGGCGTCGGCCTCCACCGCGGCGTCCTCTTCGAGGCGCTCTTCGGCTCGGCGCAGCGGGACCCGCGGATCGCGATCCGGACGGGGGTCGAGATCGTCGACCTCGCGCGCGCGGAGGCGCTCGCCGGCAAGGCTCCGTCGCGCTGGTCGTGGCTCGTCGACGTCGAGCGGCGGCGGCACGGGCCGCACGAGCTCGTCGTCGTCGCCGACGGCGCGCGCTCAGCTCGTGACGACACGAGCACAGAGCAGCGCGCGTCGCGCCGTATCCCTGGGGGCGCGCTCTGGTTCGTGGGCCGCGAGCCGAGGGGCCCGGAGGACGCGCGGTCGCGGACGCTTCGTCAGGTCGTCGACGGAAACCAGGCGTTCCTCGGCTTGCTGCCGACCGGCCTCCTCCCGTCGTCGCTGGAGAGCTCGCTCTCCCCGAGCCCGCGCCTCGTGAGCTTGTTCTGGAGCATCCGCGGCGATCGCGTCGCGGCCTGGCGCGAGGCGGGGCTCGAGGCCTGGAAGGCGAGCGTCCGCGAGCTCACGGACGAGGCCGAGCCCGTCCTCGATCAGATCCTCGACGAGGAGCAGCTCCTCTACGCGGGGTACCACGACGTCGTGATGCACCGCTGGCACACGCGCAACGTCGTCTACCTCGGCGACGCCGCGCACGCGACGAGCCCGCAGCTCGGTCAGGGATGCAACCTCGCGCTGTGGGACGCGATGGAGCTTTACGACTGCATCGACCGGGAGCCGCGCGATCTGGCGGCGGCGCTCGCGTGTTACTCGCGGCGCCGCGCGGATCACCTCGCGTTCTACCAGACGGCGACGCGCCTCTTGACGCCGTTCTTCCAGGGCGACGCCGAGCTGCTCGGCCACCTGCGTGACGTCGCCATGCCGCTGATGGGCAAGGTCTCCGTCTTCAAGCGGATGATGACGCTCAGCATGCTCGGCGTGATGGACGGCTTCTTCGGCCGCACGCTCAAGCTGCGTCTGCCGGCGTGAGCGGCCGCGACGTCGTCAGCAGTCGCAGGGAACGGGCGGGAGCGACTTGTCGGCGGGGCAGGTCGCGGCCTTCAGGTCCTCGAGGCACTTGTCGAGCTCCTCGTCCGTGCAGACCGAGCTCTTGTCGAGGTCGCTGCCGTATTTCTGTTTGCCGGCGTCCTTCGTCTTGGTGACGCACTCGTCGACGCCGCCGGGGTAGGCCGTCGAGAACGTGAGCTCCCCGGCGCACTCCTTCGCCTTCTCGCAGATGACGGGCGACGAGCGATCGAGGACCTCCTCGACCGAGGGCCGACCGGAGCACGCGGCGACGAGGCCGGCGAAGACGAAGGAGACGACGAGCGAGGCGCGGGGCGTGGAGAGGGTCATGGCCGCGCGGACGAGCAAGCGACGTGCCTCGCGCCGCGCTCGCTCGACGCGCGTTCCGACGCGGGTTGTCCGTGGCCCCGCGGGCGGCGTATCCGGCCGTTCACTCGCCGCGCGCCCGTCGAGTCCTGGTGGCGCCGCTTCGGGGATCCGGGCGCGCGCCGCCGGCCCAGGATCGCACGGCGTCAGTCGACGATCAGCTTGTAGCCGATCCCGCGGACCGTCTTGATCGACGAACCCATCCGACCGAGCTTCTTGCGCAGGCGCTTCACGGTCGTATCGACGACCCGCCCGCTGTCCGTCAGCTCGCCCCACACCTCGGAGACGAGCGCGTCGCGCGTCTGGACGCGGTCGGCCCGCTCGGCCAGGCGAAGCAGCAGATCGAACTCGCGCCGCGTGAGCTCGACGCTCGAACCTTCCACCGCGACGCGTCGGGCGGCGCGATCGATCCGGAGCGCGCCGAGCGTGAGCAGCTCGACGGTCGGGGCCTTCGCCGCGCTCCGGCGGCGCGACAGGGCGCGGACGCGCAGCACCACCTCGCGCATGCTGTGCGGCTTGACCACGTAGTCGTCGACGCCGGCCTCGAACGCCGCGAGCCGGTCGGGCTCTTCCCGCGCCGCCGAGAGGACGAAGAGCGACGGACGTCTCGACGAGCCCGACGCGCGCAGCGCCCGACACAGCTCGAGCCCGTTCATGTCCGGCAGCTGGAGATCGAACAGCACGATGTCGGGCGCGGAGGCGCGGGCGAGCGCGATCCCCGCCTGACCCGAGGAGGCGGACTCGACCTCGTGTCCGGCTCCCGTCAGGGCCGCCACCAGGTCGGCGCGCAACACGCTGTCACCCTCCACCACCAACACACGGGCCACGCTCCGATACGCGGCTCTTCCGTTTACGTCGGGATGTTCCGAAGGAAACATTCTCGTGAACCCTCGCGTGAATCGTCGACGCGCGCGCGTCGCGACCGGCACTGTGAGCTCGTCGACGCGCGACGGTAGGGCATGTGCTCATACGTCGCGGTGTCGTCACGCGTTCGCCACGCTCGTTTCGTAAGTACGCGGCGTGTCGCTCGATGCTTGGGGTCGAAAGGACGACGAGGACGACGGCCGCGCGAAGCGCCTCGCGGGCTCGTACGCCGCCGCGTTCGTGCTGGTCGCCGGCGTCCTCGTCCTCGGCGTCGCGTTCGGCGATCGCATCAAGAGCCAGGTCCTCGAAGAGGTGACCGAGGTGAAGTTCGTGGCGCCCGAGCCGAAGCCCGAGCCTCCTCCTCCGCCACCGCCGCCACCTCCACCGCCGCCGAAGGTGAAGGTGAAGGCCGCGACCCAGGGACCTCCGCCGCCGCTCGGGCCGAAGGTCGACGCGCCCCCGACGGAGATCCCGAAGGAGAAGCCCGCCGAGAGCGATCCGTCCAAGGCGGTCGCCGAGGTGGCGTTCGGTGAGGGCGATCCCAACGGCTGCGTCGGCTGCACGGGCAAGCCCGGTGGAGGCGGCGCCGTGGCGCCCGCGCCGAGCGCGCCGCCCGCGCCGCCCGCCGCGCCGCCGCGCCCGTATCAGATCGCCGAGGTCACGACGCCCCCCGTCGCGCTGACGAAGAGCATGCCGGCCTACCCGGAGGAGGCCCGCAAACAAGGCGTCGACATGGTCGTCATCGTGAAGTTCGTCGTCACCGAGACGGGAGACGTCGAGCAGATCAAGATCGTCGACGGTCACCCGACCCTCGACGAAGCCGTCATCGCCGCCCTGAAGTCCTGGAAGTTCACCCCGGGGACGCTCGACGGAAAGCCCGTGCGCGTCGTGCGCAAGATGAAGTTCCCGTTCCACCTTCGGACCGCCATCTAGTGTCCCGAGTCCATAAGGGCTCGGGCACGGACACCGACTCAGGACCATAGGAGCCGCAGCCATGTCGTTCAGTCCGCTTCACATCTGGGCCAGCATGGGCCTCCCCAGCAAGGTCATCGCGAGCTTCTTGCTCCTGATGGCCGTCATGAGCCTCGCGGTCGTCGTCGAGCGTCACGTCACGCTCATGCGCGCCGCCGCCGCGACGCGCCGCTTCCTCGGCGCCGTCATCCCCCACCTCTCGGGCGGCAACTACGAGGGCGCGCTGAAGGTCGCCGACGAGCTGCGCCTCGCGCCGTTCGCCCGCGTCGCGCGGCCGGTGCTGGCCAAGATCACCGGCGAGCGGGACGGCAAGCTCACGGTCGTGGAGCTCGCGCAGCGCGAGGCCGAGCGCCAGAAGGAGGCGGTCGGCCTCGAGCTCCGCCGCGGCATGGGCGTCCTCGCCTCGGTCGGATCGGTCGCTCCGTTCGTCGGCCTCCTCGGGACGGTCGTCGGCATCATCAGCGCCTTCCAGGGCATCGCGACCACCGGCTCGGGCGGGCTCGGTGCGGTGTCCGCCGGCATCGCCGAGGCGCTGGTCGAGACCGCGCTCGGCCTGTGCGTCGCGATCCCGGCGGTCCTCTTCTTCAACCAGCTGAACAACAAGATCAACGGCGTCGAAGCGGAGCTCGGGCGTCGCACCGGCGAGCTCCTCGACGAGCTGGAGAACAAACATGGGCATCGCGATTCCGGCAAGCTCGAAGTCGCGGCGTGAGCAGAGCACGCCCGACATCAACGTCACGCCGCTGGTCGACGTCGTCCTCGTCCTCCTGATCATCTTCATGGTGATCGCCCCCGCGCTCGAGCACGGGGAGCGCGTGGAGCTCCCCGGCGTCCTCGTGCCCGACAAGACCCAGAAGTCGAAGCTCGATCCGGTCACCGTGACGGTCGCGCAGAGCGGGACGATCTACGTCGAGAAGGAGCCCGTCGAGGCGTCCGCCCTCCCGGCGCGGCTCGCCGCGATCCACGACGTCGAGCCCGACCGCCGCGTCGTGCTCAAGGGGGACGGCGCGGTCGACTACCAGAAGGTCCGCGACCTCTTCACCGTGGTGCAGGGCGCCGGCTTCTCGGGCGTCTCGCTGATGGTGAGCAAGAAGAAGGTCGCCGGGGCCGAAGAGCCGGACGAACAGTAGAGCGAGGACCCCATGGGAATGGCCGTTGGCGCGGGTGGAAAGAAGGGGCAGGTGACGCCCCACATGAACGTGACGCCGCTCGTCGACGTCGTGCTCGTGCTGCTCATCATCTTCATGGTCGTCACGCCACTGCTCTCGAAGCAGTTCTGGCTCGAGCTCCCGAAGCAAGAGGAGACGAAGACCGCGACGCCGGAGGAGAACAAGTCCGTCGTGCTCACGGTGGACAAGGAGGGGGCGCTCCGGATCAACGGCTCGCCGATCCCGAAGGCCGAGCTCAAGGACCGGGTCACGCGCTACATGGCCGCTCGACCCGACAAGGTCGTCTACTTCGACGCCGCGGACGACGCTCCCTACGCGACGACGGTCGAGGCGATGGACATCGCGCGCCAGGGCGGCGCGAAGACCGTCGCGATCCTCACGAAGAAGGTCGTGCAGTAGGCCGCGCCGCGTCCGCTCTCCTTCAGCTTCAGCGCCCCGCGTTCGACGCCCTCGTTCGCTTCGCTCCTTGGGAATCGCCATGCGTGCTCGGTCGACGTGTACCCGCAGTCTCCTCCTGCTCCTCGCGGCCGTCGGCTGGTCGCTCCCGTCGTCGGCGCAGCCGCTGCCGGGCGCGGACGACGGCACGCGGACGAAGCCTTCCCCGAAGCGGCCCGCCGAGACCGAGGAGGTCGCGCCGCCGCCGCCGCCGGGGCAGCCCCCGTCGCCGGGAGCGCCCGCGCGCCCGTCCACCGAGCCCGACGTCGAGCCGGAGGTCGAGGACGGCGACGACGAGCCGGATCCTTCGCGCCCGCCGCCCGCGGGCAAGGGCGCCGTCTGGGGAGTCGTGAAGAGCCGGGGCTCCGAGGAGACGCTCCTCGACGCGATCGTGAGCGTGATCGGTCGCAAGGAGAAGGCGAGCACGGACCTCGAGGGCCGCTATCGCCTCGAGCTCCCTCCCGGCACCTACCAGCTCCGCATCGTCTACGAGCTCCACAGGCCGGCGCGCATGCGCAACGTCGTCGTCCAGGCCGGGCGCCTCAACCGGGTCGACGTCCTCCTCGCGCCGGACGAGACGGCGGTGGAGGAGGTGACGGCGATCGAGGCCGAGGCCGAGCGCGCGAGCGCGGCGACGCAGCTCATGCTGCGCAAGAACGCGGCGCAGGCCTCCGACTCGATCGGCGCGCAGGACATCGCGAAGACGCCGGACCGCAACGCCGCCGAGGCGGTGAAGCGCGTGGTCGGGACCACGGTGGTCGACGGCAAGTACATCTTCGTCCGCGGCCTCGGCGACCGGTACACGAACTCGCTCTTGAACGGCGCGCCGCTTCCGAGCCCGGAGCCCGATCGGCAGGCGGTGCCGCTCGACATGTTCCCGACGCTCGTCCTGAGCGACCTCACGATCTCGAAGACGTTCGTCCCCGACATGCCCGGCGACTTCGCCGGCGGCTCGCTCAACATCCACACGCGCGACCTCCCCAGCCAGTTCCTCTTCCAGGTCACCGGCGGCCTCGGCGCCAACACGCTCTCGACGTTCGGCAACCGCCTCGGGTACGCCGGCGGCGCGACCGACTGGCTCGGCTTCGACGACGGCGGTCGCCGGCTGCCGTCCGAGGTGCCCGGCTCGCGCGTCGTGTCGATCGATCCGCGGACGGGCGAGCGCTACGATCTCACCGCGGCGGGGCGGGCGATCAACCGCCCGATGGGGCTCGACCGGGAGTGGAGCCTCCCGCACGGCACGGTGAGCGCCGTCGTCGGCGACTCGTTCAAGCTGGGCGGCCAGCGCGTGCTCGGCTACGTCCTCGGCGCCACCTACTCTCGCCGGTTCCAGAAGCGGACCGACGAGATCCTCCGGCGCTTCGATCCGAACCCGGAGCGGCCGGGCGAGCTCGTCATGCGGAACGACTACCGCGGAGAGACCGGCACCGACACGGTGACCTGGAGCGGCCTCGGCACGGTCAGCTACGCGTTCGACAACGATCACAAGATCGCGCTGACCGGCCTCTACAGCCGCAACGCCGAGAAGGAGGCCCGTCGCGTCGAGGGACGGAACGACGAGAGCCTGATCCGCGACGAGCGCCTGCGCTTCCTCAACCGCGCGCTGATGTACGGCCAGCTCCGTGGAGAGCACCGCTTCCGCAGCCTCGACTCGGCGGCGCTCACCTGGTCGCTCCTGCAGTCGCGCGCGACCCTCAACGATCCGGCCTTGCGGCAGACCGCCTACGATTTCGATCAGTCCGCGGGGCGGTACGCCTTCGTCGGCAACGCCCCCACCGCGAGCCAGAACTTCTTCGCGGCCCAGGGCGAGACCACGCGCGGGCTCGTGTTCGACTGGCTCCAGCCGCTCGCGAAATACGACGGCGCCCCGAAGCTCAAGGCCGGCGCGATGCTCACGCTCCGCGGGCGCACCTTCCAGGCGCGGCGCTTCCGCTTCTTGCGCAACAACGCCGCCGACCGGAGCCTCTTCTACCAGTCGCCGAGCGAGCTGTTCGTCGACGAGAACGTCGGCTCGATCGCCGGCGG
Organism: Labilithrix sp.; assembly: GCA_019637105.1. Classification (GTDB taxonomy): domain Bacteria; phylum Myxococcota_A; class Polyangia; order Polyangiales; family Polyangiaceae; genus Labilithrix. Next base: position 27,137 of record JAHBWF010000020.1, read on the forward strand.
CGCGCCGCTCGAGCTCGAGGAGTGGACGCGTCCGACCGACTCGTACGCGGCGCGCTACGACGTCTACGCGGGGTACGTCATGACGGACCTCCCCGTCACGTCGCGGCTCCGGTTCGTGGTCGGTCCCCGCCTCGAGTCTTCGGTCCAGACGATCGACTCGTACGATCCGTTCTCCGGCAGCACGGAGCGCGTGCAGTCGAAGCTCTCGCGCACCGACATCCTGCCGTCGGCGAACGCGATCGTGAAGGTGACCAAGGAGTCGAACGTCCGCCTCTCCGCGACGCGCACCGTCGCGCGGCCGCAGCTCCGCGAGCTCGCGCCCTTCATCTTCACCGAGTACCTCGGCGCCCGCGAGTCGCTCGGCAACCCGGACCTGGACCGCACCTCGATCACGAACCTCGACGCGCGCTTCGAGCTCTTCCCGCGCGTGAGCGAGGTGCTCGCGGTGAGCGCGTTCCACAAGCGCTTCGCCAAGCCGATCGAGACGTTCATCATCCCGACGGACAAGGGCGTCGTCTCCTACCAGAACGCGAAGGGCGCGACGAACACCGGCGTCGAGCTCGAGGGTCGAAAGGGGCTCGACTTCATCCGGCCTTGGCTCCGCGAGCTGTCGCTCCTGGCGAACGTCACGTTCGTGCGCTCTCGCGTGGAGATCGATCCTGCGTCGCAAGGGATCCAGACGTCGCAGGAGCGGCCGCTCGCGGGGCAGTCGCCGTTCGTGGTGAACACCGCGCTCGACTGGACGCACGACGCGACCAAGACGCGCGCGCGCGTCCTCTACAACGTGCAGGGGAGGCGGATCTCGGAGGTCGGCACGCGCGGCGTCCCCGACGTCTACGAGCAGCCGCGCCACATCGTCGACGTCTCCGTCGCGCAGGGCATCGGCGAGCACGTCGACCTGAAGCTCACGATCGAGAACCTCTTCGACTCGCCGGTGCGCTTCACCCAGGGCGAGTCGGGCGACGCGCCGCTCGTCCGCGCGTACACGCTCGGCCAGACGTTCTGGCTGCTCGCGACCTACAGTCACTGACCTCGCGCCGCCCGCGCCGCCGAGTTGCCTGTTTGTCACCGGTGCATCGCGAAGACTTTGGTGTTCGGTCGCGGGCCCGACACAGACCGCGGGCATAAGTCGAGCGCCGTCGCCGAGAGAGAGAAACCGCGGCTACGTCAAAGGAGCTTGAGATGCGAACTCACGGTCTGGTTGTTCTCACCGCCATCGTCGGTCTGGCCACGCTCGGCGTCATCGCGTGCAGCGACGACGGCGAGCTCGGCGGTGCGCCGCCTCCGAGCGGCACGAGCAGCGGCACGAGCGGCACGAGCGGCACCAGCGGGGGCGACGACTCGGACGGCGGCTCGAGCAGCGGCGATCCGGGGAACCGCCCGCAAGAGACGATCGAGGGCGAGATCGCGGCGAGCCGGACGCTGACGGCGGACAAGACCTGGCTCCTCAAGGGCCTCGTCAGCGTCAAGCCGGGCGCGACGCTCACGATCGAGAAGGGCACCGTCATCAAGGGCGACAACGCGTCGAAGGCGATCCTCCTCATCGAGGCCGGCGCGATGATCGACGCGGTCGGGACGCCCGACGAGCCGATCGTCTTCACCAGCCAGGCCGCCGAAGGGCAGAAGGCGCCCGGCGACTGGGGCGGCGTCATCATCCTCGGCAACGCGCCGATCAACGTGAAGGACGCGAGCGGCAACCCGATCCAGCAGAGCATCGAGGGCATCCTCGCGGCCGGGGTCGGCACGAACTCGAAGTACGGCGGCGACAAGCCGGACGAGAGCAGCGGCCGGATCCAGTACGTCCGCATCGAGTACTCGGGCGTCGTCATCGGCGACAACAACGAGGTCAACGGGCTGACCTTCGGCGGCGTCGGTCGCGGCACCGTGGTCGACCACATCCAGATCCGCCAGACCCTCGACGACTGCTTCGAGTTCTTCGGCGGCACCGTCGACGCGAAATACCTCGCCTGCCAGCACAACGAGGACGACGGCTTCGACTTCGACCTCGGCTACACCGGGCGCCTCCAGTTCCTCGTCCTGCAGCAGGACCCGACGCACGAGGGCGACGACAACGGCTTCGAGAGCGACAACGACGCCCAGGGCACGGGCGCGCTCCCGCTGACGGCGCCCACGGTCTACAACGCGACGCTCTGCGGGAAGAACGTGAGCCTCGCGAAGGAGCAGTACGGGCTCTTGCTCCGCAAGAACACGCGCGGCACCTACCGGAACCTCGTGGTCACCGGCTTCCAGGCCGCGCTCGACATCCGCGACGGCATCGGCGCGCCGGGCGAGCTGTCGATCGCCAACTCGGTCTTCTTCAACAGCAAGGGCGCCGGCGCCTACGTCGTGACCGACCACATCGCGTTCGTCGAGCAGGGCAACGTCGCCGGCCAGCCGGATCGCGACGACGACAACGCGCTCGACGAGGTCGCCTGGTACAAGGGGCAGGCGGGCAACACGTGGACGGATCCGGGCGTCACCGGCTGCTTCGACGCGAGCGCGCCGGTCTTCGGCCCGACGACGTCGCTCACCGAGGGCGCCGCCACCCCGCCGAACGATGGCTTCTTCGACGTCACGGCGACCTACAAGGGCGCGTTCAAGGACGCGAACGACAAGTGGGCGACCACCGGCAAGTGGGTCGTCTGGGCCGACAAGTGATCGCGGCGGCGACGGCCCGGCGCCGCTGAGGGCGCGGGCGTCGCCGAGGATCGACGAGAGCGGCTCCGTCGTCGGACGGAGCCGCGCCCGGCCTCTGCCGGGCGAGGGAGGCGGCGCGGCTCACCCGAGCGCGTCGCCTTCGCCGTCGATGCCGTAGAGCGGGCCGTCGCGGCCCTTGCCGGGCCAGTCGGCCAGATCGCGCGGGCGCGCGCGGAGCGCGTCGAGGACGATCGCGTCGAACGCCGCCGCCCACTCGAAGAAGCAGAGCGGCGAGGGGAGCGTCGCGCCGACGACGTGGACGCGGTGCCGCGCGGGATCGAGGACCTCGGTGAGGCGCCGGCGGAGCGCCTCGCCTCCGGGGGCGTCGCTCGCCTCGAGCACGAACAGGAGGCGCGGTCCGTCGAAGAAGGACTGGAGCGGACCGTGGACCAGGCCGCAGAGGTCCCAGATCGGCGGCTCCGCCACGCCGAGCGCCTCGAGGAGCTTCGTCCGCAGGCCGGGCGCGAGCTCGCCGGCGTCGCCGGCGCCGAGGATCGCCGACGGGCCGAAGACCCACGCGGGATCGACCGGGACGGCGGCGTCGCGCGCGCGCGCGATCGCCGCGCCGAGCTCGCCCGTCCGCGAGGTCCAGCTCGGCGGAGCGCCGCGGAGCGCCGCGACGGTCGCGGCGAGGTGGAGGACCGTCCGGCTCGCGAGCGCGGGGCCGAGGACGCGGAGGATGAGGCCCTCCTCTTCGGGTGGTCCGTGCTGGAGGATCGTCGCGCCCTCCGCCGCGAGCGCGCGGGCGCGCGTGTCCTCTCGCGGGTCGAGGCTCGTGACGAGCACCGTCGCGCGGTAGCGCGCGCGGTGGCGGAGCGGGATCCTCGCGTTCGGTGACAGGCGCTGGGAGACGACGACGAGGACGTCGGCGGTCGGCGCGTCCGCGCCGAGGAACGAGGTCACCGGCAGGAAGCGCGCCGAGAGGCCGAGCTCGACGAGCTGCCCTACGAGGAGGCGCGCCGGGCCTTCGCTCGCGCCGACGCCGCTGACGACCCAGCGCGTGAAGCGCGCGAGCTCCGGGGGCGAGGGCGGCAGCGGCGCCGCGTCGACGGCGCGCGCGACCGCGGCCATCCGGCCCGCGAGAAGCTCTATGCTGGCCTCCACGCCGCCTCGCGCGGCGTCCGGTGCTGTCTCGCGCTTCGTGCTCAATGACCTTCCAGTCGCTGTCGAAGAGCCCCGTCGTCCTGCCCGGGCTCGCGTGGCTCGCGCTCCCGATCGTACTTGCGTTCGCGCTCCGCCGCCGCGGGTTCTTTCGCGTCTGGGGGCTCGTGTTCGGCGTGCTCATCGGGCTCGACGCCTGGCTGACGGGCCCGCTCTCGCCGGTGTCCGACGAGCGCTCGGGGTGGGCGACGTCCTTCGGCGTCGCGTTCGTCATCCTCGGCGATCTCCGCCTCTTCCTCGCGGCCGAGTGGGACGAGCGCGCGGCGCGGGCGTCGCTGGCGAGGGCGTTCGGCCTCGCGTGGATCGCGCCGTTGACCTCGCAGCTCGTCCGCGCGCTGGTCTCCGCGATCGCAGCGACGCCGCGCCTGACCTACCTCGTCTACGAGCTCGTCTTCCTCGGCGTGCTCGCGAGCTGGTACCTCGCGCGCGTCCGACGCTTCACCGGCCCGCGCCGCGCGTTCGCGTCGCGGCTCGCCGCCTTCTTCGGCCTCACGTACGCCCTCTGGGCGGGCGCGGACGTCCTCTTGCTCGCCACCTCCGCGGACGTCGGCTACGGGCTGCGCATCGCGCCGAACGTGCTCTATTACGTGCTGTTCGTGCCGTACGTGCTCAAGCTCGCACCCGCTCCCGAGGCCCGTTGACGCGCGGGAGATCGCCGCTCGTCGTCGCGCTCGCGCTCGCCCTCGCGTGCTCGAAGGCGCGCGAGGACGACCCGCGCGCGACGCTGACGTTCGTCGACGAAGGCCGGGCGCCGACGACGATCTCGCTGAGGACGCTGACGCAGCGGATCCAGGCCGACGAGGTGCGCGGCTACGACCCGTACTACAAGAAGGACAAGCGCTTCCGCGCGCTGCCGCTGTCGCGCGTGCTCGCGCTCGGGTTCCCGGAGCGCCGGTCGCTCGCGGACGCGGAGCTGGTCTTCCGCGCGACCGACGGGTACGCCGCCTACCTCCGCGGGGCGCTGGCGACCGAGGACGGGGCCTACGTGGCGTTCGAGGACCTCGACGTCGCCGCGTGGGAGCCGATCGGCCCGCAGCGCGCGAACCCCGGGCCGTTCTACCTCGTGTGGAGCAAGCCCGAGCAGGTCGATCTCGAGACGCACCCGCGCCCGTGGCAGCTCGCGAAGATCGAGATCGTGCGCTTCGAGGTCGCGTACCCGAACACGAGGCCGCCGGGCGAGCGCGCGCCGGACGATCCGGCGATGCGGGGCTACGCGATCTTCCGCGAGCGATGCTTCAAGTGCCACGCGGTGAACCGCGAGGGCGGGCGCGTCGGGCCCGATCTCAACGTCCCGCGGAACATCCTCGAGTACCGCCCCGAGGAGCAGGTGCGGGCGTACATCCGCGATCCGGCGACGTTCCGCTACGGCAACATGCCGCCGCATCCGGACCTCGCGGACGCGAGCCTCGACGCGCTGATCGCGTACCTCGGCGCGATGAAGGATCGGAAGCACGATCCGAAGGACTGAGCGCGGCGGCGTCGCCCGCCGGCCCGCGTGGCCGCGGCGCCGCCGCGCGTTCGCGACGTGGGCGACGGTCGTCCGCGGAGCGCCGCGCTCGCGCCGACGGTGACGGGGTCACGAAAAGCGAGCGAAACACGTCCGAAACACGGGCCGCCCCAGACTGGGGCGACGGTCGACGACCTTCCGAGGCCCATGACGATCAACGCAGGTGACACCGCGTGGCTGCTCGCGAGCGCCGCGCTCGTTCTCTTGATGACCCCCGCGCTCGCGCTCTTCTACGGCGGCATGGTCCGCAAGAAGAACGTCTTGTCGACGCTGATGCACTCGCTCGCGGCGATCCCGATCATCAGCGTCTTCTGGGCGATCTGCGGCTGGTCGCTCGCGTTCGGCCCGTCGCACGGCGGCCTGATCGGATCGCTCGGGCCGGTCGGGCTCGGAGACCTCCTGACGAGCGCGCACGGCACGGTGCCGGCGCTGGCGTTCTGCGCGTTCCAGATGATGTTCGCCGTGATCACGCCGGCGCTGATCTCCGGCGCGTTCGCCGAGCGGATGCGCTTCTCGGCGTACGCCGCGTTCATCGTCCTCTGGTCGCTCCTCGTCTACGTCCCGGTCGCGCACTGGGTCTGGTCGGACGACGGCTGGCTCGCCAAGCTGGGCGCGCTCGACTTCGCGGGCGGCGCCGTGGTCCACCTCACGGCTGGCGCCTCCGCGCTCGTCTGCGCGGTCGTGATCGGCCGGCGGATCAAGTACCCGCAGGAGCGGCCGCTGCCGCACAACCTCACGATGACGTTGACCGGCGCGGGCCTGCTCTGGTTCGGCTGGTTCGGCTTCAACGCGGGGAGCGCGCTGACAAGCGGCTGGCTCGCGGCGCTCGCCTTCGCGACGACGCACCTCGGCGCGTCGGGCGGCGCGCTCGGCTGGCTGCTCGTCGAGTGGAAGCACCGCGGCAAGCCGACGGCGCTCGGCGTCGCCTCGGGGCTCGTCGCGGGGCTCGTCGCGATCACGCCCGCGGCCGGCTTCGTGTCGCCGGCGGCCTCGATCGTCATCGGCTTCGTCGCCGGGTGCGCCTGCTACCTCGCGGTCCTCGCGAAGTACAAGTACGGCTACGACGACTCGCTCGACGCCTTCGGCGTGCACGGCGTCGGCGGGCTCACGGGGGCGCTCCTCACGGGCGTCTTCGCGGTCGAGCGCACGTTTCCGGGGGTCGACGAGCCCGTCGGGGCCGATGGCCTCCTCGCGGGCAACCCGAAGCTCCTCGGCGTCCAGCTCCTGACGTGCGCGGTGTCGGCCGTCTACGCCGCCGGCGTCACCTGGGGCCTGCTCAAGCTCCTCGACAAGCTCATCGGGCTCCGCGTGTCGGTCTCCGACGAGCGCGAGGGCCTCGACACGACCCAGCACGGCGAGGAAGGCTACGCCGGCTGACCGGCTGGGATCGATCGCGATCGCGGCGAGGACGAGGCCATTTGCGACAGGGCCCCGGGGGCTCGGTCGACTGGCGACCTTTGCCACGCGGCGCGCGCGTCGAGTCCGCGCTATACACTCCAGAGCCGACGAGGCGAGGGCGGCGCGGACGGCGTCATCGCCTCGACTCGGCGGCGACCGGAGTCCCCATGAATGACAGGACGCGCGAGGACGGTAAGGCGCCTCGCCCCACGACGGTTCTGGATCCTCTGCGCCCGGCGGTCGTCGTGCGTCGTCGGGTCTACGACGCGGAGATGCTCGAGAAGGAGGTCGAGGCCCCGCGCGCGTTCACGATGGCGACGCAGCCTCCTTCGCTCGCCGCCCCGGACGACGACGAAGAGGACGACAGCGGGCCGCCGTCGTCCATCAACGTCGCCCGCGCCCTCGCGTCGCTCCGCGCCGACGAGCTCCAGCGTGTCGAGGAGCTGGTCCGCGCCGACGACGAAGACGTGCGCGCCGGGCGCGCGGCGCCGCTCCCGGCCGCGGCTCCGGCGCCCGTCCCGGCCGCGGCGCCCGCGGTCCCGACCCTGGCGATCGGCAAGACCATCGCGCTCTCGGACCTCGCGGAGAGGATGGGGGTGCCGGCCGAGGACCTGCCGGCGACGCTCGTGGCGCGCGGCTTCTACGCGCTCCACGCGAAGACGGTGCTCCCGCGCGAGACGGCGCGCGTCATCGCGGAGATGTACGGTTGGCGGGTCGAGGACGCCGCCGGCGACGCCGAGGACTCGGCGCCGGTGAAGAGCGGCACGCGCTCGCGCATCGCGACCAAGCGCAAGGTGGGCACGAAGGGGAAGGCGAAGGCCGCCAAGCCCGCGAAGCGCGGCGTCGCGCGCTGAGCCGCCGCCCCGTCAGCGCGGCGCGTCGAAGACGAGCTCGAACGAGACCTCGACGGAGTCCTTCACGCGGAACGCGTTCATCGGGCCCTTCACCGGATCGGAGCCGAGCGCGCTGAGCGACATGTCGAACGTGCCGGTCACGCGCGCGCCGCCGTCGCCCTCCGGCTGCAGGCGAATCGGGACCGGGCGCTCGACCGTGCGACCCTGCGGCGGCACGATCCGGACCCGCGCCTTGCCGGCCTCGACGGTCGCCTCGACGCGCACGACCGCGTCGTCGGCGGCGTGGAAGACGTCCTTGCGCATCTTGCCGAGGCAGTCGTCGCGATCCGACGGGGAGAGCCCGTTCGGATCGACCTGGCCGTTCCTCAGCGTCCCCGCGACGTCGATCGCCGCGATCGGCACCTCGACGCGGGCCGAGCCCTGCTCGACACCCACGCGCTCGGCGCTCCCGGACACGCGGCGGCAGACGAGCTCGAGATCGTGCGCCAGCCGCGCGAACAGGCCCTCGGCGAACGTCCGGATGCGCACGCGGCTTCTCTCGGGATCGAGGACGAGCTTCGTCACGGGCCGATCATAGCCGAACGTCGGACCGGCGCGCGTCCCCTCCGTACACCGCGACGCCGCTCGACCTCGTCCGGGCGGCGCGCGGGAGCGCGGGCCGTCTCGCCGGCGGTCAGAAGCAGAAGTTCTGCTGCGCGCAGTTGTTCGCCTCGAGGCACGCGTGGTGGCTCTGGCACGCCGCGTCGTTGTTGCACTGGCTGACGTGTTGCAGCCGGCAGGCGTTGTCGCAAGCCGAGTCGAAGCAGTCGAACAGGCAGTCGTCGAACGCGTTCTCGAACGGGATCGCCCCGGGGTTGGCCTGGATGCAGCAGCCGAAGCAGGTGCCGGGGTTGGCGCTCTGGCAGCTCGGCTGCGCCGGCGGGGGAGGGGGAGGCGGCGGGGCAGGGTCCGGCGTGTCCTCCGGGGGCGGATCCGCGCTCGGCTCCTCGGTCTCCGGCGGGGTCGTCTCCGGGGCGGTGTCGGCGGCGCCGGTGGTCGGTGCCGGATCGTCGCTGCGCTCGGCGTCCTGGCGTCGCTTCGTCGACTTCGAGCCGCCCTCGTAGGACGTGCCTTCGATCGAGGCCGGCTCGCACGCGACGGCGCCTCCGAGCAAGGCGGCGAGGAGCGGGATGACGGCGATCGTGGGTCGGGTCGTGAGGGGCATCGGCGGGGCTCGGCGCGGCGAGGTCCATCGTGCATCCGCCGGACCAGGATCATGGCTCGCCGTCGCGATCGGCGCGCGCGCGTGGATCGGCCGATCTTTCCACGCTCGACGCACGCGCTCCGCGCGGGCGCGAGGCGCGCGGGCTGGATCGCCGATGCTCCGCCACGCTGTGCGAGCCGTGACTCTGCGTGAGTGTAGGTGCGGCCGTCCGCGCGCGGCGGCTTATACTCGCGGGCCCATGAGTCGGACCCTCTACGGCCTGTCGCAGTCGCCCTGGACCGAGCGCGCGCGCTGGGCGCTCGATCACCACGGCGTCGCGTTCACCTTCCACGAGCACGTCCCGATGCTGGGGGAGGTGCTCCTCCGCCGGAAGGCGCGGTCGAAGAAGGCGAGCGTGCCGCTCTTGGTCGACGGCGCCGACGTCGTGATGGGCTCGTTCGAGATCGCGAAGCACGCGGAGCGCGTCGGGCGGGGCGCGCCGCTCTTCCCGCGGGACAAGGGCGCGGAGATCGACCACTGGGTCGACGTCGGCGAGCGGATGCTGCGCGTCGGTCGCGCCTGGCTCTTCGAGCGTCTCCTCGCGAGCAAGGCGGCGCAGGCCGAGGCCCTCCCGTCGTTCGTCCCCGGCGGGTTGCGCGGCGCGCTCACGCCCTCGGCGTCGCTGGCGATCCGCTTCCTGGCGAAGAAGTACGACGTCCCCGCCGACGTCGGCGCCGAGATCGAGCACACGCTCCGCCCGCTCCTCCAGGACGTCCGCGCGGCGCTCGAGCGGGGCGCGTACCTCCTCGCGCCGTCGGGCTTCAGCCTCGCCGATCTCGCGATCGCCTCGGCGCTCCACGTCGTCCGGCCCCACGACGCGGCCAAGCTCGGCCCCGCGACGCGCGAGGCCTGGACGAACGAGGCGGTCGCCGCCGACTTCGGCGACCTGCTCGCCTGGCGCGACACGGTCTACGGCAAGCACCGCTGAGCGCCGCCGGCGGCGCGGCCCGACCTCAGATGCCGATCGGCGAGCGCTCGTCGAGCGTCGCGGTGACGCGCCGCGCGCGCAGGGCGACCCGGTTCTGGATCGTCGTGAACTCGGGCTCGCCGCGGAGCGGATCGAACAGAGGACAGCGATCGAGCCACACGACGTCGACGAGCCCGTTGGCGTCGCAGGCCCGCAGCGCCTCGAACGTCTCGGCGTCCATGCGGAAGAACGCGTGCATCTCCGCGCGCAGCTGCGCGTTGAACGACGCGCGTCGCGGCGGGCGCGACGCGTCGACGGGCAAGACTCGGTCGACGAACGCGCGGTCGCGCAGGAGGCCGGCCTCCCCCAGCGGCACCTTCAGCATGTGCTCGACGGCGAAACGAGCGCTGTCGGGCAGCGTCACCGTCGACAGGACCGCCGAGAGCCGCTGCGCCTCGCCGACGTCGCGCCGCCACATCGCGTCGCGCGTCTGGATCACGAACCAGGCCCCGATGTCGCCCGGGTGCGGAGGGATGTCGCCGAGCGCCTCCCTCATCCCGGCGCTGTCGCCGAGGATCGATCGCACGCGCGCGATCTGCTGCCGCGCCTGGACGAGCTCGGGATCGATCGCCGTCGCCTTCCGGAGGAGCGCGAAGCCCTCCTCGATCCGGCCGACCTCCGCCATCACGCGGCCGAGCCAGTCGAGCGCGTCGACCGAGTTGGGAGCGACGCCGAGCGCGGCGCGGAAATAGCGGACGGCCGCGTCGACCTCCTGGCTCTGGAGGTGGATCAGCGCGAGCGCGACCTTCGCCTCGGGCTGCATCGGCTCGAGCTCGGTGGCCCGCGTGGCGAGCGCGCGGGCGCGCTCGGCGGCGTCGCGGCCGAACGCGTCCATCCCGTAGACGCGCGCGACGGCGAGCGCGTAGGTGCTCATGATGCGCACGTCGTCCGGCGCCCTCGCGTGGGCGCGCGCCAGGAGCTCCACCGCCTCGCGGACGACCTCGAGCCACCCGCGGCGCATGAGGTAGCGGCCGCGGAGGAACAGGTCCTCGGCCTCGGGCTCGGCGCTGCGGGCCTTCGCGGCCTGACCGAGCTCGGCGGTGAGCGCGCCGGCGATCGCGTGCGCCGCGTCGTCGGCGATCGAGAGCACCTGGGCGGGCGGGCGATCGAAGCGGCGCGCCCAGAGCTGGAAGCCGTCGGCCACCGCGATCAGGCGGAACGAGACGCGGAGCACGTCGCCGAGCCGCCGGAGCGATCCGTCGACGACGACGTCCGCCCCGAGCGAGCGGCCGATCTCGCGCACGTCGCGCTTGGCGTCGTCGAAGCGGGCGGTGTCGCCGCGCGGACGGACGAGCAGGCTCGGGACGACGCTGAGGAGATCGACGATGTCCTCGTTCACGTTCTCGACGAGGTAGGCGTCGTCGCTCGGGCCGAGGTTCAGGACGGGCAGGACCGCGACGACGCGCGCGCCGCTCGCGCGCTGCTGCTGGAGCGACGGCAGCGGGGGGAGCAGCGGCAGCGTCCCGGACGGCGCCGGGCGCGGCGCCGCGACGCTCGGCGCGGCGACGAGGTCCTCGAGCGCGGCCGCCGTCTCCTCGGCGCTGGCGAAGCGGTCCTCGCGGCGGCGCGCCATGAGCTTGAGGACGAGCTCGGCGGCGCGCGCGGGCAGGCTCGGCATCACCGAGCGCGCGTCCGGCGGCGGCCGGAGCAGGCGCCCGGCCGCGACGGTGACGATCGAGTCGCCCTGCCACGCCATCTGGCCCGTGAGCAGCTCGAAGAGCATCGCCCCGAGGGCGTAGAGGTCGGCGCGCGCGTCGAGGTCGGTCGCGCCCTCGACCTGCTCGGGGGCCATGTAGGCGGGCGTGCCGACGATCCCGCCGACGGTCCGCGAGAGATCGCCCGGCGCGGCGGCGCGGGCGATCCCGAAGTCGGTGATCACCGCGCGCCCGTCCTTCGCGACGATCACGTTCTCCGGCTTGAGGTCGCGATGGAGGACGTCGGCCGCGTGGGCCGCGGCGAGCCCGGCGCACACGTCGAGCGCGAGGCGGACGACCTCGTCGAGCGGCAGCCGCCCGCGGCGGGCGAGGAGCGACCCGAGCATCTCGCCCTCGATGAACTCCATCGTGAGGAAGCGCTCGCCGCCGTCCTCGCCGATGTCGTAGGTCCGCGCCACGTTCTTGTGGGTGACGCGCCGCGCGAGCTTCACCTCGCGCCGGAAGCGCTCGATCATGTCGGACGAGGCCAGCTCCTTCTTCAGCATCTTGAGCGCGACGACCTCGTCGAGCTCGCGGTCGAACGCGCGGTACACCGTCCCCATCGCGCCCGCCCCGAGCATCCCGCGGAGCTCGTAGCGCCCGGCGAGGAGCGGGGGGGACTCCTCGGGTGACGTCACGCGCGCGGGGGCGGCTTCGAGCGACGCCGAAATGGTCTTCGCCTCGGGATCGGTGTCGCTCATCGTGACGCCTCGAGCGTATCAGAAGTCTGCTAATCAAGACGCGTGAGGCCGGAGCGCATTCTCACGTCGTCCGCGGTCGAGCTCGTCGAGGCGATCCGCCGCCGCGAGGTGACGTCGACCGAGGTGGTGGAGGCTCACGTCGCGCGCGTCCGGCGCGTGAACCCGGCGATCAACGCGCTCGTGCGCGATCGCTTCGACGACGCCCTCCGCGAGGCGCGCGTCGCCGACGAGAAGTCGGGGAGCGTCCACCCCGACGATCTCCCGCCGCTCCACGGGGTGCCGTTCACGACCAAGGACGCCCTGCGCGCCGCCGGGATGCCGAACACCTCGGGGCTGTGGGCGCGGCGGGACGTCCTCGCCACCGAGGACGCGACCGCGGTGAGGCGACTGAAGGACGCCGGCGCGATCCTGCTCGGCGTCACGAACATCAGCGAGCTCTGCATGTGGATGGAGAGCAACAACAAGGTCTGGGGCCGGACCAACAACCCGTACGATCCCACGCGGACCGCGGGCGGGAGCTCGGGCGGCGAGGGCGCGATCGTCGGCGCGGGCGCGTCGGTGCTCGGGCTCGGCTCGGACGTCGGCGGCTCGATCCGCATGCCGGCCTTCTTCAATGGGGCGTTCGGGCACAAGCCCACCGGCGGGCTCGTCCCCAACACCGGCCACTACCCGCCGGCGGTCAGGCTCCACCAGCGCTACGTGACGACGGGGCCGATCGCGCGGCGCGCGGCGGACCTGATGCCGTTCCTCCGGATCGTCGCGGGCCCCGACGGCGTCGAGGAGCACAACATCGAGCCCGCGCTCGGCGATCCGGCGCGCGTCGACCTCTCGAAGGTCACGGCGTGGGTTGTCCCGGACGACGGGCTGTTCTCGGTCGACGCCGCGATGGCCGGCGCGCAGGAGCGCGCCGCGCGCGCGCTCGAGGCCGCGGGCGCGCGCGTCGAGCGGCGGCGCGTCCCGGGGCTCAGGCGCTCGCTCGAGATCTGGTCGGCGATGCTGCACGAGGGCAGGGGCGACGAGAGCTTCACCGAGCTGATGGCCGCCGGCGGCGAGCTCCGGCCGCTGAGGGAGATCGGCAAGGCGATCCTCGGGCGGTCGAGCTACACGTTGCCGGGCCTCTTGCTCTGTCTGCTCGAGCGCGTCCCCGCGCTCCTCGAGGAGCGCTCGAGGCGGTCGGTCGCGCTCGGTCACGAGCTCCGCGCCGAGATCGAGGGCATGCTCGGCGAGGACGGCGTGCTCCTCTTCCCGTCGTACCCGACGGTCGCGCCCAAGCACAACGCGCCGCTGCTCGTGCCGCTGAAGTGGACCTACACCGCGATCTTCAACGTGCTCGAGATGCCGGTCACCCAGGTGCCGATGGGGCTCGATCGGCGCGGGGTGCCGCTCGGCGTCCAGGTCGCCGCGAAGAACCGGAACGACACGCTCACGATCGCCGTCGCGCTCGAGCTCGAGCGCGCGGCCGGCGGCTGGATCCCGCCGCCGCGCCTGCCGCTCTGAGGCGCGCTCACACTTCGAGCGTCGTCCCCGCCTCCGGGGCGACGGCGCCGTCGAGGCCGTTCTCCTTCAGCTTCGCGATCAGGGCCCGCTGGGCGCCCTCCTCGCCGTGGACCAGCGCGATCCTGCCGAGCGGCCCGCGCGCCCCGAGCTCCCCGGCGTACTCGACCAGATCGCGCTGGTCGGCGTGCGCCGAGAACCCGTTCATCAGCGCCACCTCCGCGCGGAGCTCTCGCTCGACGCCGAAGATCCTTACGCGCGGTCGGCGCTCCACGATGCGACGACCCAGCGTGTGCGCGGCCTGGAAGCCGACGATGCACACCGTGTTCTTCGCGTCCTCGATGGTGGCCTTCAGGTGGTGGACGACCCGGCCCGCCTCGCACATGCCGCTCGCCGAGATGATGACGCAGGGCTCGGGGGACGCGTCGATCGCGATGCTGTCCTCCTTGTCGGTCACCCAGCGGACCTCCTCGAAGTCGAACGGCGACCGGTTCTCGCGGATGAGCGCGCGGGTCTCGGCGTCGTAGCACTCGGGGTGCAGGCGGAAGATGTCGGTGATCTTCACGGTGAGCGGCGAGTCGACGTAGACCGGCATCTTCGGCATCCTGCCGCGGTGCTTGAGGGCGTTGATCGCGTAGAGCAGCTCCTGCGCCCGCTCGAGCGCGAACGACGGGATGACCACCTTTCCGCCGCGCGCGTACGTACGCTCGAGCACGGCCGCGAGGTCGTCTTCCATCGCGGCGATCGGCTTGTGGAGCCGGTCGCCGTAGGTGCTCTCGGTGATGAGCGCGTGGGCGCCGTCGACGACCTCCGGATCTCTCAAGATCGGCATGTGCTTGCGCCCGAGATCGCCGGTGAACACGACGCGCTTGTGCTTGCCGCGCGCCCCGACGGCGGTCTCCTCGACGTCGATGGCGGAGACGGCGCTGCCGAGGACGTGCCCGGCGTCGAAGAAGGTGACGCGGACGCCGTCGGCGACGTCGACCGTGCGCCGGTAGGGCACGGCGACCATGCGCTCGAGCACGCGGACGACGTCCTCCGGACCGTAGAGCGGCTCGACGGGATCCATGTCGGCCTTGTCGCGCTCGATCATCTTGTTGATGAAGCGGGCGTCGTTCGCCTGGATCATCGCGGAGTCTTCGAGCATGACGGAGCAGAGGTCGCGCGTGGCGGGCGTCGCGTAGATCGGCCCCTCGAAGCCTTGCCGGACGAGCAGCGGGAGCGCGCCCGAGTGATCGATGTGCGCGTGCGAGAGGATGACGGCGTCGACGGCGCGCGCGTCGAAGCCGAGGTCCTCGTTCTGGCGGATCGACTCCTTGCGCCGGCCCTGGAACATGCCGCAGTCGAGCAGCACGTTGGCGCGCCTCGTCCGGATCAGGTGCCTCGAGCCGGTGACGGTCCGAGCGGCGCCGACGAACTCGATCAACATCCCCCGAACGTATGCGCTTTCGGCGCGCCCTAGTACCCGGACGCGTGAATTCGACCGCTCCGTCCCGCCCGCGAGGGCGGCGCCTCAGGGCGCGGTCGCGGCGACGAGGAGGCGCTCGACGAGGTCGCCGAGCGCGGCGGCGCGGTCCGCCTCTCCGCTCTGGAACGCGTCCCCGTTCGCGAGGACGACCGCGCCGGCGCCGGCGCCGACGTCGAGGTAGAGCCCCGTCGAGGCGCCCGCGTCCTCGCCCTCGTGTCCGACGACGACGCGCCCGCCGAACCTCCGCACCTGCCAGCCGAGCGCGTCGGCCGGCGCGGCGTCCGGCATCTGGACGCGCAGCATCTCGTCGACGCTCGGCTTCGTCAGGATCCGCGCCCCGTCGAGCTCGCCGCCGCGGAGGACGGCGCGCGCGAAGCGCGCGAGGTCGCGCGGCGTCGCGAACAGATCGACGACGGGGTAGAGCGCGTGCGAGGGCGCGGGGAGCCGCGCGAAGCCCGCGCTGCGCGCGGCGTGCGGCGTGGCCACCGGCGTCCCGGGCGGCAGGCCCTCGAGCCCGAACGCCGTGGCCCGCATCCCGAGCGGCGCGAGCACGTGCGAGCGCGCGCGCTCGGCGAAGGGGACGCCGGCGGCGCGCTCCACCGCGAGCGCCGCGAGCGACGGGCCCGCGTTCGAGTAGCTCATCGACGTGCCGGGGAGGGCGTCGAGGAAGACGCCGCCGCCGCCGGCGTCGGCGAAGTAGGCGCCGAGGAAATCGCCGAGCGCGACGCCGCCGGGATCGCGCGTCGCCGCGCGGTCGGCGATCGACGCCGTGTGCGTGAGGAGGTGCCGCAGCGTGATCGGCGCGTTCGCCCGCGGGTGGCGCACCGCGAAGCCTACGTACGTCGAGACGTCGGCGTCCAGCGCGAGCTTCCCCTCTTCGACGAGCTGCATCACGCACGTCGCGACGATCGTCTTCGCGATCGACGCCGCCTCGAAGGCGGTGGCCGCGCCGGCGGCCTCGGCGCGCTCGACGTCGGCCGCGCCGACCGCGCCGCTCGCCGCCTCGTCCCGGGTGACCCACGCCCAGCCGACGGCGGGCACGCGCGCGCGCGCCCGGAACGGCTCGACGTCGAGCGCGCCGTGGTCCGACGTACGCGCGTCGTCGCCGCGCGCGGTCGACGCCGCGGGGCGAGCCTCCGAGCTCGCGTCGCCCGAGCAGGCGCGACACGAGGCGATCGCCCCCGCGAGCAACGCGACGGCGAGCTCGCGCGAGCGCCTGCGCTGCCGGCTCACTCGGCGACCGCGGAGACCTGCGCCGCGGCGCCCTTGCGCGCGGCGCGCTTCGGATCGTCGTTCGCGAAGACGAGGGTGAACGCCACGAACGTGGCCCAGATCGCCGCGAGGTGGAGCAGCATCTCGGCGCCGCCGAGCTTCGTGAAGAAGACGCTCGAGAGCGGCGGACCGAGCAGCATCCCCGCCGCGTACGCCGCGTTGTAGAAGGCGTTGGCGCGCCCGAGGTCCCGGCGCGCGACGACGACGCCCTGGAGCGCCAGGCTGACGGGCGAGATCGCCGCCAGCGTCGCGCCGGCGACGAAGACCGCCGCGCACATCGCCGCGAACGACGACAAGAGGACGAAGCTCGCGACCATCACCCCGCCGACGGCGCCCAGCGAGCGCATCACGAGCAGGTGCCCGTGACGATCGCCGAGGCGGCTCACGAGGGTGGTCGACAGGAGCATCCCGAGCGCGAAGAACGCCGTGATGAGGATCGTCCGCTCCTTGGGGACGCCCTTCGACTGGATCAAGAAGAGCGGCAGGTACAAAACGACGCTGGCCTGGAAGTAGCCGTAGGAGAACGTCGCGAGGCACGAGGTCTTGATCCGCCAGAGCACGCGCCGCGCGGGCGTTCGCTCGGCGCCGTCGTCCTCGTCGTGGTGGTCCGCGCCGCCGGCGGCCTGCGACGAGCGGCCGCCGTCGAGGCGGAGGAGGATCACGACCGCGGCGACGAGCGCGAGGACGCCGGCCGCGACGAAGCTGCCGCCGGTGCCGGCGCCGGCGACCACGCCGAGGGCGAGCAGCGGGCCGAAGACGTACCCGAGCCCGAGCGACATCGCGTAGAGGCTCATCACGAACGCCTTGTTGGTCGCGTTCGAGCGTGAGAGGAGCGCGGTCTCCGCCGCGACCCAGACGCCGACGGAGAACGCGCCGTCGAAGAAGCGCGCGATCGACAGGCCCGTCGTGGTCGTCAAGAACGGGAACGCCGAGACGCATGTGGCGTACCCGGCGAGCGCGACGAGCAGCGTGGCCTTGGCGCCGAAGCGCTGGACGATCCAGCCGGCCGGGATCGAAAACGTGACGATGCCCACCGCGAACGCCGCGGCGAGGCCGCCCATCGCGAGCTCGGGGATCCCGTTGGCCTTGAGGTGGATCGCGAGCACGGCGATCGAGACGCCGTAGGCCACCCCGAGGAGGAGGATCGCCGTGTAGATGATCCAGACGTTCCGGTCGGGGATGCGGGCGAGCGCGCGGCGGAGGACCGAGGGCGAGGGCACGGGGCGCTCAGATGTAGCCTGCCGCGCCGGCGCGGAGAAGGACGCCGCGGCGCCGGCCGGCGTCGGCGCCCGCGGTCCAGGCCGCGCGCCGGTCGTGTGTGGGGTGGTGCGTCGATGAAGGATGACGCGGGTGGATCGAAGGAGATCCGCAAAGGTATCGCCAGCGTCTCGATCGACCCACCGTCGCGGACCCCCCGGAAGAGGTCGCTATACTGCGGGGGAGATGACGAAGGCTCGCTTGTTCACGATTCCGTTCGCGCTGGTCGCGATCCTCCTTCTGATGGCCCAGGGGTGTGGGAGCGACGACGATCCCGACGCGTTCGGATCGAGCGGCGGCGGCAAGAGGAGCGACGGCGGCTCCGGCGAGGACCAGATCTGCCTCCTCAACAACTGCGATCTGGATCGCGACTGCGCCGACTGCTCGGGCGAGCGGACGACCTGCTACAAGAAGGAGCACCGCTGCATCGCGTGCGGGCCCAACGCCGGCGACAAGTCGTGCAAGAGCGGCAGCTACTGCACGAAGTACGGCGACTGCGTCCCGAACGGCGTCACCTGCGCCGAGGACAGCGCCGGCGTCCCGACGATCTCCTGCAAGAACACGGCGGACTGCGGGGCTTGCGGGCCGAACTTCCGCGTGTGCAACCCGGCCACGAACAAGTGCGTCGGCTGCTTGCCGGACAACATGACGAACTGCCAGTCGACCGACACGTGCAAGGGCGACACGTGCGCGCCGAAGTGTCCGAAGGAGTGCAACAAGGACGACGACTGCGGCGAGTGCGGCGTGCCCGGCAAGGAGGCCCACGCGTGCAACAAGCACGTCTGCGCGCAGTGCTCTCCGACCAAGCCCTGCGAGGGCGGCAAGGTCTGCGACCTCGATCACGGCACCTGCGTGAGCCCGTGCGGCCTCGGCCGCCCCGGCAAGTCCAACTGCACCGAGGACGGCAACTGCGGCGGCTGCGAGGGCACGACCAAGTGCAAGCTCCCGGTCAACGGCGGCGAGGGCGTCTGCGCCGCGCCGGTCAACGGGTGCTCCGACATCGGCAGGGGCGTCATCGTCCTGCCCGATCCGTTCAGCCGCTTCACGAACGCGTGCTCGGTCGACGCCGACTGCTCGAACGTCAGCGCCGATCTCAACGTCGGCAAGATCCTCCGCGACGTCACCGGCCTCGGCGGCATCAAGGACGGCAACCTCTCCTACGGCATGCGCGCGTGCGCGTCGGTCGAGGTGCTCGACAAGAGCTGCGGCGTCTGCGTGCCGTGCAAGCAGGACACGGACTGCCAGGACATCGACGCGACGCAGGTCGCGGGCGACATCTTCGGACCGCTCGGCTCGATCGGCGCCGCGATCCTGCTCGACAAGGCGTTCGGCCCGAACGACCACAAGATCCACATGTTCTGCCAGAACGTGGCGGGCGATTACGGCGTCTGCCTGCCGTGCCCGAACATGCTGGCGCGCTGCGCGCAGACGAACGAAGACGTCCCGGCGTCCGGCTCGTGCAACCACACGGTCTGCCAGACGGGCGACGCGCTCGGCGTCAACTGCGAGCTGCCGTGCGTCGCCGAGGTCTGCGCGAAGGATCCTTACTGCTGCATCAAGGAGTGGGACTTCCAGTGCAAGGTCGACGTCGACCTCTACTGCAAGAACAAGACGTGCGAGCCGGACAAGTGCATCTACCGCCCGGCGGGCTGGTACTGCTTCGAGGACCAGTCGAAGGGCGGCTACCGCTGCTCGGGCGAGCCG
Organism: Labilithrix sp.; assembly: GCA_019637105.1. Taxonomy (GTDB): domain Bacteria; phylum Myxococcota_A; class Polyangia; order Polyangiales; family Polyangiaceae; genus Labilithrix. The sequence continues at coordinate 46,554 of JAHBWF010000020.1, forward strand.
GGCGTCGAGCAGATCGCCGAGGGCAACCCGTGCGGGCTCAACCAGGAGTGCCGCCGCGAGGGCACCGGCCCCAAGGATCCGGCGATCCTCTGCACGTCGGAGACGAACCTCGACGGCTCGAACCCCGTGCCGGGGTGCCCGTACGGCTCGAAGGGCAAGCCGCGCTGCTTCGACAAGTGACGCTCGCGTGACCGCGCGCGGCGTCGGCGCCCGCGCGGTCGCGACTCTCCTCCAGGCCGTCGAGCGCGGCGAAAACGGCGTCGGCGCGCGCGGCGGGTCACGAGCTCGGCGCGAGGCCGCGCCGGATCTTCTCGGCGACCTCGCGCATCTGCTCGTCGCTGGCGTATTTGGTGCGCGGCCAGAAGAAGCCCTTGAGCCCGTCGCCCTTGGTCCGCGGGACCACGTGGACGTGGAGGTGCGCGACGCTCTGGCTGACGACGTTGTTCATCGCGACGAACGTCCCCTGCGCGCCGAGCGCGCCCGGCACGGCGCGCGCGATCGCCTGAACGCGCTCGAAGAACGGCCCGACGACGCCGGCGTCGAGCTCGGGGAGGGTCACGACGTGCCCGCGCGGGACCACGAGCACGTGACCGTGGAACAGCGGGGTCTTGTCGAGGAACGCCAGCGCGACGTCGTCCTCGAAGACGACGTGCGCGGGGATCTTCCCGTCGACGATGTCGCAGAAGACGCAGGCCACGCCCCAGGTCTAGCACCGCGCGCCGCGCCGCGCCGACCCCCGCGCCCGCGCGCTCCGGGGGCGTCGCAGGGGCGCCGTCACCGCGCGTTCGCCTGGGCGTTGGCCTGCGCCCTCTTCTTGCTCGGCCAGCCGTTCCAGACGGGGCTGTACTCGCAGGCCGGGCTCCACATGAGCCAGCCGTGGCCGCCGGACGTCTCCGCCGACTTCGCCTGCGCCAGGAGGTACTGCGCGTTGTAGTGGGTCACGCCGAGCGGGAAGGCCTGGAGCCAGGTCCGGAAGATCGTCGGGGCGCCGGTCGGCTTGAGCTTCTCGATCGCCATCTTGTTGCCGATCCCGATGATCTCGGGGTGGTCGGCGGGGTTCTTGAAGCCCATGTACCCCTTGTTGTAGTGCGACGGGTACGTCATCAGGCTGATCGCGTCGGCCTCCGGCGCGACGGTGGCGATGTCCTGGCCGAGGCGGTCGATGTCGTCCTGGTCGCCGGTGGCCGCGACGCCGAAGAAGTCGAGCGAGAGGTGGATGCCGGCCTCCTTCGTGACGGCGCGCACGCGCTTGACGAAGTCGCGGATGACGATCGAGCGCTCGTTCGGCTGCGGCAGCACCGCGACCTTCATCGGCAGGTGGACCGGGAAGCGCACGTAGTCGAGCTGGATCTCGTCGGCGCCGGCCTCGATGCCCTCCTTGGCGAGCTCGATCGCGTAGTCTTGCGCCTCGGTGTTCGTCGGATCGATCCAGTTGACGTGGATGGGCTTGCCCGTCGGCGTGTAGCGGATCGACAGGCGCGAGCCGGGCAGGTGCTTGTCGACCCACGGATCGTGGAAGCACGGGATGCGGAGGATGACGCGGACGCCGTGCCAGTGCGCGTAGCGGATCGCGCGGGCGAGGTCCGGGATGTTCTTCGCGCGGATGGCGCCGCTCTCGACCGCGATCTTCGCCTTCGACGGGTAGTTGACGTAGCCGTCGTAGTCCTTCGCGTCGAGGACGATCGCGTTGAGCCCGTGGTCGGCGACCTTCTCGACGGTGTCCGCCCAGCGGATGCTCGCGTACGAGCCGGTCACGAAGACGCCGCGGAGGATCTTGTCCTCCGGCCAGCCGAGGCGATCGTCCTTCGGGTCGGCGGAGGGGATGCGGGTGAGCGGGCGCGGGATCGTGATCGTCGCGCCGGGCGCGACGGCCTTGTTGCCCTTCGCGATCGCCGTCGCGAGCTCCTCGACGCGGTAGACCTCGGTCAGCTCGAGGTAGGCCGCGGCGATCGACGCCGTCGTCTCACCGGGCTGGACCCGGTGCGTGATCTTCAGCGGCTCGCCGTCGGCCTCGCCGCCCTTGGGGAGCTTGCTCTTCACGTAGGCGGCGACGTCCGCGGCGGTCACCTCCTTCTTGGTCGCCACCTTGGCCGCCGGCGCGCCGGCGTCACCGGAGCCGGCCGGGTCGGCGTCCGATCCCGTCGCCGCGCTCGCCGAGGTGCTCTCGGGCGATCCGTCGCGCGCGCTCTGCGGCGCGCTCGTCTTCGGCGTGCACGCGCACGAGAGCACGACGGCCGCGGAGGCGAGGCCGGCGCGCATCAGTCCACGACTCGTCTCCCTCACCATGCCTGCCTCACCATCCCATGCGCTCCTTGATGAACGCGGTCAGTCGTTCTCCCATCAGCTTGTGCGTCTTCAGGCTCGGGTGGAAGCCGCAGCCGAGGCCGTCGGCGTGGTTTTGCTCGGGGAACTCCAGAAAATCGAGGTTCGTTTCTCCGCCCTCTTTGAGCTTCGCGACGGCCACCTTCATGTATCTCCGCGCCTGCGTCAGGCTGTTTCGGCCCTCGGGGTAGACGTTGCTCAGCATCGAGCCGAGGGCGCAGACGATGAACGCCTTCGGGTAGGCCTCGCGGACCGTCCGGACGAGCTCGAGGTAGACCCTCACGAAGCGCGCCTCGCCCGGGTCCACGTTGGCGAAGTTGTTCGTGCCGACGTTCAGGACGACCACGTCCGGCTGGTAGCGCGAGAAATCCCACCGCGGTCCGTCCGGGCGCTGCGGGAGGGACTTGTCGAAGTACTCCTTCATCTCGTGGATCGTCTTGCCCGACCACGCGATCGTCGTGTGATCGGCGCTCAGGTTGCGCGCGGCGATGGCGCCGTAGGTGGCGTACTCGTTCTGCTCGGCGTTGACGTAGCCGCACGTGGCGCTCGGGCCCTCGTTGCCGAAGCCGGTCGTGATCGAGTCGCCGACGGTCTCGATCCGCCGCGCGGGCGCGGGCGGCGGCGGCAAGAGGTGGCCGCCCTTCGGCTCGAAGCCGTAGACGACGGCCTCGCCGACCTTCGCCTCGGTGCGCCGGTGGAGCGAGACCTCGTGGACCGCGTCGGCGAGGCCGTCGGCGAGCGGGTAGACGTGCTCGCCCTTCGCCTTGTCGGTGCGGAGCACCTTCTTCGGCTCGCCGTCGAGGACGACCTGGAAGAGGTTGAACCCCTCGTCCTTGATGCGCGCCGAGACCCCGGTCCCCTTGAAGCGACCCACCACGTAGCTCCCCGACCACGAGCAGCGCATCCCGTCGCCGTCGGGGACCCACCGCCCCACGAAGCGCGGCGCGGCCGTCTCCGCTGCGGCGTCGGCGCGCGCGGGCTGGCCGGCCTTGTCGGCCGCGGCGGCCGTCGACACGACGCCGGGCCCGGACGGCGAGTCCGCCGCCGGCGTGTCTTTGCGCGTGCAGCCGCCGGCGGCCACGAGGGCCGCGAGCGCCGTCACGCTGACGAACGATCCGCGCATCGCGTCGGCGATCGTATCGGGGTCTCCGCCTCGTGTGGAAATCGACGGCGCCGATTGTCGGTGTCGCCGAACGCGACGTCCCGCGACGCCGCGGGCCGCCCGCGCCGCTGCGGGCGGGCGCCCTCGGTCGCGAACGTCACGGCCGAGCTCGGCCTTTGCCTCGCGGCGACGCGCGGCGTGGTAGTGAGGGCCATGGCCTTCGATCCGAACGCACCCGCGCAGCCGGGCTCGGGCATCTTCGGGCTCCCTCACTCGGCCGAGGAGGCGCTCGTCGTCCTCGTGCCCGTCCCGTGGGAGGCGACGACCTCGTACGGCGGCGGCGCGGCCGAGGGGCCGCGGGCGATCCTCGACGCGAGCCGGCAGGTCGACCTCTTCGACCTGGACGTCGACCGCCCGTACCAGCACGGCATCCACATGCTCCCGATCCCGGACGACGTCGCCGCGTGGAACGAGGCCGGCAAGGCGGCCGCCGCGAAGGTCATCGAGGCGGGCGGCGCCGGCGAGGACCCGGCGCTCCTCGAGGCGCTCGCCGAGGTGAACGCCCTGTCCGAGAAGGTGAACGAGCGCGTCGAGCGCGAGGTCCTCCGCCTCCTCGCCGCGAAGAAGATCGTCGGCGTCGTCGGCGGCGATCACTCCGTGCCCTACGGCGCGCTCCGCGCCACGGCGAAGCACCTCGAGCGCTCGTTCGGCGTCCTCCACTTCGACGCGCACTCCGACACGCGGCAGGCCTACGAGGGCTTCGCGCACTCGCACGCGTCGATCATGCACAACGTGCTCGAGGGGATCCCCGAGGTGGAGCGGCTCGTCCAGGTCGGCATCCGCGACGTCTGCGAGGCCGAGGTCGACTACTGCGCGTCGCAGGGCGAGCGCGCCGTCGTCTTCTACGACCGCGCGATCTCCCGGCGGAAGATGGAGGGCGAGCCGTTCGCGAAGATCGCCCGCGAGATCGCGGCGGCGCTCCCGAGCCAGGTCTGGGTCTCGTTCGACATCGACGGCCTCGATCCGCGGTACTGCCCGCACACCGGCACGCCGGTGCCCGGCGGCCTCGAGCTGGTCGAGGCCGTCGCCGTCCTCCGCGAGGTCGTCCGCGCGGGCAAGACGATCGTAGGCTTCGACCTGAACGAGGTCGCGCCGGACCTCGCGGACGAGGACGACGAGTGGGACGGCAACGTCGGGGCGCGCCTGCTCTACAAGCTCGTCGGCTTCACGCTCGCGAGCCGGGGCCGCGCGAAGCTCGCCGACTGAAGAGCCGTCCGCGCCGGGGCGCTCAGGACACGGCCTGGACGAGGAGCGCCGTCATCCGCTTCGCGAAGCCGTTCGGGTCCTCGACCGGGCTGCCCTCGGAGATGAGCGACTGCTCGTAGAGGAGCGTGACCCAGTCGGCGAGCTTCGGATCGGCGGCGTCCTTCGCGGCGAGCGTGGCCAGCGCCTTCACCGCCGGGTGCGTCGGGTTCAGCTCCAGGTTCCGCTGGCCCTTCGGCACCTCCTTGCCGGAGCGCGCGAGCAGCTTCTCGAGGTGGGCGGGCATCGCCGCCCCGGCGAGGACGAGGCACGCCGGCGACTCGCGGAGGCGGCTCGAGACGGCGACGTCGCGCACCTTGCCGTCGAGGACCTTCTTCGCGGCGGCGACGAGCGGCTCGAGCTCCTTCGCGGCCTCCTTGGTCTTGTCCTCCTCGTCCTCCGGCAGCTTCACCTCGGCGCGCATCGCGTTGACGAGCTTCTTGCCGCCGTGCTCGCCGATGCCCTCGGCCGCCCAGGTGTCGACGGCGTCGGTCATCAGCAGGACCTCGAAGCCGCGCGCCCGCAGCGCCTCGAGGTGAGGCGAGCCCGAGAGCGCCTCGCGCGACTCGCCGGTGACGTAGTAGATGGCCTCCTGGCCCTCCTTCATGCGGCCGACGTACTCGTCGAGCGACACGAGCGCGTCGCTCGCTCCCTCGGCGGGCGCGTACGTGCTCGGCCACCGCGAGAGCTTCGCGATCCGCTCCTTCCACTCCGGATCGACCGCCAGGCCCTCCTTGAGGATCCGGCCGAACGCCGACCAGACCGCCTTGTAGTCCTCGGGCTTGTCGGCCGCGAGCTCGTCGAGCAGGTCGAGCGCGCGCTTGGTCACCTGCTTCTTGATCGTCCGGAGCGCCGCCGACTCCTGGAGCAGCTCGCGCGAGACGTTGAGCGGGAGATCGTCGGAGTCGACGAGGCCGCGCACGAAGCGGAGCCACTGCGGAAGGATCGCCTCGCAGTCCTCCATGACGAGGACGCGCTTCACGAAGAGGCGGACGCCGCGCTGCTTTCGCGGATCGTCGAGGTCGAACGGCGGGTTCTTCGGGATCCAGAAGAGGCCGACGAACTCCTGCGTGCCCTCGACCCGGAAGTGCGTCCGCGCGACCGGCGGCTCCCAGTCGTGCGTGAGGTGCTTGTAGAGCTCCTCGTACTGCTCGTCGGTGATCTCGTTCTTCGGCCGCTGCCACAGAGCGCGCCCGCGGTTGATCGTCTCGCGCTTCGGCGCGGCGGCCTCGCCGTCGCCCTTGTCGCCGTCGTCCTTCTTCTCGCGCGCCTCGAGCTCGATGGGGTACGCGACGTAGTCGGAGTAGCGGCGCACGAGGTCGCGCAGGCGCCACGGCTCGAGCAGCTCGGCGTGCTCGTCCTTGAGGAAGAGGCGGATCTCCGTGCCGCGCGCGGCGCGCTCGGCGGGCTCGACCTCGAAGGTGTCGCGGCCGCTCGACGTCCACCTCCAGGCCGCGCCGGAGCCGGCGGCGCGCGAGACGACCTCGACGCGGTCCGCGACGAGGTAGGCGCTGTAGAAGCCGACGCCGAACTGGCCGATGAGCGACACGTCCTTCTTGGCGCCGGCCTCGAGCTTCTCGATGAACGCCGCCGAGCCCGACTTGGCGACGGTGCCGAGGTTCTCCACGAGCTCGGCCTCGGTCATGCCGATGCCGGTGTCCTCGATCACGAGCGCCTTGGCGTCGGGCTCGACGCGGAGCCGGATGACGAGCTCGGGCTCACCCTCGAGGAGCGCCGGCTCGGTCAGCGCGCGGAACCGGAGCTTGTCGAGCGCGTCGGACGCGTTCGACACGAGCTCGCGGAGGAAGATCTCCTTGTTGGAGTAGAGCGAGTTGATGACGAGGGACAGGACGCGGCCGACCTCGGCCTGAAAGGCATGCGTACCCATTCGGCTTCTCCGTGCCGCGGTCATAACCATCGAGCCGGGCCTTGAGAAGCCCGTTTCTGTCGCGCGGCGCGCGCGGCGGAGGACGGTGGGGCCGGCGGCGCGCGCCCGCCCCGCGCGTCACCGCTTGTAGGTCGCGTACGCGGTGAAGACGAGCGTACGGGCGCAGGGGGCCGTGCCCGTCTGGCCGTTGCACGGGTCGTCGCCCTCGTACTTGGTGCTCTTCTGCTCGAGGCCGCGGAGCACGGCGCGCGTGATGTCGTGCCCGCCGTCGCGGCAGGAGCTCTCGCCGCAGGGGATGAGGAAGAGCGCGGGCGCGTGCTCGACGACGACGCGTCGAATGTGCGAGGCCTCCGCGATGCCGACGTCGCCGCGGCGCTCGCTCACCTCCAGGCGCAGCGACTCGAGGTCAGGTATGGCCGCGGCGAGACGAGGGGCCTCGTCTTCGCGTCGGCGCCGCTCGGAGGTCCGCTCGGCGGCCGCGCGGCCGCGTCGGAAGTTCAAGATTGCCCCCACTCGAGACGTCGTACCACTCGCGCTCCTGCCTTTCGGTACTGCACTTGCACTTACGTGCACTTGGGAATCGATGCCTAGCGTAGCCGTCCTGCGCAAAGTCACAAGCGCGACGGCTCGGCTCGACGCGGCGACCGTCCGACTGCGGTAGACTCACGCATCTCTCCAAGCCTCGTCCTTCTTCTCAGCTCGGCGCGTCGACGCGGCGCGCAGCCCGAGGATGCACGTGAACAACCCGCTCTCGACCATCACCGTCCCCGTTCCGTTCCATGACGTCCGCGCCGAGCACGTCGCGCCGGCGATCGAAGCGCTCATCGCCCGATCGCAGGCCAGGCTCGACGCGATCGGTGCGGCACCGCGCACCTACGAGGCGACGCTCGGGGCGCTCGACCTCGCGACGAGCGAGCTCGACTTCGCGATGGGCGTGGCGGGGCACCTCGAGGCGATCGACGGGACGCCGGAGATGCGCGCCGCCTACAGCGAGGTCCTGCCGAAGGTGAGCGCCTTCGGGAGCAAGATCATGCTGTCCGAGCCGCTCTACCGCGCGCTCTGCGAGCTCTCGGCGACGGACGCCGCGAAGCGGCTCGACGGGGCGCGCGCGCGCTTCCTCGCCAAGACGCTGGCGGACTTCCGCCGCAACGGCGCGGAGCTCGACGAGGAGGGCAAGGCGCGGCTCGCGGAGATCGACGTCGCCCTCAGCGAGCGCACGCTGAAGTTCGCCCAGAACGTCGTCGACGCGACCGCGGCGTTCGAGCTCGTCGTCGACGACGTCGCGCGGCTCGCCGGCCTCCCCGAGGGCGCGCTCTCGGCCGCGAAGAAGAGCGCCGAGGAGAAGGGGAAGCAGGGCTTTCGCCTCACGCTCCAGGCGCCGTCGTACGGCCCGGTCATGACGTTCGCGGAGGACCGCGCGCTCCGCGAGACGATGTACCGCGCCAACGTCACGCGCGCGTCGAGCGGCGAGTGGGACAACCGACCGATCATCCGCGACGTCCTCGCGCTGCGGAGAGAGAAGGCCAACCTCCTCGGCTTCGCGCACTTCGCGGATCTCGCGACCGACGACCGGATGGCGAGGTCGGGCAAGGCGGCGCTCGACTTCGTCACGATGCTGAAGGGCAAGCTCGAGGCGGCCTTCGCGCGGGAGAACGAGGAGCTGGCGCGGTTCGCGCGCGACAACGGCCAGGCCGAGCCGCTCGAGCCGTGGGACGTCGCCTTCTGGGCGGAGAAGCAGCGGCGCGCGCTCTACTCGTTCGACGAGGAGACCCTCCGCCCCTACCACCCCCTCGACCGGCTCCTGCGCGGCCTGTTCGAGGTCGCGACGAGCCTCTACGGCGTCAGGATCGAGCGCGACACGAGCGCGCCGGTCTGGCACGAGGACGCGACCGCGTGGAGCGTCCACGACGAGTCGGGCAAGCGCCTCGGATGCTTTTACCTCGATCTGTTCCCGCGCGAGACGAAGCGTGACGGAGCGTGGATGGGCGGCGTCGTCGATCGCCTCCCCGGCACCGCCGAGGAGCGCGAGAACGTCGCGGTCATCGTCGCGAACGTCACGCCGCCGCAGGGCCCGGGCCAGCCGGCGCTGCTCAACCACCGCGAGGTGGAGACGCTCTTCCACGAGTTCGGGCACATGATGCATCACCTCCTGTCGGAGGTGCCGATCCGCTCGATGGCCGGTACGCGCGTCGTCTCCGACTTCGTCGAGCTGCCGTCGATGATCATGGAGAACTGGACGTGGGAGCGCGACGCGCTCGACCGCTTCGCGCGTCACGTCGACACCGGCGAGCCGATCCCGGCCGAGGTCAAGGACCGCATGCTGCGCGCGCGGACGTACCGCGCGGCGAACGCGCTGATGCGGCAGCTCGGCTTCTCCACCGTCGATCTCTTGCTCCACACCGACTACGACGAGGCGAAGGACGGCGACGTGATGACCTTCGCGCGCGACGTCTTCGCGAAGTTCTCGCCGACCCCGCTGCCCGCGGACTACGCCATGCTCGCGGCGTTCTCGCACCTGTTCGGCTCCGCTTACGGCTACGCCGCGGGGTACTACTCGTACCAGTGGTCCGAGGTGCTGGAGGCGGACGCGTTCGGGCGCTTCCGCGAGGCGGGCATCCTCAGCCGCGCGGTCGGCGACGCGTTCCGGTCGACGATCCTCGCGCGCGGAGACACGGAGGACCCTGCGGTCCTCTACCGCGCCTTCCTCGGCCGCGATCCCGACGTCGCCGCGCTGCTCACGCGCCTCGGCGTGGCCGCCTGATCGTCGCCGCGCTCACGTGCGCTCGCGCAGGAGCTTCATCCGGTGGATCGACTGCGTGATGCCCTCGACGAGCATCGTGGCGTCCTTCTTCTCGAGGTACGTCTCCCAGGCTTCCTCGATGAGCTCCTGCGACTCGCGGTAGCCGTCGAGGAGCTCCATCAGCTCGTCGTCGGCGAGCGCCCGTTTGGTCGTGACGAGGAACCAGACGTTGAACTCCTTGTCGGCCTTCAGCCACTCGCCGATCGAGGCGCGGAGCTCCGCGCTGACGGGATGGTCGGCGAGCTCGCTCTGGATCTTCTCGGCGAACGACTGTGTCAAACGAGACCTCCGGTCTTCACGCCCCCATGAAACACGGGCTCCTCGCGCGGCTCACTCCGCCTGCTCGGCGTACGTCATCACGAGATACATGACGCAGTCCTTCCCGCCAACGTTGACGTACGAGTGCGGGACGTCGGCCTCGAAGACGACGGCGTCGCCGGCCTCGAGCCGGTGCGTCTCCGGCCGCCCGCGCGCGGTCCCGCGGGCGTCGACGACGAGCTCGAGCTGACCCTCCACGACGACGAGGTTCTCGACGGTGCCCGGGGCGTGGGCGTCGGCCGCCTCCGTCGCCCGCGCGGCGAGGCGGAGCTCGTAGAACTCGGCCCGGCGCGGGCCGTCGAAGGGGAACAGCGCGCGCGAGCTGAACGCCCCGCCGTGGCTCGTCAGGACCTTCGCGTTCTCCTTGCGGAGGACCGTGGTGCCCCCGGCCTCGCGCGTCGCCGTGATGAGCGTCGCGAACGTGACGTCGAGCGCCCGCGCGATCTTCCAGAGGACGTTGATGGTCGGGGCGCTCTGGCCGAGCTCGATCTGCCCCAGCATGGCTCGGCTCACGCCCGATCGCTGCGACAGCTTCTCGAGCGAGAGGCCGCGCCGCATCCGCATGCGCCGCAGGTTCGCGCCGACGACCGGCGCGAGGTCGGAGCTCTCGGCCTCCGCCGGCGGGTACGCCCAGCCCTCGTCGGCCGACGTCGTCGGTTCGGCGCCCGCGCCGCGACGGTCCTCCGCCGGCGCGCCCTTCTTCCTGGGGCTGCTCTCTCGAACCGATTTCACGAGCCGAGCTCGAGCGTCATCCGACGATCGACGTCCTCCTCCGCCAGGATCCGCTTTAGCGGAACCTCTGTCAAGGTAGACGAAGATCTGCTTTCACGGACGGCGCGGGCGGAGCGACGCCTGGCGCCCTCGGCCCGCGCGAGGCGCGCTACTTCATGCAGCGCTGCCACGCGGACGTCGAGCCCGCGGACATCGCACACGTGTATTGTGCACGCGTGGCCGTGCAGGGCGCCTCGCCGTGCTTCTCGCGCGCCATCTGCTTGGCCTGCTCGATGATCTCCGGCGGCACGTCCTTGAGCTGCGGGTTCTTCTCGATCTCGAGCTCGAGGTACTTGTCCATCACGCGGTCGCACTCGGCCTTCGAGACGACGCCCTTGCCTCCGCCGGCCTCCTTGCCGCCGGCCGCGGGCTTCGATCCCGTCTTGCCGCCTCCGCCTCCGCCTCCGTCGCCGCCCGCCTCGGGGGCAGGGGCGTCGCCGACCTTCGTCGTGTACGGCTCGGTGGGGTCGGCGCGCGAGCCGTCGCCCGGCGCGGTCGTGTCGTTCGGGTCCTCCTCGCCGTGGAGCCGGGCGTCCGACAGCGAGTTGGCGGGGACGCCCTCGTCCTTCTCCGCCGTCTTCGGCGGGGGCTGCGAGCCGCCGCACGCGACGACGGCGCAGGAGAGCAGGGCGGTCAGGACGATCGCCGGGAGAGCGGGACAAGCGACGGCGCGACGCACGCACGAAGCGTAAGCGAAGCGCCGGCGCGTTGCCAGCCGCCTCGTGGGGCGGGTACGGTGCCCGGTCTCGTCCTCGCCGTACCGCGCGCATGTCGCTCCTCGTCCTCAGCATCGTCGCGCTGGCGCTCGGCCCGGGCGTCGTCGCCCTCGCGGGAGCGCGCTCGTGGGTCCTCGCGCTGGTCGACGGCTTCGTCATCGTCACGATCGGCGGCATCGCGCTCATCCACATCCTGCCGCACGCGCTGCTCTCGTGCGGAGCCTGGGCGTTCCTCGGCGCGGCGGCGGGGCTGTTCGGGCCGATGCTCCTCGAGCGCCGGGAGCACGCGCACCACGACGACGTCCGCGGCGGCGACGCGGCGAAGCATCGCCCCGCGATGGCGCTCGCGCTCCTCGGGATCGCGATGCACGCGTTCCTCGACGGCTCCGCGTTCGCCGAGCACGACGACGCGCACGGGCACGCTCACGCCCACGGCGGGAGCGAGCTGCTCGCGCTCGCCGTCGTGCTCCACCGGATCCCGGAGGGGCTCGCGATCTGGTGGCTCGTCCGCCCGCGGCCGGGCGGCACCAGGACGGCCCTCGCGGCGCTCTCGATCGTGGCGGTCGCGACGGTGCTCGGCTCGCGCGTCGGCGACGAGCTCGCGCACGGCACCGGCGCGGCGGTGTTCTCCTTCGTCCAGGCGGTGGTGGCCGGCTCGCTCCTCCACGTCGTCATCCACCACGCGCCGCCGTCGGTCGCGTGGACGCACCATCATCACCACGCCTCGGCCGGTCGCCGCCGGCCTCCGGCGCACGTCGAGGCTCCGGCGGGCGGTCGCGACGGCGGGGAGGCCGCCGCGCGGGCGCGGAGCGCGTACGCCTCGCTCGGCGCCGAGCCCGACCCTCACCGCGATCGCGGGATCCAGATCGCGCCCGCGCTCGGCGCGGCCTTCGGGGTCGCGCTCCTCCTCTTCGTGTCGACGAGCCACCCGACGGCGCAGCAGATCGCGCACGAGATCGCGATGGGGCCGACCTTCGTGACGCTGGCGCTCGAGAGCGCTCCGGCGCTGGTCGTCGCGTACGTCGCGTCGGGCCTCGTCCACGCGTTCCTCCCGCGCAGCGTGGTCTCGTGGCTCTCGAGGGGCGGGCCCCTCTCGCACTCGCTGCGCGGTCTCCTCGTCGGCCCGTTGCTCCCGGTGTGCTCGTGCGGGGTCCTCCCGCTCTATCGATCGATGGTCGCGCGAGGGGCGCCCCGCGCCGCGGCGCTCACGCTGCTCGTCGCCGCGCCGGAGCTCGGGCTCGCGACGTTCCTCGTCTCCTGGTCGCTCCTCGGAGGGACCTTCACGCTGGTGCGCGGCGCCGCGGCGGTGCTCACGGCCGTCGCCGTCGGCTACGGGGTGACGCGGCTCGCGCGCCGCCGAGCGCCTCCGGACGCGCGGGCGCCCGCGCCGTCGATCGCTCCTCCGCTGCCGTGGCGCGCCCGCCTCTGGTCCGGCGTCCGCTACGGCCTCGGAGACACGGTCGATCACACGACGCCGTGGATCATGATGGGCCTCGCGCTCGCCGCGTTCGCGGAGCCGCTCCTCGACGGGGAGGCCGTGGCGCGCGTCGCCTCGTGGGTCGAGGTGCCGGCGTTCGCCGCGCTCGGCATCCCGATGTACGTCTGCGCGTCGGGCGCGACGCCGCTCGTGGCGGTGCTGCTCCACAAGGGCGTCTCCCCGGGCGCGGCGATCGCGTTTCTCCTCACGGGCCCGGCGACGAACCTCACGACGTTCGGCGTCCTCCGCAGCATGCACGGCCGGAGGCTCGCGGCGCTGTTCGCCGCGGCGATGGTCGCGGTCCCGTCGGCGCTCGGTTGGATCGTCAACGTGGCGCTCCCGCGCGATCGCCCCGAGACGCTGCACGTCGCGGCCCACGAGCCGGCGACGCCGGCGCAGATCGCGTCGCTCGTCGCGCTCGGCGTCCTGGTCGCGATCTCGCTCGTGCGCCACGGGCCACGCCACATGGTCGCGCAGCTCGTGACGACCCGCGCGCACGACCACTGAAGAGCGATCCAGAATCGGCGACGCGCCGCGGAGCCGCCGCCGTCTCCGAGCGGCGAGGGGCTCGCGGCCGTGGCGTGGCCCCTGTAGTCACGGGTACGCGTCGCGCGTGAGCGCGCGGCGGAGCGCGAACACTCCACTGGCCACGTGGCGGTCACTGCGGGTACCGTCAGCGTAGGGGTACCTCATCCATGCGCAAGATTCTCTTCGCGGCGTTCTTCGGCTCGATGGTGGTGGCGGCGGCCTGCTCGGGCGCCGAGGACGGCTCGGAGTTCTCGCCGGGAGGCGAAGAGGACGCGAGCACGACGCCGCCGCCGTCCTTCGGCCCCCCTCCGGACGGCGGCGAGGGAGACGGCGGGCCGACCGACGGTGGAGGCATCGACTGCGACGCGAGCCCCGAGCTTTGCCCGGAGCCTGCCGTCTGCGGCGACGGCAAGCCCGGGCTCGGGGAGAGCTGCGACGACGGCAACGCCGTCGACGGAGACGGCTGCTCTTCGAAGTGCCAGATCGAGGCGCCGTACTGGGTCTGCGCCTTCGGGAGCCTCTGCGTCGACGTCCGCGACTGCGACGCGCTCATCGACGCGGGGCTGGCGACGTTCGACGGCGGCTGCGTCGCGCCGCCCAAGGATCCCGTCTGCGGCGACGGCGTGATCGATCCCGGCGAGGCGTGCGACGACGGCAACGTCAGCTCCGGCGACGGCTGCTCGCTCGACTGCAAGGCGATCGAGGCGAACTACGTGTGCCCGACGCCGGGCGCCCTCTGCGTCTCCACGATGGTCTGCGGCGACGGCTTCGTCACCGGCGTCGAGCAGTGCGACGACGGCAACGCGATCGGCGGCGACGGCTGCTCGGCGACGTGCGCGGTCGAGCCCGGGTGGGTGTGCCCGGTCCCCGGCGTGTCGTGCAACGCGGAGGCGTGCGGCGACGGTTTCCTCGCCGGCGCCGAGGAGTGCGACGACGGCAACGCGAACAGCGGGGACGGGTGCAGCGCCGACTGCAAGCTCGAGACGACCACCGTCTCCGTCGCGCCGACGTCGACCACCCCCGGATCGACGAAGCTCACGCACTGGAAGTGTGAGACGCCCGGCGTCCTGTGCGTGCAGACGACGTGCGGCGACAACGTCCGCGAGGGCACGGAGCAGTGCGACGACGGCAACAACCGAGCGCTCGACGGCTGCTCGCCCGACTGCGAGTGGGAGCCGAGCTGCCCGAACGGCAAGTGCGCCTCGCGCTGCGGCGACGGCCTGCTGTTCGATTTCGACGCCGACGGCGACGGCGCCGTCGACGAGGAGTGCGACGACGGCAACACCCGCGACGGCGACGGCTGCTCGAGCACGTGCAAGAAGGAGCCGGGCTACGACTGCACCGCCCTCGTCGCGGGGGATCCGGAGTTCATCGACGTGCCGATCGTGCTCCGCGACTTCAAATTCGCGAGCGCGACCGGGGGCCACCCCGACTTCGAGAGCTACGGCTGCAACGTCGTGACGACGAACCTGGTGATGAGCACGTTGACCAACGGGCGCCCCGTCTACCGGTACGACGGCACGGGGCTCGATCCGGTGACCGGCGTCGACCCCAACGGCCGATGCACCACCAACCCCGACGCCGCCGATCAGAGCCGCCAGCTCACGAGCGCGGCCGACTTCGCCGAGTGGTACACCTCCGGCCCGCGCGCGATCCGCGTCGACGACACGATGATCCGCCTGGTCCGCACCGGCTCCCCGGGCGACTACTCGTACGTGTTCGACAGCGACGCCGACGAGCCCTACGTGACGCGCAAGGGCTTCTTCCCCCTCGACGGCAAGGGCTGGGGGAACGAGGGCGCGGACGCGAGCGGCGGCTCGCACAACTTCGCCTTCACGACCGAGCTCCGCTTCTGGTTCACCTACGACGCCGCGCGCGCGCCCGAGCTGACGTTCAGCGGCGACGACGACGTCTGGGTCTTCGTGAACGGCAGGCTCGCGCTCGACCTCGGCGGTCTCCACAGCCGGCTCCAGCGCTCGTTCACGCTCGACGCCGCGAAGGCGGGCGAGCTCGGGCTCGTCGACAAGCACGTCTACGAGATCGCGCTCTTCCACGCCGAGCGTCACACGAACGCGTCCAACTTCAAGCTGACGCTCCGCGGCTTCGTGAAGAAGCGCTCGGTGTGCTCGAACGTCTGCGGGGACGGGATCAAGACCCGCGAGGAGCAGTGCGACGAGGGCGCGGCGAACACGAACTCGGGCGCGTACAACTCGTGCCGGCTCGACTGCAAGCTCGGGCCCTACTGCGGCGACAACGTCACGACGAACCCGCCGGAGGCGTGCGACGACGGCACGAACCTCACGCCGTGGACGCCGGCCGAGAGCGCGACCGTCTGCGCGCCGAGCTGCAAGAAGCCCGCGTACTGCGGGGACGGGATCATCCAGGGGACCTTCGGCGAGCAGTGCGACAACGGCACGGCGCTCAACACGGGGGCCTACGGCATGTGCAAGGCCGACTGCACGCCGGGACCGCGCTGCGGAGACGCGACCGTGCAGGCCGCCGACGGCGAGCAGTGTGACAACGGCTTCAACGTCACCTCGTACGTCAAGCACCCGAGCGCGAACGACTGCGCGCCCGGCTGCAAGCGTCCGCGCTCGTGCGGCGACGGCGTCGTCGACTTCCCGTTCGAGCAGTGTGACAAGGGCGCGGCCAACACCGACAGCGGCGCCTACAACGCCTGCACGACCGAGTGCACGCTCGGCGCGCGCTGCGGCGACGGGATCGTGCAGGCCGCCGGCGGCGAGGAGTGCGACGACGGCAACCGCCTGAGCGGCGACGGCTGCTCCGCGGACTGCCGCAAGGAGGCCGGCGGACCGAAGTGACGCCGGCGAGGGCCCGTCTCCTGTCGCCCTCGAGCCGCGGCTCCGCGCGCGGCTCCGACTCAGCGGCTCCGGCCGACTCCGACCCGCCGGCACGTGTCGCGGACCGGGCAGGTCGAGCAGCGCGGAGAGAGCGGCGTGCAGTGGCGCTGTCCGAAGACCACGAGCAGGTCGTTGATCGGGATCCACCAGCGTCGCGGGAGGCGAGCGCGGAGCTCTTGCTCGGTCTCGTCCGGCGCGCGCGCGCGGACGAAGCCGAGGCGGTTCGCGATCCGATGGACGTGCGTGTCGACGCAGATCCCGGGCTTGGCGAAGCCGAGCGTGACGACGAGGTTCGCGGTCTTCCGGCCGACGCCCTTCAGCGCGAGGAGCGCGTCGAGGTCGTCGGGGACGCGCCCGTCGTGGCGATCGAGCAGCGCCTGCCCGATCTCGCGGAGCGTCCGCGCCTTCGTGTTGTAGAAGCCCGCGGGGTAGATGAGCTCGGCGATACGGCGCTCGGGCGTCCGCGCGAGCGCGGCGGCGTCGGGCGCGACGGCGAGGAGGCGGGGGGAGACTCGGTCCGTCACCTCGTCTCGCGTGCGGAGCGAGATGATCGTCGAGACGAGGACCGCGAACGGGTCCTCCGCCTCGGCGACGCGCGTGACCGAGGCCTTGGTCCGGCCGCCGAGGAACGCGTCGATCCGCGCGAGCGCGGTCGACATCGCGCGCGGCGAGAGCAGAGGCGTCCGACCCGAGCCGGTGGGCACGGGCCGCTTCTATCACGGCGCTCGGCTCGCGACGCTTCGACCGGACGATCCGCCCGCGCGGCGAGCGCGCTCGGCGTGGCGCCGCCCGCCGTCGCGACCGGTTCACCTCGCGCGGTCGGCGCGCGTCGCTCGGAGCGAGCTCGAGCCGCTCGCCCCTCGTCTTCGTCTTCGTCCGTCGAGACGAGCGCGCCTCCCGGAGGAGCCCCCGAACATTCGGCCGATCCGAGCCCGTCAGGTGTAGACGGCCTCGGTCATGATCGCGATGAGCTTGCCGGTCGTCTTCGAGATGCCGACGTAGACGTAGAGCACGGTGCCGAGCTCGTCCTGATCGCCCGACTCGTTCGTGCCGAACGTGAAGCCGACCACGCTCTTGAGCTGCGAACGCATCGTCTTCAGCGCGATCGAGAGCTGCTTGTCGTGACGCGCGTAGACGTACTCGTCGTCCGACGGATCGCTCGGGACCTCGGCGGCGTCTCCGTCGGCGATCGCGCGGTCGATGTCGAGGAGCTCCGCTCGGCAGCTCGCCGGCTTGATGTCACGACCGTCGCCGCTGTTGGCCAGGACCGCGGCGGCCAGCTTCTCACGAACGAGGCTCTCGTCGAGCGCGTCTCCCGTCGCCGCTTCGCCTTCGAACACGACGTACGGGTAGTCGCCTTCCGAGGTGAACGTCACGTCGGTCAGGATCCCCCGGAGCTTGCCCTGAACGGCCGCGTCCGAGAGCTGCTGGACCACTTCGGGACTCGCCGTGTTCGTATCCTTCTCCGGCGCAGCGTCCGCGGAGCATCCGCCGACTGCCGCCGCCATGGCGAGGATGAACGCTGCGAGGACCGTCTTCTGCGTATTCATGAGTAACCTTCTCCGTCGATGGGGATGCGGGCCTCCGTTCACGGATCGGACCAGCTCGCGCTGTCGGGAGATCAACGAGTTGGCCCCTGGACCGCGGGTGAGCGCCGATCCATTCCCAGACGCGTCGCGCGTGGACCCACGGCTGAAAAAGACGCACGATGAAGGCCAGATAGCGCTCGTGGATCGCGCCATTAGGGCAAACGTGTGCCGAGCGCGTTCGGTCCCGAGGTCACCGCCGTGGGCTCCTGCGGGGGACGCGCTCGACGAGGTGGCCGCGTTGCCCGTCGACGGCCCGGCTCGAGCCCGTCGCGCGACGTCGGCGGCGCCGCCGGCGAGCGCTCGGACGCGCGCCCGCTTGACCGGCGCTCGATCGCAGGTAGGGTGCGCGGACCGAATTTTTCAATGAAGTTCAACACTTCATTACAGGTTCGGTTCATCAACCCATCAAGCGTTGCTCCGCGTGGCCGTCCCCGCTCGTCTCCTCCTCCTCGCGTCGCTCGCGGCCTCGCTCGCGGCCGCCCGACCTGCGCTCGCCGACGATCCGCCCGCGGCGCCGGCGGCGGACGGCGCGCGCGCGCGCGGGGGAGACCCCGAGCCGGCCGCCGCGGACGCGACGACGGGCGACGCCGACGCCCACCGCGAGGACGCCACCGTCACCGTGCGCGGCCGCGCGCCCGCGCCGAGCCGCGGCGCGAGCGACTTCAACCTCCGCGTCGGCGAGCTCTCGCGGGTCCCCCGCCAGAACGCCGCCGATCTCCTCAAGCTCGCGCCCGGCATCCTCCTCACGAACAAGGGCGGCGACGGGCACGCCGAGCAGGTCTTCCTCCGCGGGTTCGACGCCCGCGAGGGGCAGGACATCGAGTTCACCGCCGGCGGCGTTCCGATCAACGAAGCGGGTAACCTGCACGGAAACGGCTACGCCGATCTCCACTTCATCATCCCGGAGCTCGTCGAGAGCCTGCGCGTGGTCGAGGGGCCGTTCGATCCTCGGCAGGGGAACTTCGCCGTCGCGGGCAGCGCGGCCTACGAGCTCGGCCTCGCGCGGCGCGGGCTGACGGCGAAGTACACGCAGGGCTCGTTCGCGACCCAGCGCATGCTGCTCCTCTGGGGGCCGTCGCGGCAGAGCACGCACACCTTCGCGGGCGCCGAGCTCTTCGACACCGACGGCTTCGGGCAGAACCGCGCCGCCAAGCGCGGCAGCGCGATGGGCCAGTACGAGGGCCGCCTCGGCGCGAGCGGGAGCTTCCGCCTCGGCGCGCAGGCGTACACCTCGCAGTTCAGGAGCGCGGGCGTGGTGCGCGCCGACGACGTCGCGAGCGAGCGCATCGGCTTCTACGACACGTACGACCGCCGGCAGGGCGGCGACTCGTCGCGCTACAGCGTCTGGGGCGACGTCGAGACGAAGACCGGCGACACGCTCCTGAAGCAGCAGGTCTTCCTCATCATGCGCGACATGCGGCTCCGGGAGAACTTCACCGGCTTCTTGCTCGACGTGCAGAAGGCGCAGCAGAACCCGCACGTGCAGCGGGGCGACCTGCTCGACCTCCACGTCGACTCGCAGACCTTGGGCGCGCGCGGCTCCGCGCGCTGGCGCACGAAGGCGCTCGAGCAGACGCAGGAGCTCGAGCTCGGATACTTCGCGCGCGCCGACCGCACCGCGTCGTCGCAGCACCGCGTCGAGGCGTCGACCAGCGCGCCGTACCTCACCGAGACCGATCTCGACTCGCGCCTCGGCAACGTCGGCCTGTTCGGCGACGCCGGTCTGCGCCCGTTCGGCTGGCTCACGTTCCGCGGCGGCGCGCGCGGCGACATCTTCACGTACGATGTCCTCGACCGCTGCGCGCAAAGGTCCGTGCGGCAGCCCTCGGCCTCGAACCCGCCGGGGGACGCGAGCTGCCTCTCGCAGCAGGACGCCAACGACGCCGGCGTGCGCTACCGCGAGCCGCACGAGCGCCGCGGCACGGCGAGCATCGCCGTGATGCCGCGCGGCTCGATCCTGGTCGGGCCGTTCACCGGGTTCACGGCGTCCTTGTCGCTCGGCAAGGGCATCCGCTCGATCGACCCCGTGTACATCAACCAGGATCTGCCCACGCCGTTCGCGAGCGTCGAGGCCGGCGAGATCGGCGTGAGCTACGCGCGCGGCGTCGGCCGCGACGTGGAGCTCATGGCGCGCTCGATCTTCTTCCAGACGCACGTCGATCGTGACCTCATCTTCAGCGAGACCGCGGGCCGCGCGACGCTCGCGAACGGCACGACCCGCACCGGCTGGGTCGGCGCGGTCCGCGCGACCGGCGCCTGGTTCGATCAAGCCGCCAACGTCACCCTCGTGCGCTCGACGTTCGACGACACGAACCTCCTCGTGCCGTACGTCCCCGACGTGGTCGTCCGCTCCGACTCCGCCGTCCACCACGAGCTGCCGCTCCGCATCGGCCAGGACAAGCTCACGGGCGCGCTCGCCGCGGGCGTCACCTACGTCGGGCGCCGACCGCTCCCGTTCGGACAGCGGAGCGACTCGATCTTCACGCTCGACACGTCGGCGTCGCTCGCCTGGCGCTCGTTCGAGGTCGCGCTCGTCGCGACCAACCTGCTCGACTGGCGGTATCGCCTGAGCGAGTTCAACTTCGCCTCCGACTTCCGGAGCGCGCCGCAGCCGACGCTCGTGCCCGGCCGCCACTTCACGGCGGGCGCGCCGCGCGGCGTGTTCTTGACCCTCACCGCCACGCTCGGAGGATCGTGATGGCGAAGCTCCGCGCTCGCGTGATCACCTGCCTGGCGCTCGCCGCGAGCGCGGCGTGCACCGGGACGACGGGCTCGGAGATCGTCGCGTTCGAGGCGTTCGCCGCCGGGCCCGCCGATCTGCCTCCCGACGCGGCGTCGCGCGGCCTCACGTTCACGAACGGGGCGCGCTGGACGATCACGCTGACGCGCGCGCGCCTGCACGTCGGCGCGCTGTACCTGAACCGGTCGGCGCCGATCTCCGGCGGGCAGGCGCGCGAGTGCTTCCTCCCCGGCGTCTACGTCGCCCAGGTGACGACGGGCATGGACATGGACGCGCTCTCCTCCGCGCTCCAGCCGTTCCCCGCGCCGGGGAGCGGCACCGCCGACCACGCGGTCACGGGAGAGGTGTGGCTCACCGGCGGACGCATCGATCAGCAGGAGGACCGCACGACCATCGCCGACGTCGCCGGCACCGCGACGCGGGACGGCGAGTCGATGCGCTTCGAGGGCACGATGACCATCGGGCTGAACCGCCGCAACCGCGACGTGGACCCGGCGCGCCCCGGCGCGAAGCCGCTGTGCTCGGAGCGGATCGTCACGCCGATCCCGACGTCGCTCACGCCGACGGACGGCGGGGCGCTCGTCGTCCGCGTCGACCCGCGCGCGTGGTTCGCCAACGTCGACCTCGGCGAGCTGGAGCCCGTGTCGCCCGAGAGCGATCTCCGACGCATCCCGGACGAGCCCGAGCCCGCGCCCGCCGGGAACTTCTACGGCGGCGTCCGCGCGGCGGCCGGCTACCGCTTCGAGTGGATCGCGCGGTGAGGTGCGCCCTCGGAGCGTCGAGGGATCGAGGCTCCGCGCGACGCTTCATCGGATCATCAACTGTGTACGCGACGACGCTTCAGCGAGTCGTCAACTGTAGAAACCATCACATCCTTGCGGCGCTCCGCATCTCGACTATCTCCAGCTCGGGACATCGATGAAGAAGACCGCGCTCGCACTCGCCACCGTCGCTTCGCTCGCCGCCTGCTCGGCGCACGATCACGATCACGGTTCGCCGAACCTCACCGTCACGATCTCGGGGGAGGGCGCGGCGCTCACCGGCTTCGCGTTCCCGAGCGCGTCGTCGAACGACCTCGCCTTCGTCGACGGCTGGGACGTGAAGTTCGAGCGCATCCTCGTCACCGTCGACGACATCCGCCTGAGCGACAACCCCGACACGAACCCGACCGACCAGGCGCAGACCGGCGCCGTCGTCGCGACCGCGAAGGGCCCGTGGGCCGTCGACATGTCGAAGCCCGGCGCGGTGACCGACATCAAGCCGCGCGCGCAGCTCGTCCCGCTCGCGGACGATCACGACCACGACCACGACGGTCACAGCCACGGCGCCACCGGCAAGGACCCGCTCGCGCAGCCGCTCGCGCGCTTCGACGCGCTCGACGGCAACAAGAGCTTCGATCCCGCGCTGCGCTACGCCTTCGGCTTCGACGTCGTGGTCGCGTCGCCCGCCGCCGAGCTCACGAACCTCGACGAGGCCGCCAGGGCCGACTACGCCGACATGGTCAGCAAGGGGATCAGCGTCCTGTACGTCGGCACCGCCACGTTCAAGGGCGTCGACTGCGCGTCGTCGGACCCGAGCTACGACTTCTCCAAGCTCCCGACGACCGTGAAGTTCCGCTTCGGCTTCAAGTCGCCGACGACCTACAAGAACTGCCAGAACAGCGACCTCCGCGGCAAGGCGTTCGACGGCGAGGAGGCCCAGCGCGGCGTGCAGGTGAGCGAGCAGGGCGGCACCGTCGCGCAGATCACCCTCCACGTCGACCACCCGTTCTGGAGCACCGTCGACCACGACGCCGCCGAGCTCTTCTTCGACCAGATGGCGGCGGTCGCGTCGCCCGACGGCACGCTCGTCACCGAGGACCTCGAGAAGCTCGACTTCACGAGCTTCAAGGACGCCGAGGGCGCGCCGCTCCCGTGGCGCTCGTGCATCGCCGCCAAGCCGGTCAAGACGGGCGTCCGGCGGTTCGACGCCGGCAGCGTCGCCGTCCATCCGAGCGCCTCCCCCGAGTCGGCGCTCCGCCACTACGCCGACTACGTCACGTACCAGCAGAGCACGCAGGGGCACCTCAACGCCGCCGGCCTCTGCGCGGTCGAGCGCAACTTCGCCGCCCCGCGCTGATCCGCCGGGCTCTCCGCGTCGCGGTCGACGGCCGCGCGCGACGACGCCGGCGCGCGCGTCCCGGCGTTCGGCCGCGGGCGGTGCTCCGACGCGCGTCGAGGGGCTACGACGCCGCGCGCTCCGGCGTGTCGGCCCAGAGGATGGTCGGCGTCGGGCCGCGATCGATCCGGAGGAGCGAGCCCTCCGGGAGCTCGCGCCACGGCTCCTCCGTCAGGCGCTCCGACGCGACGAGCACCGCGTGCCGGCGCGGTGTCCACGGCCCGGGAGGGGCGCCCGGCGCGCCCGCGTCGCGCGCGCGTGGAGGATCGTGCGGAGAGCGCTCGAGGAGGAACAGCGAGCGACCGAAGCGGTGGACGAAGCACGACGCGCCGTCCGAGAGCAGGAAGTTGAACGCGCCCGCCTTGCGCGCGCGGAGCTCCTCGGCGGCGAGCGCGATCACGCGCGTGGCCTCCGCGCGCGCGCTCGCGCTCGCGCCGACGCGCGCGAGGCCCGCCTCGTCGAGGCGCGTGAGGAGGTACGCGAAGAGCACCTCGCTGTCGGTGTCGCCGCGGACCTGGGCGAGACGCGCCGACGACGTCTGCGCGCGGAGCGAGGCGTGATCGACGAGCGTCCCGTTGTGGGCGAACACCCACCCGCTCTGCACGAAGGGGTGCGTGTTCGCGATGCTGGTCGGGCCGACCGTCTTCTGGCGGACGTGCGCGATGAGGACCGTGCCCGCGCTCCGCGATGCGATCTCCAGGAAGCGGTCGCATTCCCCGGCGGGGTTCGTGCCCTTGTGGACGCGCCAGATCCCGTCGTGCGGCGATCGCTCCGAGGGCGGCGGGATCGAGTCGGGGCCCCCGTGGGCGGCGACGCCCCAGCCGTCCGGGTGCTCGCGCGACAAGCGCGCGAGGCTCCGCGGTGCCTCCTTGAGGACGAGCCCGAACTCCGTGATCTCCGAAGCGACGATCCCGACCAGTCTGCACATGGCGCTCGGGCCGGGGGGCCGACGGACCTCCACGGCACGCTCTCTATTTCTAACACCGCGCTCCAGCGCGTCGAGGCGGGAGCCGGCGCGGCGGGCCGTCCCCCGCGTTTTTTGCCCGTCGGCGCGGCCTTCGCCGCCCTCGCGCGCGTCCGGCGCTGGCCTCTGGTAAATCAAGAGGTAGACTTCGTCTTCCCACACCGTAGTCGAAGCAGCCGCTCGCCGGTGCCCCGACGCGCTCGTGGAGCACCGCTCGACGGACGGGAGCCCTCATGATGCGAACTTCGTTCCTTTCGGTCTGTGCGCTCGGAGGCGTCCTCGCGTTCGCCTGCTCGAGCAGCCGCGACTCCGGCTTCGAGGACGGCAGCTCCTCGGGCGGCGGCGGCGCGAGCAGCGGTACGTTCGGCGACGGCGACGACGGCGGCGCGAACGGCAAGACGTGCGTCCCGGACCCGGGCAACTACGACATCCCGGACAACGGCTGCGACGACGACGGCGACGGCGTCGTCGACAACCCGCCGACCTGCGACGACGGGCTCGACGTGACCGGCGGCGCCGAGGACTTCGCGCGCGCGATGGGGATCTGCACGAAGGCGAGCGCCAAGGGCTACGGGCTCGTCTCGGCGACCTTCACGCGGGGCTACGACCGAAACGAGCCGCCGCAGGCCGAGCAGCACGGGATCCTCCCCAAGTTCGGCGACGTCATCAAGCCGCGCGAGGGCGGAGCGCTCGGCGTCCTCAGCACCGGCTACGCGCGCGAGTACAACGGCGCGGCGAACGCGCCGTTCGGGGGCGTCGGCGGGACGAGCAACAACCCGCAGTTCCACGGCAAGGACTGGTACAACTACGGGCGCGCGCTGCCCGGGAAGCCAGGGAACGGCACGGCGCCTCCGGGCTTCCCGAAGGCCGCGTCCGGCTGCCAGCAAGAGAGCGCCGTCAACGACGTGATCTCGCTCAAGCTCGAGCTGAAGGCGCCGCAGAACGTGAGCGGCATCCGGTTCGACTTCAACTTCTACTCGGGCGAGTGGCCGGCCTACATCTGCTCGCCGTTCAACGACGGGTTCATCGCGTACCTGACCGCCAAGGGCTTCAACAACGGCGCGGGCGACAACATGTCCTTCGACAAGGACAACAACCCCGTCAGCGTGAACAACGGCTTCTTCGATCGCTGCACGCCCAACTTCCAGACGGGCTGCGCGCCCGACTCCGAGCGCACGGCGGTCTCGGCGTGTCCGGGCGGCGTCGCCGAGCTCGGCGGCACCGGCTTCGGCCTGGACGGCGCCTGGTGCAGCGTCTACCTCGGAGGCTCCAACGCGCGGAGCGTGAACGGCGGCGCGACCGGTTGGCTCACGTCGCAGGCGCCCGTGCTCGCCGGCGAGACGTTCACCCTCGAGCTCATGATCTGGGACACCGGCGACGCGCTGCTCGACTCGAGCGTCCTCGTCGACAACTTCTCG
>JAHBWF010000200.1 GCA_019637105.1 Labilithrix sp.
TCGTCCACCTCGACAACGCCTGATAGGATGGCGAACGTGCGGGCTCGCAGCAGGGGGTAGCCCGCCCGCCATCGTTCATGAAGGCCGTCGACTTCTACAAGCTGCCTCGAGCCATCCAGGACCGCTTCGTCGGTTCGGTGATGAGCGGCTTCCCGCCCGCGCCGATCTTGGCCGTCAAGGGCGGGACGCCGACGAAGCTCGTCTGGCTGGGCGTCAGCGCCGCGTGCTTCGTGGCGTTGATCGTCGCGGCGCGGCTCGGGTACGGCGCGCTCGACAGCGGGCTGTCGCTCCACTCGGTGAAGGCGCTGCCGCTCTACCTCGCGCTCGTCTTCGGGTTCGCGTTCGGGCTCGTCCAGGCGTTCGCGCGCGTCGTCCGCGAGCGCGCCCTGCCGTACACGTCCGGCGTCTACCTCTTCCCGGCGTGCCTCATCGACGCGCGCGACGATCAGTTCCGCGTCTACGAGACGCGCGACCTCGCGAGCGTCGACGTGCAGGGCGCCGCGATCCGCGTCGCCTTCGCCGGCGGCGTGCAGTTCCTCTTCCCGCTGAGCAAGCCGGAGGCAGGCGCGGAGATCGTCGCCGAGGTCCAGGCCGCGCGCGACCGCGCGATGCACGCGCAGGCGACCGAGGACCCGAAGGAGCTCGTCGCGGTCGACCCGCTCCACAACCCGCGCTTCTCGAGCCCCGTCGGCCCGCGCGACGCGTACGAGCTCCGGCGCGCCCCGTGGGGCAAGCTCGGTCCGGTGGTCGCCGCCGGCGTGGCCGTCGTCGTCGGTCCGACGCTCTGGATGCTCCGCAACTCGGGCAGCGACAAGACGATGTACGCGCGCGCGACGCAGGTGAACGACTCCGAGTCGTACCGCCTCTACCTCGCGCACGGCGAGGCCTTCAAAGGAGAGGTCGGCGACGTCCTCCTCCCGCGCGCGGAGCTGCGCGACGCGGAGAAGGTCGGCACCGTCGAGGCGCTCCTCGCCTACAAGAAGAGCCACCCCGAGTCGAAGATCCCGAGCGAGGTCGCCGCGTCCGTCCGCAAGGCGATGCTCGAGGAGCTCGAGAAGGCGAAGCAGCCGGGCACGATCGCGGCGCTCTCCGAGTTCGCCAAGAGCTTCCCGGAGCACGGCGTCGAGCCCGAGCTCGCCGCGGCGATCCACGCGGTCTACGCGCGGGAGCTGGACGCTTACAAGAAGAAGGCGCCGAAGAAGGACGCGGGGGCGCCGGCGTTCATCGAGCGCCTCTTCGCGTACGCGGAGAAGCACGGCCCGAAGGTCGAGGTCCGCTTCAAGCGCAAGGCGGCGACGACGATGGAGCGCGCCGACCAGTTCATCCTCAAGACGCCGACGTTCATGGGCGTGGTCACGTATCCGTCGCGCTTCTTCGACGACAAGCACTCCACGGTGCGCGAGGCGGCGCTCGGCAGGACGCTCGCGGCCCAGTTCGACGCCGGGCTCGCGGCGGAGCTGTTCGAGGTGACGGTCGGTCCGCTCGTTACGGACGCGGAGCTGCCCGAGCCGAAGGCCCCGACGCTCTTCGTCACGCACGTCGCCGAGTGGTCGGGGCACAACTACACGAGCAACCGCCCGCGCGGCAGCTACATCGGCGTCCAGTTCAACTTCGAGGCCGCGTTCGTGATCCCCGGCGAGCCGAAGCCGTACAAGTTCAAGGCCGAGATCTTCAAGCACGCCGCCACGCACGTGCTCAACAACCCCGACGAGCCGATGCTCGCGCCGGGGCAGGCCGAAGAGAAGGTCTACGCGACGATGGCCGACGACGCGTTCGAGCAGTTCGGCAAGCGCCTGCTCGCGAACTTCTTCGCCCCGCAGAAGTGAGCCCGCGGGCGCGAACGGCGGAGCTCTTTGCCGTTCACGCCGGAGCGCGCGGCCGCGCGCCGTGTCCGGCGTCGATCGGGCGGAGATCGATGCGCTCGCCTTCCTGGGCGTAGCCTCCCTCGAACGGATCGGCGGCCAAGAAGAGCGGCGTGTCGAGATCGACGTAGGCGAAGCCGCCGAGCCCCGCGGCGATGCACGCCGACATGCCCATCGCGAGGCGCGTCTCGACCATGCCGCCGATCATCGGGAGGAGGCCCTCCTCGCGCGTCCTCCGGACGATCTCGAGGGCCTCGAAGACCCCCGACTTCATGATCTTCACGTTGACCGCGTCCGCCGCGCCGCGCCGCCTGGCTTCGCCGACGTCGTCGGCCACGGTGACCGACTCGTCGACAGCGACGGAGAGGCCGGTGCGTCCGCGCACCTCGGCGAGCGCGTCCCAGTCGCCGGGCGCGACGGGCTGCTCGAAGAGCGCGATCCCCGCGCCGCCGGCGCCGGCGGCGAAGCGGACGGCGTCGTCGACGGTGAAGCCGCCGTTGGCGTCCACGAGGAGCCGCGCGTCGGGCCTCACGGCGCGGACCGCGAGGACGCGGGCGACGTCGAGCTCGGGGTCGCCGCCGCCGACCTTGATCTTCAGCGTGCGAAAGGCGGACAGCGCGCGCGCCTCGCGCGTCGCGTCCTCCACGTTCCCGGTCGTGATGGTGACGTCGGTGACGAGCTCGTGCTCGGCGCCGCCGAGCATCGCGCGGATCGACGCGCCGCGGAGCCGGGCGCGCGCGTCGAAGACGGCGGTCTCGATCGCGCACGCCGCGGACGGCGAGCCGCTGCACGTCGCGCGCACGACGTCGCGGAGCGCCGCGTCGTCCTCGAGGTCGATCCCCGCGAGCCGCGGCGCGGCGAGGGACGTGGCCTCGAGGACGCGCTCTTGCGTCTCGCCGTTGAAGGCGGGGAAGGGCGCGCCCTCGCCGTACCCCGCCGCGCCGCGGACACGCAGCTCGACGAGGACGTTGTTCGCCTCGACCTGCGCGCCGCCGGCGATGCCGAACGCCTTCTTCATCGGGACGTCGAGGCGGCGCGCGCCGAGCGAGAGGATGGGGGTGGGCACGGCGGCCGATTGTCTCGCCCTTTTCACCGGACCGCCAGGACGCGTCGCGGGCTCGGCCCGGGGGCCGAGGAGGTCCGGCGCCCCGCGCGACGCGGAGCCGCGCGCGGCCGCGCCGAGGTGCGGCGCGGCGGCCCTCGTGCGATCCCGCGTCCATGCACACTGCATAGGATCGTGGAGGCGTGTCGTCGGGACGTCTCGAAGTCGAGAGTGGATACGTGCGATTGTCAGCGAGTTGTAATTCGTTGTCGAACACGCCCTGGCGCGGTTGATCGACGCCGATCGGGCGCTCACCATCCAGGGCATGAATCGTCATCACGGTCTCGGTAAGCTCCTCGTCGCTTCGGCGGTCACGCTGCTCACGACGGGAGCATGGGCAGAGGACCCGCGCGGTCCGGAGGGTAAGACGACCAACGCGGACAAGGTCGAGCACGCGGCCGCCAAGGCTGCGGACAAGGCGGGGAAGGCCGCCGACAAGGCCGAGAAGGCCGCCGACCAGGCCGCCGACACGGCGGCCAAGACCGCGAAGGACGTGAAGGACGCCGTCGATCCCGCCAAGGGCGACGACCGCGCCGCGCGCAAGGCGAAGGAGCGCGCCGACCAGCGGGAGAAGCTCGCGGCGACGTGGAAGGGCCCGGTCAGCGATCCGCTCCGGCAGGAGCTGCGCACCCACGCCGAGCGCCTGGCGCGCCTCGAGCGCATCAAGGCCGTCGCGGAGAAGGAGAAGGACGCCGCGACCGCCGAGAAGGCCGCGAAGCTCACCGCCAAGGAGAACGAGCGGCACGCGGGCTGGATGACCAAGAACGCGCCGGTGATCGGCGCGACTCCGGGCGCGACGCCGGTGACCACGCCCGCGCCTGCGGCGGCCGACGGAAAGGAAGGTGCGAAATGAACAGGGCGCTCATGATCCTCGCGGCGGGCCTCTTCGCCGTGGCCGCGTGCGAGAACAAGCCGCCGGCGGACAAGCCGGAGGAAGACACGACGTCGAAGAACGCCACCACGACGGGCGCCACGCAGGTCGTCGCCACCCCGACGCCGCCCGCCGCGCCGGTCATCGCCGACAGCGACCTGTCGACGCCGGCGGACTTCGAGGAGTCGGCGGAGAAGGCGATCTCGAAGACGAACTACAAGGCCGAGCTCGCCTCCCTCGAGGCCGACATCGCGAAGGACTGACGCGGCGAGACCGTGAAGGCCTGCCCGCCCGCGGCGCGCTCGAGGCCACGCTTCGAGCGCGCCGGCGCGTCACTCGAGGAGGAACGCCTTGTAGGCCGCGTCGCTCGGCGGCCGGCCGAGGAACCGCTCGACGAGCGCGGCCGCGTCGGCGCTGTCTCCCGGGCCGAGGATGCTCGCGCGGTAGTCGGCGGCCGTCTTCGGGTTCATGAGCCCCTCCTTCTTGAAGCGCGTGAAGAGGTCCTGCGCGATCGACAGCGCCCACTGGTAACCGTAGTAGCCCGCGTCGTAGCCGATCAGGTGCCCGAAGCTCGCCTGGAAGTGGGTCCCCTCGACGTGCTTGAAGGGCATGTAGGCGTCGTGGACCTCGGCGAGCACCTGGGCCGTGTCGAACGGGGGCGGCCGCGTGTGGTAGGCCTGATCGAGCGCGGCGAGATAGAGCTGCCGCTGCGTCGAGATCGCACGGCCGAAGCCGCGCGAGCGGAGCATCGCGGCGTGCAGCGCGGGCGGGAGCGGCGCGTTCGTGTCGTGGTGCCGCGCGAACAGCGCCAGCGTGTCCTCGTGCCAGGCCCACTCCTCGAGCATCTGCGACGGGGACTCGACGAAGTCGCGCGCGACGCTCGTCCCCGCGAACGACGAGAGCTCCGCTTCGCTGAGGAGGTGGTGGATCACGTGGCCGAACTCGTGGAAGAACGTGACCGCGTCCTGGTGGCTCATCAGCGCGGGCGCGGCGCCGCCCGGCTTCGGGAAGTTGCACTCGATGGCGGCGATCGGCATGAGGCGTGAGCCGTCGGGCATCTTCGCCGTGTCGCGGATGCCGAAGACGGCGGCGTGCTTGTACTTCCCGTCCCGCGGGTAGAGGTCGAAGTAGAAGCGGCCGAGGAGCTTCCCCGCCGTGTCGGTGACCTCGACGGCCTCCACGTCCGGGTGCCACGTCGGCGCGCCCGCGGCGGGTCGATAGCGTATGCCGAAGAGCTTCGAGGTGATCTCGAGCAGCCCGTCCTTGACGCGGCGGACCTCGAAGTACTTGCTGACCTCCTTCGAGTCGAGGCCGTACTTCGCCTTCCGCACCTGATCTTCGAGGTAGAGGCGGTCGGAGGGCGGGATGGTGTCGGTCGCCTTGCCGCCGAGCTTCACGTGCGCGCGCTTGAACTCCGCGAGCTCCGCCTGACCTTTCTTGGCGAGGTGCTTGCGCAGCGACTCGAGGAACGCCGCGACGGTCTTCGGATCCTTCGCCATGCGCGGCTCGAGCACGTAGTCGGCCCACGTCGCGTAGCCGAGGAGCTTCGCCCTCTCGGCGCGGAGCGCGAGGATCTTGTCGAGGACGGGGATGTTCGCGTCGGCGGCGCGGTTCTCGAACTGCTTGAAGAGCGCCAGCGCCAGCCTCCGGTCCTTCGCGTACGTGAGGACGGGGAAGTAGTCGGGGTAGTCGGTCGTGAGGACGATCTTGCCGTCCTTGTTCGGCGGGTGGGACGTGAGGAACGCGTCGGGGAGCCCCTCGAGCTCGGCCGGCGTCGCCTCCACCGTGAGGTGCGACTCGGCGAGGTTCGTGTCGAAGTCGAGCGAGAGCTTGGTCAGCTCCTCGTTGATCTCGCGGAGCCGCCGCTGGCGCTCGTCGTCGAGGTCGAGGCCGTTGCGACGAAAGTCGCGGAGCGTCCGCTCGACCAGGCGGGCGCGGTCGGGGGCGAGCGGCTCCTTCTTGGCCGCGTAGCGCTTCATGACGCGGGCCAGCTTCGCGTCGAGCCAGAGCGCCGTGTCGAGCTTGTCGAGCTTCGGCTCGCAGAGCTTGGCCTTCTCGCGGACGCCGTCGTCGGGGTGGGACACCGCCATCAGGGCGGGGAAGTCACCGGCGTTGCGGAGGGCGAGCCGCGCGCGATCGAGCTTGCCGGCCGTGGCGTCCCACGTGAGCGCGTCGTCCGCGGCGCCGTCGAGCGCGCGGATCTCGTCGAGCAGCGACGTCGCGCGCGCGAGGCTCTCGTCGCAGAGGCGCTCGACGCCCGCGCGGGCCAGCGCGGCGTCGTTCGGGCCGCCGGGCCCGGCGGTCTCACGGCCGAGCCCGACGATCACCGGGTCGACGTCGAGGGCGGCGAGCGCCGGCGGCTTCGCGGGCCCGGAGGCGCCTCGGTCGGGGGCGGGGAGCGGAGCCGTAGGCGCCCGAGCGGACGACGCCTCACCCCCGCACGCCGCGGCGAGCGCGAGCGCGAGCGCGGCGAGCGACAGGGGAGCGAGCCAAGCAGAGCGGGCGACCTTCATCGCGCGCAGGATGCCGAAGAGCGGACGCCTTGGCCAGCCCGGGCGCGAGCCGCTCCCGCGCGCCGGCGAGTCACGCGCGCCGACGCGCGGAACGCGGCCGTCATCGTCGCCGCGCGTCGTAGCGTCTATCGGTGGGCGAACACGGCAGTCATGAATTGGAAATAAGTGCAAGAGCTAATAGGTATTAAATTGATTTTGGGGATGCTTCGGAGTTTGGTCGCTCGCGCGGATGCGAGCGCTCTCGCGTCGACGCGCGCGATGTCGCGCGCGCGCCGCGAGGCTCGCCGCGCACGGAGAGAGACCATGAATCACGCTCGAATGAGCCGCTTCGTCATTCCAACGCTCTTCTTCTTCACGATCGCCGCCTGCGGAGGGTCGATCGGCGACACAGAACGTCTCTTCGCCGCGTCGAGCGAGGAGGGCGACGAGCCCGGTGGGATCGACGCCGACGCCGGCGACCTCGCGGACGACGAGGAGGAAGAAGACGAAGACGAAGACGGGATGGATACGACGGACGGGGACGCCGAGGACGAGGACGGTGAGGACGCGGAGGGCGACGACGCCGACGCGGAGGACGACGCCGACGCGGAGGACGACGCCGACGCGGAGGGCGACGACGCCGACGCGGGGGACGACGACGCTGACGCGGAGGAGGACGACGCCGACGCGGGAGCGGGCGACGCCGGGGCGGGCGACGACGACCCGAGCGCCCCGCCGCCGTGGAGCGGCAGCCCGTGGGGAGACATCCCGTTCAGCCCCAATCCTTACGGTCCTGGCCCGCACGGCCACGGGCCGCATGGCCACGGCCCGCACGGGCCGAAGAAGCCCAAGAAGCCCAAGAAGAAGAAGCCGAAGGGCGGCAAGAAGGGTAAGCCCGGCAAGAAGGGCAAGCCCGGCAAGAAGGGCAAGCCTGGCAAGAAAGGCAAGCCCGGCAAGAAGGGCAAGCCCGGCAAGGGCAAGGGCCCGAAGGGCGATGGGCAACCGAACGGCGACGGTCCGAAGGGAGACGGTCCGAAGGGCAGCGGAGGCAAGCCCGGCAACGGCGGCAAGCCCGGCGGTGGCAAGCCTGGCAACGGCGGCAAGCCCGGCAACGGCGGCAAGCCCGGGGGCAACGGCGGCAAGCCCGATGGCAACGGCGGCAAGCCCGGCGGTGGCAAGCCCGGCAACGGCGGCAAGCCCGGCGGAGGCAAGCCTGGCAACGGCGGCAAGCCCGATGGCAACGGCGGCAAGCCCGGAGGCAAGGGCGGCAAGCCCGGGGGTGGCAAGCCCGGCAACGGTGGCAAGCCCGG
Source organism: Labilithrix sp. (assembly GCA_019637105.1). GTDB lineage: Bacteria > Myxococcota_A > Polyangia > Polyangiales > Polyangiaceae > Labilithrix. The sequence goes on from JAHBWF010000200.1 coordinate 7,638, forward strand.
CAAGGGCGGCAAGCCCGGGGGCAAGGGCGGCAAGCCGGGGGGCAAGGGCGGCAAGCCCGGGAAGGGAAAGCCGAAGGGCAAGGGCGGGAAGGGCAAACCCAAGAAGGGGTAAGCTCGACGAATGACTCCGGCGTCGCGGACCGTCGGGCACGCGACGCCGTTCGCGCTCGCGTTCGCGCGCCGGTGGCTCTTGCCCGCCGTTCGTCTCGCGCACCGCGCGACGCTCGAAGGCACGTCGAACCTCCCGAAGGACGGCCCCTACCTCCTCGTCGCCAATCACTCCGGCGCCCTCGGCATCGCGGAGCTCGTGGCGTTCGCGGCGCTCTGGGCCGACACCTTCGGCGCGTCGCGCCCCCTCGCGGGCTTCGCCCATCCGCTCGGCTTCCGCGTCTTCCCGCTGTCGCGCGTCCTCGCGGAGGTCGGCGCGATCCCGTCGACGTACGAGGCCGCGCACGCGGCGCTCTCGGCCGGGGTGCCGCTGCTCGTGTTCCCCGGCGGAGATCACGACGCGCTGCGCCCGATCTGGAGGTGGCGTCGCGTCGACTTCGGCGGCCGGCGCGGCTTTCTGCGGATCGCGCGGCGCGCCGGGGTCCCGATCGTCCCGATGGGCATCTCCGGCAGCCACTTCACGGCGCCGATCCTCTGGCAGTCACGCCTGCTGGCGTACGTCGCGGCGTGGCCTCGCCTCTGCGGCGTGAAGCGGTGGTCGCTCTCCGCGCTCGCCGTCCTCACGACGCTCCTCGTGTGGACGTCCGCGCCGCTCTCGTGGCCGTGGCGCGTCGCGATCGCGTGGCTCGCGCTGGCGTCGCCGACCTCGATGATCCCGTGGGTCCCGTGGAAGATCCGGATCCGGATCGGCGCGCCGATCGCGGCGGAGACGCTCTTCGCCGGCGACGCGACGCGCGACGAAGAACGCGCGCTCGGCGACGCGCTCGCGACCGTCGAAGGCGCGGTCCGCCGGCTCACGGAGACCGGAAGCGGCCTCCCCTGACCGTCCGCGCCCCGCGGTCTGCGCAGCCGTCACGCCCAAAGAAAGGAGGAGGCCGCCACGGCCCGCGAGGGAGGCCTTTGCGAAGTCCTGCCCGCGCCGCTCGAGTCGGGGCCGCCACGACGAGCGCGGACGCGACGACGAGCGCGGACGCGACGACGAGCGCGGACGCGACGACGAGCGCGACGCTGGCGCGCGAAGCCCGGCTCGAACCGCTCGAGTCGGGGCGCGTCGGGCTACGGTCCTGGGATCCGGCGATCGGCGCGGCGCGTCGGCGCGTCGGGGGCGCGAGGTCCTCGCGGTCCGACGATCACCGCGGAACCCCTGGCATGAACAGGCCGCGGCTCTCCTGGGGGGGCGCCTCGACGCCCGGCGCGGTGACGACCGGATAGCCGCGGCGGTGCCACTCGAGGATGCCCTCGTCGAGGATCGCCGCGCGCCGTACGCCGCGCTTCCTCAGCGCGTCGACGACGTCGCCGGAGAGGTGGTGCGGGCACGCGCAGTAGGCGATCACCCAGGTGCCGTCGTTCGGCACCTCGTCGAGGCGCGCGAGGTCGTGGTACGGGATCGACACCGCGCCCGGGATGTGGACGCGCATCCAGTCGGACGGCGGGCGCGCGTCGATGATCACGAGCCGGCGCTTCTGCGCGAGCGCCTGGCGCACCTGGTCCACCGAGACGAACCGCTCGTCGGGCGCGCAGGCGGGCTTGCCGGCGTCGGCCCGGCTCGGAGGGCAGGGGGACGAGCGCGGCTCGAAGCTCGGCGCCCGGCCCTCCGGGTGAAGGACGATCGGCTCCTTGCCCGTCGGCGGCGGGAGGAGCGCCGCGGCCGCCGACTCGTCGAACGCCCGGACGTAGGCGACGACGTCGTCGATCTGCGCGTCGCTCAGCGTGCCCTCCCACGCCGCCATGGACGTGCCCGGCCGCCCCTTCGCGATCGCCCACCCGAGGAACGGGTCGGACGCCGCGTCGAGGAAGCGCGGGTTCGCGAGGTGAACCGCGTCGCCGCGCGCCTGCTTGGTCCCGTGGCAGCGCCGGCAGTGAGCCGCGTAGAGCGCCTCGCCGCGCGCCGCGTCGCCCCGGCTCCGCGCGGGGAGGGCGATCGGCGGAGGCCCGTGACCGCGGAGCCACGCGACGAGCGCGCCGACGGCCTCGGGCGCGAGCGGTCCGCCGCGCGCGACGCCGTACGCCGCCATCGAGGTGCCCGGTCGACCTTCGGCGATCGAGCGCCTCAACTGCTCGTCGGTCGCGCTCTCGAGGAAGGTGCGGTTGACGAGCGACGGCGCGTTGTCGGCCTGGTAGCCGGTCGCGTCCGCGCCGTGGCAGACGGCGCACAGCTTGCCATAGAGAGCCGGTCCGTCGAGCCCGGCCAGCGCCGCGCCGGCCGATCCGTCGAGCCCGGCCAGCGCCGCGCCGGCCGATCCGTCGACGTCCGCCGGCGCGGCGTCGCGCGGGGCGGGCGTCGCCGTTCCGGGCCTGCACGCGGCGAGCGCGAGGAGGAGGGGCCACCAACGCATGTCGACGCGAGCGCATAGCACACGCGCCGATTCGACGTACCTCCGCTGCCCGCGCGCGTCACGGAGCGCGGGCCTCGGCCCTCGCGCAGGTCGAGCGCCGAGCGGCGTCGCGCGACGCCGCGTTCGAGGCGCGCGAACGCCGTCGCGGCCGCTCGGGGATGCGATCCGCTCGTCGCCGCCCTCGGCGCCCGCGCGGCGCACAGCTCGAGCGTCGCCTCCGCCTCGACCGGGCCGCCGGCGCCCGAGCTCGCGACGGGCTCCGCCGAGCCGTCGCGCGTTCGTCGCGTTTTCGGGCGAACGACGGTGGACCTCCGACGACTTCGTCCCCACCATGCGGCCCATGAAGGCGTCGGACCTGTTCGTGCGATCCCTCGAGGCCGAGGGCGTGACCACGCTCTTCGGGCTGCCCGGCGAAGAGAACCTCGATTTCGTCGAGTCCCTCCGCGGCTCCCGCATCCGCTTCGTCGTCACGCGTCACGAGCAGGCCGCCGGGATCATGGCTGCGACCTGGGGTCGCCTCACGGGGAAGGCCGGCGTCTGCCTCTCCACGCTCGGGCCGGGGGCGACGAACCTCGTCACCGCGGCGGCGTACGCCGAGCTCGGCGCGATGCCGATGATGATGATCACCGGCCAGAAGCCGATCCGCACGAGCAAGCAGGGCCAGTTCCAGCTCGTCGACGTCGTGCCGATGATGCGCCCGCTGACGAAGTACACGCAGACGATCGTGTCGGCGGACTCCGTCGCCGCCCGCGTGCGCGAGGCGTTCCGGCGCGCGCAGGCCGAGCGGCCCGGCGCCGTGCACCTCGAGCTCCCCGAGGACGTCGCCCGCGACACGACCGATCGCGCGCCGATCGCGCCGAGCGTCGCGCGCCGGCCGACGGCCGACGAGGGCGCGCTCGCGCGGGCGATCGACGCGATCTCGTCGGCGAAGCGGCCGCTCTTGATGATCGGCGCAGGCGCGAACCGCACCCGCACGTCGCAGGCGCTCGCGGCGTTCGTCGAGCGGACGGGGATCCCGTTCTTCAGCACGCAGATGGGAAAGGGCGTCGTGGACGAGACGCACCCGCGCTACCTCGGGACGGCGGCGCTGTCGCGCGGAGACTTCGTGCACCGCGCGATCGACGAGTCCGACTGCGTCGTGAGCATCGGCCACGACGTGATCGAGAAGCCGCCGTTCTTCATGAGCGCGGGCCGGACGATCGTGCACGTGGACTTCTCGCCGGCCGAGATCGACTCGGTCTACCACCCGGACCTCGAGGTCACCGGCGACATCGCGAACGCGATCTGGCGGATGTCGGAGGGGCTCCAGTCCGTCGACAACTGGGACTTCAGCGCGTTTCTCCGCATCCGCCGCGCGTTCGGCGAGCACCTCGCCGCGCGCCAGGACGACGACCGCTTCCCGGTCCTGCCGCAGCGCCTCGTCGCGGAGGTCCGGCGCGCCGTGCCGGCCGACGGAATCGTGTGCCTCGACAACGGCATGTACAAGCTGTGGTTCGCGCGGCACTACGCGTGTCGAACGCCGGGGACGCTGCTCCTCGACAACGCGCTGGCGACGATGGGCGCCGGGCTCCCGTCGGCGATCGCGGCGAAGCTCGTCTCCCCGGGGCGCAAGGTGGTCGCGATCGCCGGCGACGGCGGGTTCATGATGAACTCGCAGGAGCTCGAGACGGCCGTGCGCCTCGGCCTCGACCTCACGGTGCTCGTCGTGCGCGACGACGGCTACGGGATGATCCGGTGGAAGCAAGCCGAGATGGGGCTCCCCGCGTTCGGCATGACGGTGGGCAACCCCGACTTCGTCCGCTACGCGGAGGCCTACGGCGCGCGCGGTCACCGGCCGGCGAGCGCCGCGGAGCTCGGGCCGATCCTGGAGAGGTGCCTCGCGGCGCCCGGGGTGCACGTGGTCGACGTGCCGATCGACTACTCGGAGGACCACCGCGCCCTCGGGGACGACCTGGCGGAGGCCGCGAAGCGCGCCTGACGCGGCGGAGCGCCGAACGAGAAGGGAGCCGAGCTCACATGCTGAAGGACCACTATCCGCTCTACCTCGCGAACCGTCCGATCGAGGGCGCCGGCGAGCTGCCCGTCCTGGACAAGTACTCGGGCGCCACCGCGACGCGCGTGGCGCTCGCGGATCGGGCGATCATCGAGTCGGCCATCGCCGCCGCCGCGGCCGCGGTGACGCCGATGCGGAGGCTCTCGCCGCACGCGCGCAAGGCCGCGCTGGAGCACTGCGTCCGGCGCCTCCGCGAGCGCGCGGAGGAGCTCGCGCTCGCGCTCTGCGTCGAGGCGGGCAAGCCGATCCGCGACGCGCGCGGCGAGGTCACGCGCCTGATCGACACGTTCCAGGTCGCGGCCGAGGAGTCCGTGCGCGTCGACGGCGAGACGCTGACGCTCGCCATCTCGGAGCGCGCCGCGGGCTACCGCGGGTTCACGAAGCGCGTGCCCGTCGGCGCGTGCTCGCTGATCACGCCGTTCAACTTCCCGCTCAACCTCGTCGCGCACAAGGTCGCGCCGGCGATCGCCGCAGGCTGTCCCTTCGTGCTCAAGCCCTCGGAGCGCACGCCGGTGGGCGCGCTCATCCTCGGCGAGGTGCTCGCGGAGACCGACCTGCCCGAGGGCGCGTTCTCCGTGATCAACTGCGCGCTCTCCGACGCCGCTCCGCTCACCGAGGACCCGCGCTTCGCGCTGCTCTCGTTCACCGGATCGTCGAAGGTCGGCTGGGATCTCCGCGCGCGCGCCGGACGCAAGAAGGTGGTCCTCGAGCTCGGCGGCAACGCCGCGTGCGTCGTCGATCGCGACCAGGAGGCGAAGCTCGACGCCGTCGTCGATCGTCTCGTCTTCGGCGCGTTCTACCAGTCGGGCCAGTCGTGCATCTCGGTGCAGCGCGTCCTCGCCCACGAGCACCTCTACGACGCGCTCCGCGAGCGCTTCGTCGCGCGCGCCCGCGCGCTCCGCGCCGGCGATCCGCGCGACGAGGAGACGTTCCTCGGGCCGATGATCGACGAGGCCGCCGCCGCGCGGCTCGAGGGCTGGATCGCCCAGGCCGCGCGCCGCGGCGCGCGCGTGCTCACCGGCGGGGGCCGCCGGGGCGCGACGCTCGAGGCGACGGTCCTCGAGGACGTGCCGCCGGACGAGCCGGTCAGCGCGGAGGAGGCCTTCGGGCCCGTGGCGGTGCTCGAGCGCTTCTCCGATTTCGGCGCCGCGCTCGACCGGGTGAACGCGAGCCAGTACGGCCTCCAGGCGGGCGTCTTCACGGACAGCCTCCCGCACACGCTCGCGGCGTGGGACGAGCTCGAGGTCGGCGGCGTCGTGGTCGGCGACGTGCCGAG
>JAHBWF010000201.1 GCA_019637105.1 Labilithrix sp.
GCTCGCGCGCGCGGACGCCGCGTCCTCCTCCGCGTCGAGCCCGCCTCCGGCGACGCTCCGCTTCGATCCGGTCGCGGCGCGCGGGACGCGTTCGTTGGACGTCGAGCTGCACTCGCCGGAGTGGCGCTCCGCGATGGCCGCCGTGGGCGAGCGGCTCGCGGCGTCGGACGTCTCGGCCGTCGTCTTCGTCCACGGGACCTTCACCGGCACCGATCCGCTCTCGGCCTACGGCGTCGTGGCGCGCGCGCTCCCGGGCGACCTCGGGCCGTACGTCGCGCGGAGGTTGAAGCAGAAGACCCGCGGATACATCGAGCGCCTGCTCGGCGATCTCGGCAACTTCGGCGCCGGCTACGCGCGGCTGTTCGAAGAGGCGATCCGCCCGCGCGGCGCGCGCATCCCGTGCACCGACTTCGTCTGGTCGTCGGAGAACCACCACGTCGGGCGCCTCGAAGGCGCGCTCGGCCTCCTGCGGGTGCTCGCGACGCACGCCGAGCTCGGGGCGCGCGGCGCCCGGCGGCTCCTCGTCCTCGGGCACAGCCACGCCGGGCAGCTCTTCGCGCTCGTCACCCAGCTCCTCGCGCGATCGGTCGCGACCGAGGCCATCCTCGACGTGGCCCGCGCGCGCGAGCTCGACGTCGCCGCGCTCGAGACCGATCTCGTCACGCTGCTCGGCGCGCCGACGGCGCGCCGCGCGCCGGGCGTCGCGATCGACTTCGTCACGTTCGGCGCGCCCAGCCGCTACGCGTGGGCGACGGTCCCGAGCGTCCGCGCGCTCCACGTCATCGCGGTCCCCGGCGGGGCCTCCCGCGCCGGCGCGCTCGACGGAGACCTGGTCCGCCGCCTCGCGGTCGAGGGCACCGACTTCCCGCCGCTCGGCGTCGCGGACCGCCGGCTCAACAGCTCGCTCGCGAGCGCGCTCGGACACGCGGGCTTCGCGCCGTCGCGGGCGGCGAGCGCGCTCCGCGCCGGCGCGGGCCTGCCGACCAGCGGCGAGGTGGCGCTCGTCGAGTACGGCGAGCGCGGGCTCTTCGCGAGCGGGCTCGGCCACGGCTCGTACACGCGCCTCGACGCCATGCTCTTCCACGCCAGGCTCGTCGCGGACCGCCTCTACCCGGCGCCGGTCGCGCCGCCGGACGCCGCGCCGGCCCCCGAGGTCGCGCCGCCGGCGGCCGCGGCGCTCCTGCCGGCCACGCGGCCGCAGGCTCAGGGGAAGTAGAGCGTCGCGTCCTCGCCGTGCGCGGCGATCTTCGCGTCGACGATCGCGACGAAGGCGGCGAGCCGCTTCGCGACGGCGGTCACGGCCGCCGCCGACAAGAGCGGACGTCCCGGCGCCTCCTCGCCGAGCGCGGCCGCGAGGCGCGCCTCGTCGAGCGCGCGCGCCCGCGCGACCAAGCGCCGCGAGAAGCGCGCCGTGGCCTCGAGCCGGGCCTGGTTCTCCGCGAGGCGCGCCTTCGGCGGCCCTTCCATGAACGCCGCGTCGTTGTCGATGTAGAGGACGAGCGAGCCCGCGCGGTCGAGCCCGACGTTCTCGCCACTGTAGCGATCCCAGTTGCCGGTGACGAAGTCGAAGGCGACGAGCGTGCTCGCTTGACGCGCGAGGTCCACCTTGGCGGCGGGGATCTCGCCGCCTGCGCCGAGCCACGCGCGCACCTCGCTCCGGAGCGGCTCCTTCTCGAGCGGCCAGAACGTCAGCCCGTCGATCCAGGGGACGACGACGCCGTGGACCTTGCCGCCCTCGACGATCGCCTCGCTCGCGAAGAGCTTCGCCGCGTCGGGGCTCGGGGCGAGCGCCGCGGCCGCGGCGTTCGCGTCGAACGCGCGCACGCACGCCGGCGGCACGTTCGGGATCCCGAGCGCCTGCGCGAGGCGGAACGCGGCGGCTTCGCCTCGGTAGCGGCCCTTCACGCGCCTGGCGTTCGGCTTCCACGCGGCCTTCTTCCCGCTCGACAGCTCGACCTTGAAGACCACGGAGGTGTGCCCGACGCTCTTGCCGCTCCGCGGCGTGCCCTCGTCTTCGCAGCCGAACGCCCACGAAGGCTGCGCGGCCGCGGCGGCGCTCGCGTCGACGGTCCTCCGCGCGGACGGCCGAGGAGGCGTCGGCCCGCGCCGCGCCGCTCGAGGCGTCGGCCCGCGCGCCGTCGCTCGATTCCGCAGCACGAAGCTCGAGGCGTCATCGTTGGCCACGTTCGAGCCTGGCGGCACCTCGCTCGAGTCCGGCGCGTCACGGCGCTGTTCGCCGCGTCGCTCGCGTCCCCTCGCCGCGTCGCTCGCGTCCTCGCCGCGTCGCTCGCGTCCTCGCCGCGTCACTCGCGTGTCCGGCGCTCGCCCCGACCGCTTGTCCTCGCACGCGACGAAGCGCCAGCGCGAGCGCCCACGCGCTAAGGGCGAGGCGACACGCCTGGACGAAGGCCCGGATGCGAGCCCACGAGCTCGGGCTGCTCGATCGGAGCGACGTGGCTCCTGCCCGCCATCATCAAGAGCTCGGCGTTCGATCCGCTCGGCCATCGCCCCGAGAGGGACGCCGGGGTGAAGGTGTCCTTCTCCCCGGCGACCACGAGCACGGGCACGTCGACCTCGCCGAGCCAATCCTCCGCGCTGTGATCGCCCGCCGAGCGCAGCATGCGGAGGAACATCGGGAAGTCGACGTGCGTCATGTGCTTGAGGTACGGCAGCATGTCCTCGCGGCGCACGTGGCTCGGATCGACGTCGCGCGCGAGGAGCGCGGCCTTCAACGCCATCTCCGGCGGGATGCGCGACCAGATGGCGCGGACGATGTCGGGCTGTTTGTCGACGATGTCCATCAGCTTGGGGAGGATCATGTCGAGGATCGGCACCCCGCGGAACGACTGGGTGACCTTCCCGTAGCTCCCGCAGATGAGGACGATGCCCTTGACGTTCTTCGGGTAGCGGCGCCACTCCTCGAGCGCGACCTGGGTGCCCATCGAGTGGCCGACGATGACGCACGGCCTGTCGCCGAGGTCGTCGCGGACGGTCTTCAGGTCCGCCGCGTGCGCGCCGATGTCGATGCGCGACTTGTCGACCGGAGCTCCGCTGCGCCCGTGACCGCGGTAGTGCCAGTGCGCGACGTCGCAGACGTCGGCGAGCTCTCTCCACAGGTATTTCCAGATGAAGCCGTCGCAGAGGATGCCGTCGCAGAAGACGACCGACACGCCGAGTCGGTGCGCCGCGTCGCGGGCGGGCATCGTCCGAACGAACAGGCGTGTGCCGTCCTCCGCCGCCACGGTGTGCTGCTCTTCACCTGGATCGGGGGGCGGTGGCCGACCCGAGGGCGGCGGCGGCAAAGAGGGAGGACGTACGCTTTCGCTCACGAGAGCCTCTGCTCCGCGCGTGGGTGTCCAGTGGTGAAACGACCCCATCGAGCCTGAATCAAGCATCGCACGGCCACGCAGTCCCAGCTCGAGAGCGGACGCCTGTCGTCGCACGTACGCTCGAGCTCAGGCCTCGTCGTCGTCGTCGCCGCCGTCGACTTCGTTGACGCTCGGCAGCTTCTTGATTTCCAGGCGCGAGATCTTCCAGGCGCGCTGGACGACCCACGAGAGGGAGCGGTCGAGCCGAGCGGCTTCCTCTTTGATCTCCTGAAGCATCGACTCGGGGAAGTAGAGGCTCTGCTTCCTCTTGTCGGTCTTGGAGCTCTCACTGCGGAGATTGCTGATCGAGTCCTTGTCGTTTGCCAAGGCAGGCCTCCTGTGGACGGTCAGGGCTCTGTTGGGCGCGTCGGTGACGTTATGAGCCCTCTTGCCCCGTGCACCGACAATGATCCACTTCTGCGGCGGATCCGTCCACAGGTTTCGTCGTGTTCGTTATCGTGAGGTTTTCTCCGCCGCCCGCCGGCGCGTGGAGGCGGCGGAGACGGCGTGGCGGCGCGAGAACGGATACGCTGGCGACCGTGAAGCTGCTTTTCGCGCATCCTTCTTTCCCACGCTGGGCGCGTTCGTCGGCGGCCTTCGTCCTCGGCACCCACCGCGCCGACGCGACGCCCGAGAACCACAACCCGTATCAGTCGGTCAACCAGCTCGGGCGCGTCCTCGTCCAGGTCGAGAACCACTACGTCGACCCCGTCGAGCGCGACAAGCTCGTCGAGGGCGCGATCAAGGGGGATGGTCGAGAACCTCGGATCCGCACTCGGCGTACCTGCTGCCGGAGGAGTGGCGTCAGTTCCAGAACGACACCGAGGGAAGTCAGGCGGCGTCGGCCTCGAGGTCGACGGCCGCGGCGACAAGCTGATCGTCATCGCGCGCCGATCGAGGATGCCCGCGCAGCGCGCCGGCATCAAGAGCGGCGACCAGATCGTGGCGGTCGACGGCGAGGACGTGCTCGGCCAGCCGCTCGACAAGGTCGTCAAGCGCATGCGCGGCGCCGCGGGCACCAAGGTGAAGATCACGATGCTCCGCGAGGTGAAGGGCGCGAAGCCGAAGGACCGGGAGGCGAAGGAGCTGAAGGAGGAGGCGGCCGACGCCGGCGCCGCGGCCGACGCCGCGCCGCCCGAGCGCACCGGCCAGACGCTCACGTTCGAGCTGACCCGCGAGGTGATCCACGTCTCGGCCGTGCTGCACAAGCTGCTCGACGGCAACGTCGGCTACCTGCGGATCAAGCAGTTCCAGGAGCGCACGCACGCCGAGCTCCTCGCCGCGACGTCGAAGATGCGCGCCGAGTCGAAGGGCGGCGTCATCGCGGGCGTGCTGCTCGACGTGCGCAGCAACCCGGGCGGCCTCGTCGACGAGGCGACCGAGATCGCCGACGAGTTCCTCGCGACCGGCGGGATCTACTCGATGCGTCACCGCGGGCAGGTCATCGAGGACCTCAAGGCGCGGCCCGGCGGGGCCTTCGTCGACGTCCCCGTCGTGGTCCTCGTCAACGAGTGGAGCGCGAGCGCGAGCGAGCTGCTCGTCGGCGCGCTCCAGGACAACAAGCGCGCCACGGTCGTCGGCGCGAGCACCTTCGGCAAGGGCAGCGTCCAGTCGATCCTGCCCCTGCCGAGCGGCGCGGGCCTCAAGCTCACGACGGCGCGGTATTACACGCCGAGCGGCCACGCGATCCAGGCCGACGGCATCCACCCGGACGTCGTGCTCGAGCCCGGGACGCGCGCGCCGGCCGAGGCGCCCAAGGTCGTCCGCGAGCGCGACCTGCCCGGCCACCTGCCGGCCGAGGGGCCGCAGGGCGGGGGCGCGCCGCGCGACGCCGGCGGGGGAGTCCGCCTCGACGCGGGCGTCGACGACGTGGCCGGATCGATCGCGCGGGACGTCCCGCAAGACCCGTCGACGTCGCCCGACGTCGTCCTGCGCGTCGGCTACCAGATGCTCAAGTCCCAGATGGCCGCGAAGGCGCCGCTCGCGAAGTGACGTCGCCGCCGGAGGAGGCGCGGCGCGTGTGTCCTCGCGTTCCGCCCCCGGCGCGGTCGGCTCGCCTCCGCGGTCAGCTCGCTTCGTCGCGGAGGACGATCGCCGCGTGGACGAGGGGCATGAGCAGGACGAACGTCACGGCGACGAGCGCGAAGCTCACCCACGTCCACTCGCCGGGCGGGCCGATCCGGAGGAGGGAGAAGAGCATGACGGCGATCCCCATGATCGCGTGCATCCGGGAGGGGGCCCGCCAGACGAGGGCGCTCGTCGTCACGGCGAGCACCGCGCAGCCGACCGCGAGCACACTCTTCCAGTTCCACGGGACGTCGCTCCGGTAGAACCATCCGATGAGGGCGAACCCCGTCAACGCGCTGAAGCAGAGCAGCGCGATCGACGCGAGGAACGCCGCCCGCCTGGAGACCTGATCTTCCACTTCGAGCCGGCGACCAGGATACATCATCGGGCGCGCCCCTTCACTCGCGGAAGGTCCTGCTCCGACCGCTCGGCGCGCACCGGGCTCTCAGCCCCGCACGCGGATGGCGTAGGTGAGCTTCAGCACGCTCTTCATCACGTTCGGGACGCGCTTGAAGAGGTTGATCGACGGCGGGCGCTTCTCGATCACACGCACGGGGATCTCCTTCGTGCGCACGCCGCCGCGGTCGGCGCGGATGACGAGCTCGCTCGCGAACACGTCCTTGTCCACGAGGCACGAGCGGACGATGTCGAGCAGCGCGAGGCGGCGGAACGCCTTGAGCCCGTGCGTGTCCGTGCCGCGGAAGCCGAGCAGCACCTTGAGCATCGACGAGTAGGCGATGCTCGCCACGTGGCGGATCGCCGGGCGATCGTCCTCCGCGCCGTGCGCGAGCTTCGAGCCGATGACGAGGTCGGCCTCGCCGCTCTCGAGGATGTCGACGGCGCGGCGGTGGAAGTCGACGTCGCAGAGGTCGATCTCGTCGCAGATCACGAGGTCGCCGCGCGACAGCAGGATGCCTTGCTTGAGCGCCTTGCCGTAGTTCGGCTCGCCCATGCTGATGATCTTCACCTGCCCGTCGTCGGAGTCGCCGTACTTCTCCGCGAGCTGGCGGCCGATCTCGATCGTCCGGTCCTTCGATCCGTTCTCCGCCAGGATGATCTCGTACGACCAGCCGAGCGGCTTGAGCCGCTCGCGCACGTCCACGATCGCCGCGTGGAGGATCGCCTCTTCGTTGTAGATGGGGATGACGATCGAAATGCGCGGCGCTTCGGACGTGGCCATAAATCGCTCCTCCCCACGAAAAGAACAGGGAAGCGGAAGGAGATTACGGAGAAAGCGGAGGCATCCCTTTTAGTACGGGCGAGGTGGCGTCGCCAAGTCGCCTCTACTAGGGTCGGGGGCCATGACTCGTCCTCGCTCATCCACGCTGTTCGGCGCGCTCGTCGTCCTCATGGTGGCCGTCTCCGGCTGCAGCAAGGACAAGCCCAAGGACGACGACAAGAAGTCCGAGCCGACGCCGGTCCCGTCGGACCTGGTCTTCAACGACTTCATCCCCACGACGGGCGGCGGCGCGGGCCTCGGCGTCCGTGACGCGGGGCTCGAGGGCGGCCTCGCGGAGGTCGGCGGCGGCGAGCCCGGCCCGGGGGAGCCCGGCGACGACAAGCTCACGGTCAAGGTGACCGACCCCGGCGGCGAGCCCCGCGCCGTCCGCAAATACACCTTCGCCGCGAACAAGGTCGACAAGCGGATCCTCACGATCACGCAGGCCGTCTCGCAGAGCGCGGGCGGTCAGTCCGCGCCGGCGCAGGAGCTCACGCTGAAGCTCCACCTCGATCTCACGCCGAAGCAGGTCAAGCCGGCGGGCGCGACGATCGAGGCGAAGGTGACGAAGGTCGAGCTGCCCGGCGCCCCGCCTCAGGCGGCGCAGATGCTCGCGACGATGAACGGCCTCGCGGGCACGTTCGACGTCTCGTCGAGCGGCGAGGTGGGCGAGGTCTCGTTCGCCGGCTCCCCGCAGATGCAGAACCAGCTCGCCGAGAGCATCCTCCAGGGCCTCAGCCAGGGCGTGCAGCTCCTGGTCACGCCGCTGCCGACGACGCCGATCGGCGCGGGCGCGAAGTGGGAGCTCGGCGGCAAGACCGAAGCCGAGCAGGGCACCAAGCGCTTCACGCTCAAGGAGGTCACGAACGAGGGGGCCGTCGTGGACTCCGAGATCGAGGTCAAGGTGCCGAGGCGCGCGACGCAGAGCCCGCGCGGCGGCACGATGTTCCTCGAGGTGGACGGCAAGGGGAAGTACACCCAGCAGATCCGCTTCAACCAGCTCGCGTCGAAGTCCGAGGGCGAGCTCACGGTGAACGAGACCATCGAGGTCCCGGATCCGAAGGGCGCCGGCAAGCAGACGATCACGCAGACCCAGAAGGCCAAGCAGCTCATCGAGACGCCCGGCAAATAGCGCCAGCGCGTCGAGGCGCCCCGCGCGCCGCGGCGACGGCCGGCGCGCCGCCCGCGCCGGTTGTCCTCGCCTAGCGCACGGGTTGTCCACAGCCGCGCCCCGCGCAAATCGCGTCGCGGTCCGCGCGCACCGTTGACAGGCGCGACGCACCGTACGATGGATGCGGCCGTCCTCGGCGGGGTTTTCCCCTCGAGAAGGAGCGTGCGATGGCGGAAGGTCTGAACAAGGTCATGTTGCTCGGGAACCTCGGCGCGGATCCGGAGCTGCGCGTGACGCAGGGCGGTCAGGCGATCCTGAAGCTTCGCCTCGCGACGACCGAGACCTACCTCGACCGCAACAACACGCGTCAGGAGCGGACCGAGTGGCACCGGTGACGCCTGGGGCAAAAGCAGGCGAGGCGCTCGCCGCCCTCACGAAGGGCGAGCGCATCTTCGTCGAGGGCCTGCTCCGGACGTGTCGAGCTACGAGAAGGACGGCGACAAGCGCTACCGGACGGAGATCGTCGCGAGCAACATCATCCTCGGCGGCGTCAGCGGCAAGGGCGGCGACGCCGGTGACGGCGGCGGCTGGCGAGCGCGCCGCGCACCGCAGCGCGATAGCGGCGGCGGCCGCGGCCCGGCGCGCGAGCCGTCCGCGCCCCCGCCGGCCGAGGACTTCGGCGACTTCGCCGGCGGCGGCGACGACGACATCCCGTTCTGAGCGAGCCGAGCCGTCGGCGCAGGTCGTGCTTGCCGAGGCCGGAGCGTTTGGCTAAGAAGGCCGGCCCCCTCCTATCAGGCCCGCCTCTTCGTCGCGGCCGCTCTCGGAGGAACACGAGGACACCATGCGAGAAGGCATCCACCCCGAGTACCCGCCCGCGACCGTCAGCTGCGCTTGCGGTAACACGTTCGTGACCCGCTCGACGCGCGGCGACTTCCAGGTCGACGTCTGCGCCAACTGCCACCCCTTCTACACCGGCACGCAGAAGCTCATCGACGCCGCAGGCCGCGTGGATCGCTTCCGCAAGCGCTACGGCGACGCCGCGAAGGCCGCCCCCAAGGCGGGCAAGGCGGACACGAAGGCCGAGACCAAGGCCGACGCTCCGGCCGCCGAGCCCCCCGCCGCCTCCGAGTAGCCGCTCGCGCCTCTCGTGCGTAGAGTTGTCGATCCATGCCCGAGACGACTGGCCCCGATCGCACTTCCCGCTCCGAGAAGCCCATCCATGTAGAGCCCACACGGCCCTACATTGGCGGCCAGGCCGTCCTCGAGGGCGTCATGATGCGCGCGCCGACGTCGTTCGCCATCGTGGTGCGACGCCGCGACGGCTCGCTCCACGTTCGCGAGCGCGCGATGACGGACGGGCGGAGCGGCTTCGCCAAGCTCCCGTTCATCCGGGGCATGGCGTCGCTCGGCGAGAGCCTGCGTCTCGGCGGTGAGGCGCTGCGCTTCTCCGCCGAGCAGATGGAGCGCGACCTCGAGGCGGAGGAAGCGGCCGCGAAGGGCGCGCCGAAGAGCGCCGCGCCGAAGAAGAGCAGCGGGCTCGGCACGAGCGCGCTCAACGTCCTCCGGACGATCGGCTACACGCTCTTCTTGCTCACGACCGCCGACGCCGACACGAGCGCCGCCGGCCCGGCCGGCGACGCCTCGAGCGCGTCGACGGACGCGAGCCCGCAGAAGCCCGCGGAGACCTCGAAGGAGGAGAAGAAGGGCTCACGCGCCCCGATGACCGTCATGGTCGTCCTGATGGTCGCGTTCATGATCGCGCTCCCCCAGGCGGCGGCGGCGGGCATCAACCGCCTCTTGAACCTCGGGCTCGACGTGCAGTCGCCGGGGTTCCAGGCGCTGACCGGCGGCTTCAAGCTCACGATCGTGATCGGCTACTTGCTGCTCGTCCGGAACGTGTTCGCCGACATCCGGCGCGTCTTCCAGTACCACGGCGCCGAGCACAAGACGATCACCACCTACGAGGACGGCCTCCCGCTCACGGTCGAGAACGCGCGCGCCAAGACGACGCTCCACCCGCGTTGCGGCACGACGTTCCTCGTCATGGTGGCGATGGTCTCGATCCTCGTCTTCACCGCGGTCGGCGGGTTCCTCCCGAAGATCGAGACCGGCAACGGCGCGCTCGACAACGTGATCTTCTTCCTCGAGAAGCTTCCGTTCCTCCCGCTCATCGCCGCGGTGACGTTCGAGATCCAGCGCGTCTTCGCGCGCTGGTGCACGACCGGTCCGCTCCGCGTCTTGCTCTGGCCGGGCTTCCTCTGCCAGAAGATCACGACCATCGAGCCCGACGACGACCAGCTCGAGGTCGCGCTCGCGTCGCTCCGCGTCACGCTGTTCCGCGAGCGCGGCGAAGACGTCGCCAAGACCGACGGCGACGTCCGCTACGCGTCGTTCGACGCGCTGATGAAGGCCCCGAAGCTTCGCCGCGCGGCCTGAGCGCGCAGCGACCGCGGCGCGGTCTCCGTCTGGCGCGCGGATCGACCGCGCCGCGTGGTAGCCTCTCGGACCAATGCTTCCCCTCGAGAAGCTCGACCAGCTGACGCGCCGCTACAGCGAGCTCGACGAGCTCATGTGCCGGCCCGACGTGCTCGGCGATCGCAACCAGCTGAGCAAGCTGACGAAGGAGCGTAGCGAGCTCGAAGCCCTCGTCGCCGCGTACGGGCGCTACCGTGACGTCCACAAGAAGCTCAAGGAGGACGAGGACGCGCTCGCCGACCCCGAGCTCCGCGAGCTCGTCGAGGGCGAGATCCCCGAGCTCCAGGCGTCGCTGTCGGACCTCGAGCGCGAGATCCAGGTCTTGCTCCTGCCGGCCGATCCCAACGACAAGAAGAACGTCATCCTCGAGATCCGCGGCGGGGAGGGCGGGGAGGAGGCCGCGCTCTTCGCGGCCGACCTCTTCCGGATGTACGGTCGCTACGCCGAGACCAAGGGCTGGACGATCGAGATCCTGTCGCTCAGTGAGAGCGCGACCGGCGGCTACAAGGAGTGCATCGCCCTCGTCAGCGGCAAGGACGTCTACTCGCAGCTCCGCTTCGAGGGCGGCGTCCACCGCGTGCAGCGCGTCCCCGCGACCGAGACGCAGGGGCGCATCCACACGTCGACCGCGACCGTGGCGGTCCTGCCGGAGGCCGACGACGTCGACGTGCAGATCGACGAGAAGGACCTCGAGATCTCGATCGCCGCGAGCGGCGGGCCGGGAGGACAGGGCGTCAACACGACCAACAGCGCCGTGCAGATCCAGCACAAGCCGACGGGCATCATCGTCAAGTGCCAGGACGAGCGCTCGCAGCTGAAGAACAAGGCGAAGGCGCTCAAGGTCCTGAAGAGCCGCCTGCTCGACATGGAGCGCGAGAAGCAGGAGGCCGCGGTCTCGGCCGAGCGCCGCGGCATGGTCGGCACCGGCGAGCGGAGCCAGAAGATCCGCACGTACAACTACCCGCAGAACCGCGTGAGCGACCACCGCATCAAGCTGACGCTCAACAAGCTCGAGCGCATCGTCGAGGGGGATCTCGACGAGCTCGTGACGGCGCTCCGCACGCACCGGCAGGCGGCGCTGCTCAACCAGGTCAACGGCGGCGAGGCGATGACGGTCATGTTCGCCTCCGGCGACGACGAGGACCTTTGAGCCGTCGCTCGTCGCTCCCTCCCGCGCGGACGCCGAGCGCGCCGCGCAGGCCTTTCGCGCCCGGCGCAGGCCGGCCTTCGCGCGAGCTCGGCGAGAAGCAGATCGAAGCGCTCACGGTCGCCATGGTCGTGGCGCCGGGCGTCTACGCGCGCAACCGCATGTTCGACCTCTTCACGTCGGCGGGCGCGCGGCGCGCGCGGGCGCGGGCCGCCATCGTCCGCGGGATCGTCCCGCAGCTCGCGCGGGCGACCGCCGTGACGGTCTCGGGGGAGCCGCGCGGGGGCGAGACGACGTTCGTGCTCCGCTACGTCGTCGTCGCGGTCCGGCTCACGCGGGTCGTCGAGCTCTCGGCCGCCGAGCTCGCCGCGCTCCGCCTCGTCGCCGAGCGCGCGAACGTCCGCTGCCTCCCCGCCTGCGCGGCGGATCGGGACCTCGTCGCCCGGACGCTGGCGCGGCTGATGGACGGCGACGTCTCGATCGACGTCTCGCGCCTGGCGAGCGAGCTCGTCGGCCCTCCGCTCGAGTAGCCCGTCGCGCCGCGTGGGGGAGGCGCCCCGCGGCCGGGCGTCTCCGGCCGCGCGGCTCAGCCGGGCGGCCAGGTCAGCGAGCGGCCGCCGAGGACGTGGACGTGGATGTGGTGCACGGTCTGGCCGGCGGCGTCGCCGTCGTTGATGACGAGGCGGTAGCCGTCCTTGGTGAGGCCCTCCTGGTCGGCCACGCGCCGCGCGGCGACGAGGACCCTGCCGACGGCCTCGGCGTGAGCGTCGTCGAGGTCGTGGACGGCCGCGACGTGCTTCTTCGGGATGACGAGCACGTGCGTCGGCGCGACGGGGCGGATGTCGCGGAAGGCGAGCGCGTGCTCGTCCTCGTACACCACCGTCGCGGGGACCTTCTTCTCGAGGATGTTGCAGAACAGGCAGCCCATGGCCCGAGCTTACGCCAGGTCGCCCCTCGCGCGGCGGACGATGGCGCCCGTGAGGCGCTCGAGCGCACGCGCGCTGTGGACGAGGAAGAGCGAGGGCTCGATGAGCTCGAGCTCCATCAAGCGCGGCGCCCCGGCCTCGTCGCGCACGACGTCGACGCGGGCGTAGAGCAGGTCGTCCGCGATCGGCGCGAGGACCTTCTCCGCGAAGGCGCGCTCGTCGGGCGCGATCGGCACCTCGCTCACCGCCTCCGTCGCTCCCGAGAACCGCGGCGACTTCCGGACGGCGTGCGTGAGCTCGCCGTCGATCCAGACGAGCGAGCGCTCGCCGTAGCCCTCGACCGACGGCATCCAGCGCTGGACCATCGCGTCGCGCCGCGACGTGAGCGCGTCGAGGAAGCGCTGGCCCTCGTCCTCTTGGCCGGCGCCGATGCGCCGCGTGGAGAACGAGCCCGCGGAGACGACGGGCTTGATGACGACCGTCGTCCAGCCGCGCTCGCGCATCAGGCCGCGTAGGGAACGCGGCTCGGAGGCGGGCACGAACTCGGTCTCGACGACGTCGACGCCGCGCCGCTCGAGCTCGCGGAGGTAGGTCTTCTGCGCGTTGCCGGCGACGATCGGCGCGGGGTTGAAGAGGCGCGCCGCCTCCGCCGTCCGCTCCACCCACGCGAGGAAGCCGCGGAGGTCCTCGAAGTAGTTCCAGGTCGAGCGGATGACGACGATCTCTCCGGCGGCGGGCGCCGCCGTCGGATCGTCCCACGCGAGCCGCCGCACGTCCGCGCCCGCGGCGCGCAGCGCGGCCACGAGCGGCGCCTCGTCGACGTCGTGCTCGGGCGGCTTCATGCAGGTGGCGAGGGCGACCTTCACGGGGCTTGCCTCCTCTCATCGCGACAAAATGAGAAAAGCCCGCCTGAAACAAGCGGGCTCTCCTCGCTGTCGCGCGGCTAACCGCGCAACGAGCTCACTTCTTCGGCGCTTCGGTCGAAGGAGCGGCCGTGTCGGTCGACGCCGGAGCCGGCGTGTCGGTCGACGCGGGAGCCGGCGCCGTGTCCGTGCTGGCCGGGGGCGTCGAGCTGGTGTTGTTGGTGGTCGACGGGTCCTCCGCCGGCTTGTTGTCGCTGCCGCCGCAG
>JAHBWF010000202.1 GCA_019637105.1 Labilithrix sp.
GCGGCTTTCCCGCCGCGGGGACGGCCGGAGCCGCAGGGGTCGCGCCGGCGCTCGCCGCCGACGCGACGCGCTCCGCGGCGGGCGTCGCGTCGGCGGCGGGCGTGGAAGCCGCGGCGGCCGTGGGAGCCATCGACTCGCGGCGCACCTCTTCGGCGACCGACTCGTCGTTGATGTTCGAGTACGACCGCATCGGCGGTCGGGGGGCCCCCGGCTTCGAGCCCGAACGCGGGACCGGCGGCGGCGCCGCGGGAGCCGCCGGCGGCGCGGGCTTGGCCGCCTGCGCCTCCTCGACGATCGCCTCGTCGACGGCCTCGTCCTCCGACTCCGACGGAGACGTCCGCGCGCCGTCCACCTTCGCGCCGTCCGCGTCCGCGTCGTCCGCCTTCGCGGGCTCGGGCTCCGCCGTCTCGACGGGCGGAGTCGGCGGAGTCTTCGCCGACTCCTTCGCCTCCGCGGGCTCGTCCTTCGTCGCGGGCTCGTCCTTCGCCTCGCTCTCGGCCTTCGCCGCGTCCGCGGGCTCCGCCGGCTCCTTCGGCTTGGACGTCTCCTTCGGGGGACGCTCGGCGAGCTCACGCGGGGGTTCGAAGCGAGGAGCCTCCGCCTCGGCGGCCTTCCGTCGCGAGCGGGCGACGAGGATCAACACGACGAGGAGCGAGAGTCCGGCGACACAGGCTACGACGACGGTCGTGCTCGGCATTCCTGAGCAGCATATCCCCATCTGGGAGGCGGTGGGGGCTTTTGAACGGCGGTCGCCTTTTGGCTCCGCCGCGTCACTTCGAGGGCGCGCAGTCCCAGCCGACGTCCTCGATGCGCCAGTTGTCGCCGCAGGCCTTCGCGGAGGCTGTCGCGCTCCGCGAGCCCGACGCGTCGACGACGAGCCGCACGGCGTCCTTCGTGCGGCGCGTGACCCTGCCGGTCGCGCTCTCGCACTGCACCGTCCAGGTGAGCGAGCACGTGAGCCGGCGGTCGCAGTTGTTGTCGATGGCGAGCGTCAATCCTTCGTCGTTCATGCCCTCGCGCAAGAGGACGCAGTCGTTCGCCGACTCGGCCGCGTGCGCGCGCGGCGCGCGGAGCGCGACGAGCGAGAGCAGGCCGAGCGCGGCGAGGAGGGGGGCGGCTCGTTTCACCCGAGAGTAGACAGCGTGCCGGCGCGGAAGTTCCGCGCGTGGCGCGCCCGCGGGCGAGGTCCACGGCGGGAGGCCCGCGGCGATCGGCGCCGTCGGAGCGCGAAATCGCGTCCGAAGGGTGAATCAAACCCCGCGGCGGTCCGTCCTGTCGCCGTGCCTGCCGTGATCCCCACCCACGAGCCCGGTCGCGTCGCGCCGGGGAGAGCCGCGAGAGAGTGCCTCTCGGTGGCGGCGTGCTAGCCTTCGGCTCCGTACGGATGTCCGACGAGGCACGCGACCGCTCTCCCGTGAAACCCGGCGACGTCGTCGGCGGGAAGTACCGTGTCGACCGCGTGCTCGGCGCCGGCGGGATGGGCGTCGTCGTCGCCGCGACGCACACCGAGCTCGATCAGCCGGTCGCGCTCAAGTTCATCCTCCCCGAGGCCGTGTCGGGGAAAGACTCGGTCGAGCGCTTCATGCGGGAGGCGCGCGCGGTCGCGCGCCTGAAGAGCGAGCACGTCGCGCGGGTCTACGACGTCGGCCGCGACGACAACGGCCTCCCGTACATGGTCCTCGAGCTGCTCGAGGGGTGCGATCTCGCCAAGCTGAACAAGCAGAAGGGCCCTTTCGCGATCGCCGACTCGATCGAGTACGTCCTCCAGGTGTGCGAGGCGCTCGTCGAGGCGCACGCGGCGGGCATCGTCCATCGCGATCTGAAGCCCCAGAACGTCTTCGTCAGCCGCCGCCTCAACGGCACGCCGCTCGTGAAGGTCCTCGACTTCGGGATCGCGAAGGCCGTCGGCGCCGCGGCGGTCGGCCAGATGGCGCTCACCGACTCGCAGGCGGTCATGGGCTCGCCCCTCTACATGGCGCCGGAGCACATGCGCTCGGCGCGAGCCGCGGACGTCCGCAGCGACATCTGGTCGCTCGGGGTGATGCTCTACGAGCTGCTCGGCGGGCAGCTGCCGTTCGACGGCGAGACGGTGACGGAGGTGTGCATCCGCGTCGTCAACGAGCCGCCGGTCTCGTTACTCTCGCTCCGGCCGGGGCTCGAGCAGACGCTCGTCGGCATCGTCATGCGGTGCCTCGAGAAGGATCCGGCGGCGCGTTGGCAGAACGTCGCGCAGCTCGCGGCGGCGCTCGAGCCGTACTCGCGGAGCGCGCTTCAAGGCGCGGTCTTGCGCCCGTGGCGGTCGTTCGAGGACACGATGGACTCGCATCGGGCCGCGCCCGCCGACGAGACCGGGCCCTCCACGGCCGTGACGATGCCGACCGGCGAGGACGTCGCGCGGGCCTTGCGCGCGGCGCCCGCGCCGAACGCGCCGCTCGGCGCCGCGGCTCCGGAGCCGCTCGCCCCGCGCGGCGTCGTGAGCGAGCCCGCGCGTCCGCTCGTCTCGACCGACGTGACCTGGGGAAGAGGCACCGAGCCCCGAGGGGAGGCGGCGGCCCGACGTTCGCCGTTCACGACGGGGATCGTCGTCGGCGCGGTGGTGTCGCTCGCCGCGGCCGCGGCGGTCCTCGTCGGCCTCCGCTCGCCGACGGTGTCGAACCTGATGAGCGGGGCGACCTCCGCCGCCCCGTCGTCGGTCGAGCCGGCGCTCCCGCCGCCGGCGCCTCTCCCGGAGGTCCCTCCCGCGGCGTCCGCGCCCGTCGTCGGCGCGTCCGCGGCCGTCGCCGAGGCGCTCCCCGCCGACACGCCCCCGGCCGCGACCGCGGTCACGCCGGCGAGCCTCCCGACCGCGCCCGCGCCGAGCGTCCGGCCGCGCGTCACGGGGCCCGCACGTGGCCGGACGCCGATCGCGACGCCGTCGGCGGCGCCTGCGGCTCCTCCGGCGCAGCCGCCCGCCCCCGCGGAGACGCAAGCGCCCAACGGCGCGCCGATCTTGCGGTAGTCTCCCGGCGCACGCGTGCGAGCCAAGGGATCGAGACTCATCGCTGTCGCAGCCCTCGCCGTCGCGGCGCTCGGCGGTCCACGCGCGCGCGCCGACGCGTCGTCCGAGGCCGACGCGCTCATCGCGAAGGGCGTCGACCTCCGCGAGAAGGGCCGCGACGACGAGGCGCTCGCCGTCTTCCGGCAGGCGTTCGCGAAGTCGGCGAGCGCGCGCGCGCGCGCGCAGATCGGGCTCGCCGAGCAGGCCCTGGGGATGTGGGTGCTCGCGGAGGCCGACCTCTCCGCGGCGCTCGCGGCGACGGACGATCCTTGGATCGCGAAGAACCGCGCGGCGCTCGACGGCGCGCTCGGCGTCGTCCGGAAGCGCATCGCGACGCTCGAGGTGCGCGGCGCGGAGGCCGCCGAGGTGTACCTCGACGGCGTGCGGATCGGCGCGGGCGCGGGGCCGTTCCGCGTCGAGGCGGGCCGGCGCACGCTCGAGGTCCGCGCGTCGGGGTTCCAATCGACCACGCGCGCGGTCGAGCTCCCGCCCGGCGGCGTCGCGCGCGAGACGGTCACGCTCGTCGCGACGCCGAGCGCGTCTTCGCCGCGCGACGTCGCGCCGGAGGCGCGCGGCGGTCCGGCGGAGGACCGATCGCGATCGCCCGCGGCGGACACGGGATCGGCCCAGCGGCTCCTCGGCTGGGCGTTCGTAGGCACCGGCGCGGCGCTGCTCGCGACGGGAGGCGTCGGGTTGCTCGTCCGCAAGGGGATCATCGACGACTACAACGCGACGTGCCCGGGGCTCGGCGTCGACCAGCCGGCGAGCTGCGACGATCAGGTGAGCTCGTCGCGGACCTGGCTCACGGTGTCGATCCTCACGCTCGTCGGCGGCGGCGTCTTCGCGGCGGGCGGGGTCGTCCTCGTGGCGGCCGCGCCCTCGTCCGACGGAGGCGCGTCGAGCCGCGGCGCGTCTCGGCTCGCGTGCGCGCCCTCCGGCGCGCCGGGCGGGATGGCCCTGGCGTGCGCCGGCCGCTTCTGACTGCGTCATGGCCGTGATCGCCCGCCGCGAGGCTCCGTTCCGGGCGCCCGCTCGGGGAGCCCCCGAAGCTCCGGCTCGTCGCGCCGTTCTCCGATCCGTGCTCTCGTGTTCCCAGGATCGGCGCGACCGAGTTGCGTCCTATCCTCGTCGTAGAGGATGCGGTCGTCTCCCCTGAAGCTCGATCAAGCCGCCGGGCTCGGCGGGGCAGGCCTGCGCGTGGTGGCGACGGCGTCGTTCACGCCGCGCGGGCCCGGCTACGATCCGCGGGCGCGGCTCCGGCGCCGCTTCGTCGCGCTCCGCGGCGGCGCGGACGCGATCGTCCTCGGCTTCGCGTGGCGCGATCGCGCGGTGACTGTGAGGGTCCTGGCGCTGGGGGAGTGCGCGAGCGAGGAGACCGATCGCGCGCTCGTGACGGCGCGCCGGCTCGCGGCGGTCGACGACGATCCGACCGAGTTCATGGCGATGGTGCGCCGGCACGCGGTGCTCGGACCGCTCGCGCGGCGCATCGATCCGCGGATCGCCTCGACGCCCACGGTCTTCGAGAGCTTCATGGTCGCGGTCGTCGAGCAGCTGGTGACCGTCGTCGAAGCGACCGCGTCCATCCGCCGGCTGCGGAGCATCGCCGGCGAACGCGTTCCGGGCGCCGAGCTGCGCGCGGCGCCGACGGGCAGGGCGGTCGCGCGCGTGCCGATGTGGCAGCTGCACGCGATCGGCGTGGGCTCCAAGCGGGCGGTCACGCTGCACGAGGGCGCGCTGCGCGCCGACGCGCTGGAGCGCCTGCGCGCGGAGGCGCCCGACGTGGCCGTCGCGAAGCTGCAGAGCCTCCGCGGCGTCGGGCCCTGGACCGCGAACGCCGTCGCGCGGAGCGGCCTCGGCTGGACGGACGCCGTGCCCGTCGGGGACTTCCACGCGCCCTACACCGTCACGGCCGCCCTCGGCGGGCGCGACGACCTCACGCGGGACGATCCGAAGGGCGCGGACGCGGCGATGCTCGAGGTGCTCGAGCCGTTCCGACCCCACCGCGCGCGCGTCGCCTTGCTGTTCGAGCGACCGCCGGCCGCCACCGCCGGCCGCCGCTGGCGCTTCCCGCGCGTCGATCCACACCGGCGCGCGCCGTGGCGCTACTGACTCAGGTCCGACGGCGCGCCTTCTTGGACTTCGGCGCCTCCTTTGGAGCCGGCGTCTTCTTGGACTTCGGCGCCTCCTTTGGAGCCGGCGTCTTCTTGGACTTCGGCGTCTTCTTGGACTTTGGAGCCGGCGTCTTCTCGGACTTCGGCGCGGCCTCGGAGGCGGGCGGTGACGCGCCGTGGTCGTGCGACGCCCGCGTCGCGCGCGCGGCCGCCCGGCCGAGCTGGCGCAGCAGGCGAGCGACGTCGTCGCCGGAGAGCTCCGCCGTGACCTGCACGTCCGGCCGAAGCGACTCGAACGACGGCGCGACGGGCAGCGCGCGCGTCTTCGGCGCGGCCTGAAGGAGGACGACGCGCTCGTCCCCGGGCCCCGCGGGGATGTCCGCCGGGATCCCTTCCATCCAGACCCAGTGATCGGTCGCGTCGGGGTCCGCGGGCGGGAGCGAGCCGTCGGCGCCGAGGGCGGTCCACGCGACGAGGTGAAACGGCACCTTCACGGTCGACGCCCGCTTCGGCGGGATCCCGCCCTCACGGATCGCGGCGATCGTCTTCGGGTCGGGTCGCCCGCCGAGCAGACGCTCGAGCCCGCGGGCCTTCGGGCCGGCCACCTTGGAGCCGAGCAGCGCGTCGGCGAGCAAGACGTAGAGCTCGGCGTTCGACGGCACCGCGTCGAGGGTCACCCGCCAGCCGCGCCGGGCGTCGGGCGCCAGGACGAGGAGCGTCTCGTCGTCGACGATCCGCAGCGCCTGCAGCAGGTAGCCGACCTCGGAGACGACGTCGGAGAGCGGCCACGCGGCCTCCTCGAGCGCGGCGTTCTTCCGGGCGCGGTAGCGGAGCGTCCTCGAGCGAGTGAGGCAGGCGACCGCCGCGAGGCAGCGCGACGGGAGCGCCTTCCAGGCCTCGGCCTCGCGCGGCTTCTTCTTCGCGACGGCGGCGCCGGACGCCTCGACGGCGCGCTCGACGTCCTGGTCCCTCGCGTGCGCGACGGCGGCGCCGGCGAACGCGGTCGCGCGCTCGAGGAGGCCGGCCAGATCGTCCGCGACGGCGGGCCACGCGAGCTCGGGTGAGGCTCCGCTCTCGACGAGCGCGCCGAGGGCGAGCGAGAGGATCTGCGCGCCGCGACCGTCGACCTTGCCGAGCGCGCGCCCGATCGACCGGAGCGCGGCGTTGCGCGGCGCTTCGGGGGCTTCGTCGAACGCGTCGAGCACCCTCTCGACGACGGGTTTGAGCGCGCGAGGCTCGACCGCGCGCGTCGCCGCGGCGACGAGATCGTCAACGGCCCCGGGAAGGTCCATCATCCGGCCCGAATACCGCCATCGTGACCGAAGACGCAACGTTCGATTTCGCCGTCGCGTCGTTCGGCGTCGCCACGCTCGCGCGCTGGCCCGGTGCCGGCCGATGCCTGGCCCGGGCCACCGACGCGGGCGTCGAAGTCGGCGAGATCGCAGATCTCGCGCGCGGGCACGGCGCTTGTTTGACGGTCGCGCATGCGAACCGTCGTCCCCGCTGCCTGCCTCTCGCTCCTCGCCGCCCTCTCGCTCGCTTGCTCGAGCGAAGGCGGAGGAGCGCCGCTCGCCACGCCGGAGCAGGCGCCGCCGCGCGCGACGGCGCCCGCGAGCGAACGCGTGCCGGAGCGCGCGCCCGAGCGGATCGACGTCGCCGGGCTCGTCGCGACCGACCTCGACGAGCCCGTCGGCGGCCGCGCCGTCACGCTCGTCGACGCGCTCGGCGTCCGTCACGATCGCGTCACGAGCGGTCGCGGCGCCTTCGCCGTCGCCGACGTCGCAGCGCCGTACGACCTCATGGTCGCGCGCGGATCCGCGGCGGCGGCGACGGTCTACCTCGGGCTTCAGCGACGCGATCCGTACGTGGAGCTGTTCGAGCGGGACGGGCCGACGCCTTCGCCGGCGCGCCAGACGATTCGCGTCGGCGTTCGCGCGCCCGCGTGCGGCGGCGCCTCGTGCCGGGTGACGGCGGTGACGACGTCGCCCTCGGGGGCGGGGAGCGCGACGACGGCCTGTCCCGACGGGGAGGGCGTCGTGGTCGTCGGCGTCGATCACGGGTGGCGAGGGCTGGCCGTCCTGCCCGACGAGCGCGTCGACGTCCACGTCCTCGTCGGCGACGACGCGCGCGCGTGGTACGCGTACGCCCGCGCCGCGAGCGTCCTCGCGGCGCCTGGCGAGACCGTCGACGTCGGGGTGGTGGACCCCTCGCCGGTCGGCGTGACCGACGCGATCTCGGTCGGGGCTGCGGCCGGGGAGGGCGCGCTCGTCGACTGGGCGTGGACGACGTCGGTGTCGCTCGACGTCTCCGGGGACCTCGAACGAAGCGATCCGGGCTTCGTCTTCTCCGTCGCGCCGTCCGCGACGACGAGCCTCCGGCTGCCGCTCGTCCCGCGCGCGCGGATGAGCGTCCACGTCGCCGCGCGCCACTCGCGCAGCGACGACGGAGGCGGCTTTCACCGGTCGACGGAGGCGTGGTCGGAGGTCCGGCCGGTCTCGATCGACGCCGTCGCGCTCGACGTCGCGCCAGGACCGGAGCTCGTCTCTCCCACCGACGGCGGAGCGATCTCGCGGCGCGGAGCGGGCTTCGCGTGGACGGCGTCCGGGAGCGCCGGCCTCGCGACGCTCACCGTCGTCGATCGCGCGCGCGGCGGCGCGCGCTTCCGCGTCCTCACGACCGCGCGGGAGGTCGCCCTCGCGCGGATCGCGTCGCTCGGTCTGCCCGAGCTCGACCTCGGTGTGTACGTCCTCGATCTCGCGACCGCGTCGGGCGTCGGGATCGACGACGCGACCAGCCCGGACGCGGACGCCCGACGGCGAGGGCGGGACCGGACGCGGGCGGGAGGAGCGAGCCGCCTCCGCGTCGGCTTCCGCGTCACGCCGTGAGCGCCGTCGCCTCGGGTCGGAGCTCCGCGCCGCTCGCGCGTCGACCCCGCGCCGCGGCGCCGGAGGAGCCGCCGTCAACGCGCCGGCATCTCGTCGGCCCAACCGAGCACGGCGTTGGTGCTCACGTCGAGCCGCCGCCGCTCGCGGTACGCGTCGTAGAAGCGAGTCGGGTCGGGCTCGGGGGACGGCGGCGCGTGCCGGAGCGTCTCCCCGTGGAAGCACCAGTGATCGCCCACGTGCTCCACGAACAGCGCGTGCCAGCGCTCCTCCTCGGCTCGCTGCTCGGACGTGAGGTGGACGAGCAGCCAGCGGTAGGGCCGCTCGACGGGGCCGCCCTCGTCGTGGAGCACCATGAGGCACGGCTGCCCCGCGTGCTCCACGACGGCCTCGAGCCGTCCGTCGCGACCGTCGTTCACCCAGAGCAGCCGCAAGGCGTCGGGCGCGATCTTCGCCAGCGCGGCGAGCTCGACCTCGGGAAGCTTCGTCACGTCACCCCTCCGCTCGGGAGCGTAACCGCGTCGCCCCCTACGCGCGAGCTTCGGGCGAGAGCAGAGGCGCGGGCGCGCCGCATGCAACGTCTCATCAAGGATGAAAGGAGCGCAGCCATGAACCGTGTCGCTTGCTCGGCTTGCAACCAGGACGTCGTCCCGAACCCTCCGAACCACGCCTACTGGGCGTTGATCGTGGCCTTCTGGGTCTTCAGTCTCCTCTTCGGCCTCGGCGCGGCGGTCGGCTCCGGCTGGGGGTTCATGCTCCTCGTCGCGTGGGTGCTCCTCGCGACGACGACCGGCGTGCTCGTCCAGCGCGCGACCTCGTGGTCGTGCAGCGAGTGCGGCGCATCGGTCGTCGTCCCGGAGGGGGACCGTCCGGCCGCCGCGCGCTCCCGACGTCCGACCCACGCTCACGCCTGAGTCCGCGAGCGCCGCCGCCGGGGGCTGCGGTCGTGCTAGAGCAGGGCGGGCGTGCGCCTCGACGCTCGACCCTCTCGCTCGGTGACCCGGACGCGACGCGTGAACGCCTCGCCGGCACTTCACGCGCGGCTCTCGGCGCTCGCCCGGCGGCGCCTCGCGCTCGGGCTCGCGGCGCTCGCGCTCGGCTCGAGCGGGGCGTTTGTCTTCGGGTGTCGCAAGGACGCCCCCACGGCGAGCGACGGCGTCGGGGCGCCGGCGACCTCGGCGGTCGCCGACGGAGGCGCGGCAGCGACCGAGCGAGGCGCGGCGCCCGACGGCGAGGGCTCCAGCGACGACGCCCCCGCGCGGCTTCGCGCGCTCGTGGGAGGCCGACGCGACGCGGGCGACGTCGACCCCGCGTGCGAGGGCGTCGAGCTCTCGCTCCTCGCGGCCGCGGTCGACGCGCGCTGCGCGATCTCCGACACGGAGTGGGCGGCGCTCACCCGGCCGGAGGACGGCGCGAACGGGAGCGCAGGACGCGGGGCGCCGGCCGGAGGGGCCGCGGTCGCGCCCCGCCGGGACACGGCCGCGGCCCGCCAGGACGCGGTCGGGCTCCGCCAGGAGGCGAGGCGGGAGGGCGACCGGATCGTCGTCTCGATCGTGAACGGCGGAGCCGCACCCCTGGTCGTGCCGCTCCGGTATCACCCCGGCCGGCCCGAGCTCGCGTTCTCCGTGCTGGCGGAGTCCGACGCGCGGGCGCTCTACGAGCTCGCTCCACCGTCGTGGGACGCGCCGCTCGACGGATCGACGCGACGCGACGCGGGGGACGCGCGACGCGCCCCGCTCCTCCGTCCCGACGGCGGTCCGGCGATCGCGCGGGTGCATACGGCGCTCATTCGGCTGGCGCCCGGCGGCGCCGCGCGCGCGCGCCTCGCGATCGACCCGCGCATCGTGAAGCGGCTGGATCGGCGCTGCGGCGACGCGGGGGACGTGTCGCCGCCGGACGGAGGCGGCCTCGTCGGGGAGGGGCGGAGCCGCGACGCCGGCGCGCCGGACGGCTGCCTCCCGGCGCGCCTCGCGGCCGGGCGGGTGGTCCTCCACGTCGGTCAGCTCGTCGCCGCGATCGACGCGGGTGAGCCGGCGCGGGTGGCGTGGGACGTTCCCTAAGCGCTTCGGGCGGCGTTTAACGAAGCGCCGTCGTCGACAGGAGAAAAGTTGGCCGATCGCCGGCGTTTCCAAGAGGGTCGGTGGGAGGTTTACCTATGTCGTCCTACCTCCTCTCGCGTCGCGCGCTCCTCTCGCTCTCCGCTTCTCTCGGCCTGACGGCGCTCGCCCGCGGCGCCAGCGCGGACCCGGGCTCGGCCGTGCCGGCGACCGCGCGCGCTTCGCGGTCAACGTCGCGCGTCACGCGCGTCAGCTCGGACGCGCGGGGCGTGACGCTCATGATGGAGCTCGAGCACGCTCCGTTCCCGGCGCCGGGATCGTGGCATCGCGATTCGACCGTCCTCGTGTTCGTGCCGCACCACCATCGTCCCGCCCCGGGCGGCGCGATCCAGCTCGTCGTCCACTTCCACGGGCACAACTCGACCGTCGAGCGCGCCACGGTCGCCCACCAGCTGCGCGAGCAGCTCTTCGACAGCAAGCAGAACGCGATCCTCGTGGTGCCCGAGCTCGCCGCGCTCGCCGCGGACTCGTCGGCGGGGAAGCTCGAGGCCCCCGGCGCCTTCTCCCGCATGCTCGACGACGTCCTCGCCACCCTCGAGACGCGCGAGGCGCGCGCCGCGCTCGGCAGCTCCGCGCCCGGGGTCCGCTCGACGCCCGGGCGCGTCTGCGTGTCGGCGCACTCCGGCGGCTACCACGCGGCGGCGTGCGTCGTCCGCTCCGGCGGCGTGAAGATCCACGAGGTGTACCTGTTCGACGCGCTCTACGCCGACACGGAGGTCTTCCGCGACTGGGTCATCGCCGGGCGCGGCAAGCCGATGTCCTCGCGGCACAAGCTCGTCTCGTACTTCACCGCGGGGACGACCGAGGCCAACACGCGCCGTCTGTTCGCGGAGCTCGAGCAGGCCGGCGTCACCGTCGCCCGCGAGACCGTCGAAGGGACCCTCTCCCGGGAGGTCATCACGCACGCCGAGGCGGTGAGCATCCGCACCCAGCTGACGCACGGCACCGTCACGAGCGAGCTCAACAGCTTGCGCGACTGCCTCTATGCGTCGGCGCTCCGGCGCCGCCTCCGCACCTCGTGGTTCGACACCAAGCAGGGGGCGCGCCCGCTCGACCGCCGCCGTCGCTGAGCGCCTTCACGGGCGCGGCGCTCGTCACGGGCCCGCGTCGGGCGCCGGCGAGCACACGCCCTCCTTGCAGACGCCGCCGTTGCACGATCGGCCGCAGGCCCCGCAGTGGAGCAGGTCGTTGGCGAGGTTCGACTCGCAGCCGTCGGCCGCGTCCCGGTTGCAGTCGCCGAAGCCGGCGGCGCACTGGAACCCGCACGCGTCGGCCTGGCAGGTCGCCGTCGCGTGCGCCGGGATCGGACACACGACGCAGCCGGCGCCGCACGCCGTCGGATCGGTCGACACGACGCACGCGTCGCCGCAGGCGTGGTAGTTCGTCCTGCACGCGAACTTGCAGTTGCCCGCCTCGCACGTGACGTCGGCGTGCGCGACCTCCGGGCACTTGAGGTCGCATCCGCCGCAGTGGTTCACGCTGGTCGCCGGCGAGACGCACTCGTCCCCGCAGAGGAGCGGCGCGTTCGGCGCGCAGCCGGTGCTGCACTGGAACGACGCGCCGGCAGGCGCGCAGACGGGCGTCGCCGCCGGGCAGCGCGCGTTGCAGCTCCCGCAGCTGGCCGCCTTCGAGAGGTCGACCTCGCAGCCGTCCGCCGGATCCCGATTGCAGTCGGCGTAGCCCGGGTCGCACGCGTTCACCACGCACCGGTTCGCCTCGCAGCCGGCGGTCCCGCGCGCGACCGTGCAGGGCTCGCACGACGGGTCACCGCACCCGTAGACCGGATCGTTCATCGAGACGCAGAGCCCGTGGCACAGCTGCTCGCTGGGCGAGCAGAGCGGCGATCCGCCGGCGTTCGGCGCGCGCGGACCGTCCCCCGGCGTCTCGGGGGGAGCGCCCGTGTCGGCCGGCTGCCCCGAGACCATGTCGGACGACGTCCTCGGATCGAGCGTCCCGGGCTTGTTGTCGAGGATGGTGTTGCAGGCCGCCACGCCGAAGGCGACGAGCAGCGCGCGGGCGGGAATGGATCGGATCACGGCAAGACACCCTGGAACGAGATGCCGCCCCCGTTGGCGGCGACGTGAGGCACGGCGCGGAGCGTCGTGGTCGGAGGGACCTCCTTCGTGCGGCTCGGGCCGCGCGGCGCCGTGAGGACGAGGACCAGGCCGCCGGCGAGCGCGGTCGCGCCGGCGACCGTCATGACGGTCGCGACGTCACCGCTCCGGATCGCGCGGTCGCGCAGCGCGACGCCTTCGCGATCGCAGAGATCGCCCGCGCAGTGGTCCCTCGAGCGATCGCGCTTCTGGAGGGAGTCGAAGCCGAAGCCGGCGCCGACCCCCAGCCCGGCGACGCCGAGCCCGCCGACGAGCCAGCCGATCGTCCGCTGCGCCGACCCGCGCTGCTCGATGATGGGCTCGGGGAAGGGCGGCGGATCGGCGCGGCGCGGCTCGCGCTCCGCGAGCGGAGCCGGCGCGGGCTCGTGGGGCGCCGCCGCGGCGAGCGCGCTCGGGACGGCGACGCGGACCACGTTGCCTTCGGTGGCGTTCACCACGCCTTCCCAGGGCTCCTTGCCGGGCGCCGCCGCGACGACGCGATGCGTCCCCGGATCGACCGGGACCGGGCTCCCCCACGACGCCGACCCGACGAGGATCCCGTCGCGCGTCACCTCGAGCCCAGGCGGGGCGGAGCTCGCCACGTCGATCACGAGCTTCGGCAAGCGCGGCTCGAGGGCCTTCGCCCGCGCGCGCGCGACCTTCTCTCGCTCGGTCTGGCCGTGAGCCTTGGCGGCGGAGGCGACCGCGAGGAAGCCCGACCACGCCGTGGAGAGCTTGCCGATCTTTTCGTTGCAGTCTGCAAGGTTGTACTCGGTGCCGATCCCGTAGTCGAGGCGGAGGCTCTCCTCCAGCTTGGGACAGGCGAGCGCGTGCTTGCCGCTCTTCATGAGCGAGCGCGCCTCGTAGAAGAGCGCCTGCGCGGCGGCGGGATCGCCCCCGCGCTTGGGCGCCTCGGCGAGGACGCTCGCCGGTGCAGCGAGCGCGAGCGCGGCCACCGCGGATGACACGAAGCGTTTCATTTCCGTTCCTCGAACAGCGATCGATCGTCTCCCCGCGCGGCGGGGGCTCGTCGGGTCGGCGCGCTCTCCGGCGACGTCGCGGCGGGCTCGGCGGTCGCGCCGTCCGGGCTCGAC
>JAHBWF010000203.1 GCA_019637105.1 Labilithrix sp.
CATCATGGAGCCCGCTGCCGCCGCAGACGTGCTTCGCCGTACGCTGACCGATCCCAGGCGACCGGTCACGGTCGCGGACGCGTCCGTCGCGAGCGGCCTCGCGATGCGCGACGCCGAGGCTGGGCTCACCTGGCTCACGAGCGAGTACCGCGGGCACCTGCGCGTCACCGAGGACGGCGACCTCGTCCACGTCTTCCCGCACGGGTTCACCAAGCCGTGGGAGACCCCGGAGGCGCTCGAACGCCTCCTGTCGCGTTCGGGGCGCGCGCTCGTCGCCGCCGGTCGCTTCGTCGTCCGGGCGTGGCTGTTGATCGTGATGGTGTCGTACGCGCTCGTGTTCGCGGCGCTGCTCCTCGGGATGACGCTCGCCCGGCAGAGCTCGAGCGACCGCGACGACGGCCCGGGCGTCCACCTCCTCGGCGGGCTCTTCCGTATGATCGCCGAGGCGTTCTTCTGGACCTTCCACCCCTTCTCGCCGCTCTACGTGCAGCCCGGCAGGCGCGACGTGCGCGCGCCCCGGCGAGCGCCGCGCGACGAGGTCGCGTTCTACGAGAAGGTGAACCGCTTCGTCTTCGGACCGCGGGCTCCCGCGGAGGATCCCCTCGCCGCGCGCGCCCGCGTCCTCGAGGAGATCCGCGCCCAGCGCGGGCGCATCGGCCTGGCGGACGTCATGCGCGTCACGGGCTTGCCGCGCAGCGAGGCCGATTCGCTCATGGCGCGGCTGATGCTCGACCACGAGGGCACCGTCGACGTCAGCGAGGGCGGCGGCATCGTCTACACGTTCGAGGCGCTCCGCCGGACCGCCGACGGCGGCGGCGCCGCCGCGTCGAGGCGCCCGCGCGCCGCGTGGGAGCGGGTCCGCGAGCTCCCGCCGCTCACCGGGAACCCCACGGGCTCGAACGTGATGATCGCGCTCCTCAACGGCTTCAACCTGCTCGTGAGCGTCTGGGCGATCCGGAACAACGTGACGCTGTCGAACCTCGCGCTCCTCTTCGACCGCGAGCGGCCGCCCGCGCTGCCGTACGACGGCCTGCCGCTCGTGCTCGGGGCGATCCCGCTCGTGTTCTCGGTGGTCCTCTTCGCCCTGCCCGTCCTCCGCGCGCTCTACCGGACGCGGCAGCAGAAGCGCGCCGACGAGGAGCACGCGCGGCTCGCCGTCCTCCGCGAGGTGGTGACGCGCTCGTCGCGCCGCGAGCCGATCGCCGACGAGGCGCTCCGCGCGGCGGTGCGCGTCGCGACGGGCGAGGAGCCTACGTCGAAGGACATCACCCGTCGCGTCGTGGAGCTCGGCGGCGACGTCGACGTCGGCCCCGAGGGCGAGGTGCGTTACCGCTTCGCCGACCTCGAGGCCGACGCCGAGGCGCTCGAGCTCGAGCGCGAGCGCTCGAGCGAACGCGAGGCGCGGCTCGGGAAAGTCGTCTTCGCGAGCGATCAGTGAGCCGCGTCTTCGCGGCCGGACCGCGCGCTCCCCTCCCCTGGCACGGCGCGGCGGCGCTCGCGTGCTGGATGATCCACGGCGGGAACCACGTCCTCCGCGGGACCGCGCACGATCTGCTCTGGGCCTGCAACGTCGCCGTCCCCGTGCTCGCGCTCGGCTGCTTCCGGGGCGCGCGGACCGCCTGCGCGATCCCGCTCCTGTGGCTCTCGTTCGGGACGCCGATCTGGCTGATCGATCTCGCGACCGGCGCCGGGCTCATCCCGACGTCGCTGTTCGTCCACGTGATCGCGCCGCTCATCGGGATCGCCGCCGTGCGCCGCCTCGGCTGGCCGCCGCGCGCGTGGCTCTCCGCCACCATGGCGAGCGCCGGCCTGCTGCTGCTGACCCGCCTCGTGGGCGCCCCGGAGCCGAACGTGAACCTCGCGTTCCGGATCCACGACGGATGGGAGCGCGCGTTCGGTTCGCACGCGCTCTTCCTCGCGACGCTCCTCGGCGCGAGCGCGGTCGTCTTCGTCGCCGTCGACGCCGGCGCGCGCCGGCTCGCCCGTCGGCGCCCTTGAGCGGCGCTGATTTTCCCCGCCTCGGAACAAGGGGGTATCGCGCGCCGCGCGTCGAAACTATCCTCTTGGGTATGGTACCGAGCGAGACGTCGCGAGGCCGGCGGGCACCGGTGGTACCTTCATCGACGGTGCTCACTCCGAAGAACGGTCGCAGCCGCCCGGTCACCAAGCTCTGCCTCGCGCTCGAGGCGTTCCGCCGGACGGACGCGGGGCGCGTGCGCGACGCGAAGGCGTTCCTCCGCCACTACTTCCCAGGGGACCGCGGCGCCACGACCGACCGGCTCTTCCTTCATATGCCGAAGGAGGTCCGCGCGGCGCTGCTCTCGGGCTGGGGGATCCGCGGGAAGAAGTCCGCGCTGCGCGACGACGACGAGCGCGTGCGCGCGACCGTCGCCGACGCGCTCGCCGCCGGCGACATCGACGCGACGACGGTCGAAGAGGGCGTGACGCCGGAGATCCTCATCGACTGGACGCCGCTCGAGGACTGGTGGGCCTTCTGGCGCGGCGCGGCGCTCCCCGCGAGCGCCGTGCAGAGGGCGCTCGCGGTGGGGCGCGATCTGTCGCTCTTCGACGAGCGGTGGTTCCTCGAGAACCTGAAGCTCGCGTCCCCGCGGCTCGAGGGGACCGACGTGATCTGCGCGGCGCTGTCGAAGGATCAGATCGTGGCGTGGCTGAGCGCCGTGCACGCGAGCGGCGACGCCTCTCCGACGGGGCTCGTCGCGGCGCTCGGTTGGGAGACGATCCTGAGCAAGACCGCGCACGAGGCCCTCACGTCCACGCTCGACGCGCTCGCGCGGCAGATCGGGCTCGCCGATCCCGCGGAGGCCGATCGCCCGTCGGGCGCGCCGAAGGCGATCTCCGGACGGCCCGCCGCGATCGCGGCGGCGGCGACCGCGTCCGCGCCTCCGGCGACCGCAGCCGTGACGGCCGCGACGGCGGCTCCGACGCCCCCGGCCGCCACCACGGCGCCGACCGCGACGACGACCGCAGCCGCGACGACCGCGACCGCGGCTCCGACGCCTCCGGCCGCTACCGCGACGGCGACCGCGGCTCCGACGACCGCGACCGCGGCTCCGACGCCTCCGGCCGCCAACGCGGCGCCGGGCGCGACGACGAACGCAGCCGCGACGACCGCGACGGCGACCGCGGCTCCGACGCCTCCGGCCACCACCACGGCGCCGACCGCGACGGCGACCGCAGCCGCGACGACGGCGACCGCGGCTCCGACGCCTCCGGCCGCCACAGCTCCGGTCGCGACGGTGGTCATCGCAGCCCCGACCGCGACGGCGAGCGCAGCCGCGCCGACCGCGACCGCCGCGCCTTCGGCCGCCGCAGCTCCGGCCACGACGGCGACCGGAGCCGCGCCTTCGGCCGCCGCAGCTCCGGCCACGACGGCGACCGGAGCCGCGCCGATCGCGACCGCCGCCGCTCCGGTCATCGCAACGCCGGCCGCGACGGCGACCGCCACCTCCGCGATCGCCACGTCCCCGGCGGCGAGCCCACACGCCGCGAGAGCCCACACGCCGAAGGGCGAGCCGCCGGCGCCACCTGCCACGAAGGCCGCCGCCAAGCCGCCGCCGCTCCCCGCCGCGGCCGCGTCGCCTCCCGCCCGCGCCCCCGCGCCCATCGAGCACCTGCCCAGCGTGATCATCGAGCCCGATCCGCCCGCCGCGATCACCGCCCCCGCGCCTCCCCCGCCCACGTCGGCGCCGCCGAGCGCGCGCGTCCTGTTCGGCGCGCCGGCCGACCCGCCGCCGATGCGTCCGCCGGCGCGCACGCTCTCCGGCGTCGGCAGCGTCCCGCCGCTCTTCAGCCCGATGACGCCCGAGGTCGCGATCCCGAGCTTCGACGTCCCGCCCGAGGATCCCGCCTGGGCGCCGCCCCGCGCCGAGCCGGGCGACATGGGCTGGGACATCGTCTACGGCGTCAAGCGCCCGATGTCGAACAACGTCCAGCCGAAGTACAACTTCGACGACGACGACGAGCCGACGAGCGAGATCGCGCTCCCGGGCGACCCTCGCCGCCCGTGAGCCCCAGCACGAGCGAGATCGCGCTCCCGGGCGACCCTCGCCGCCCGTGAGCGACCGGGTGCGTCACCGGGCGTCGACCTCGCGCCCGGCCGCGGTCACTGACCGAAGCTCGAGGGACCGACCGACCAGCTCGCGGCCTCGGTCGCGGACGTCGCGCTCGCGCGGCGGCAGCTGTTGTCGAGCGCCGTCGCGCCGACGCCGTTCCAGCTCGCCGCGAGGTCGCGCGCCGTCGGCGTCGTCGCGTTGGTGCACGCGACGCCGCCGCACGTCGCGGGGAGCCAAAGACCGAGGCCCTGCGCGAGCGCGAGCGCGCCGTGATACGCGCCGCCGTCCGTGGGCACGGACGACATGTTCGAGAAGGCCGCCGCCTCCACGTAGTCTCCGCGCGGATCGCGGACGGCGATCACGAGGCTCGTGTTGAGGCTCAGCGAGGACGACCCCGACGTCGAGGCGACGTCCCACGCGCCGTCGTAGAACCCCGGATGGACCGCGGACGGGAGCTCGTCCTTCGACGTCGTCTCCGACATCGTCCCGGACGGCGCTCCGAGGTGGAGCACGATCACGTCGTCCGTCGCCCCGCAGATCGGCGTGAGCGTCGAGAGGAGCGTCCCGTTGTTGCCGTCGCGCGGATCGCGCCGGACGGTGAAGCCGCGGAGCGATCCCCCCTCGGTCACGGTCAGCTCGACGAGGTTCGCGTTGGGGTTGACCTCGGTGATGGCGAGCTTCGCGCCCTCGGTCGCGCAGAACGGCGCGTTCGCGGCGCCGCGGGTCTGCGCGGCGACGAAGAAGTCCGCGCGCGTGTTCGTGTCCACGACGCCGTTCCGCTGGAGCGACGAGCCGGACGCGAGGAAGCTCGGGTACCCGCCGCACGGCGGCAGGGATCCCGCCGGCGACCGCGCGTTCACCACCTCGAGCAGCGTCGCGCAGTCGTCCGCGCTGTCGACCGGCGCAGAGGAGAAGCTCCAGGCGCCGGCGGCGTGGGCGTTCGCGAACGCCGTCATCGCCGCGGTCGACGCGTTGATCGACCTCTCCGAGTACGGGACCGCGTCCTGGTACGCCGCCCCGTCCATCACGGAGATCAGGCTGTTCGTCGAGACGAGCCCCGTCGAGACGGCCGAGTAGACGTCGAAGGCCTCGGGGGACGCGAACGCCTCGGTCGACGACGCCTTGTCGCCGGTCGCGTCCTCCTGCGCGAAGCCCGCGGGGCCCTGACCGACGACGTGGACGACGATGCGATCGCCGACCGCGACGTCGAGCGGCCCGAGCTTGTAGAGCAGCGCGCTCACGGCCGCGGTCGAGTGGCGGATCTCGAGGTCGGCCACGGAGCCCGCCGCGGTCGCGACGAGCTCGACGAAGTCCCCGCCGTCGGCGGCCACGTTCACCGGCGCGATCTCGCTGATGAGGAGCGCCGCGCGCGCCTTCGTCGTGGCCGCGACGTCGCTCGAGAGCTCGCCGAAGTTGCCGGCCGCGTCGCGGGCGCGGATCGCGAAGTGGTACTCGGTCTCCGGCGTGAGCCCGGGCACCGTGACGGTCTGCGCCGCTCCGGAGGCGAGCGCGGACGGGGGCGTCGCGCTCGTCGCCGCCAAGAACGCGTCGAGCGTGGTGATCGGCGTCGTCGCGTAGCGGAGCTCGTAGCCCGCGATCGAGCCCGAGTCGTCGGCCGGCGCCGTCCACGTGAGCTTCACGCTCGCGTGCGACACCGCCGTCGCCGCGAGATCGGCGACGCGGTCCGGCGGCGTCGTGTCGGGGGGAGCGGCCTCGTTCGCGGCGTCGTCCGCCCCGCCGTCGTCCTCGCCTCGCCCGCCGTCGCCCCGCCCGGCGTCGATGAACGGCGCGTCGGTGTCGGCGTCCGGACCTCCCGCGGCGTCGTCCTCCGCGCACGCGGTGGCGAGCCCACCCAGCCCGACGGCGATCCCGAACCAGGTCACGAGCGATCGAGCGACGGACATCGTCCGATCCTAGCGCAGAATTTGGACCCTCGAAGCAACGCGCGCGCGAAGGAGCCGCGTCGCCGAGAGGACGCCCCTAACGACTCGTCGCGACCACGAGCCAAGCCGTGCGTCCCGCGCGACGGGTCGTCGACGACGCGCGGCGTCGATCTCGGGCGACGCGCGGCGGCAGACGACGACGGTTCACGGACCGCGTCTCGTGATAACGTCGTTCGCCTCGGGGCCCACGTGAGGCGCCCGACCCTAAGGAGGCTTTTCATGCGACGCTCGACGATGCTGCTCACCTCCGCTGGCGTGCTCGTGGCCACCACCGCGCTCGCGGCCGGTGTCTCGGCGTGCGGCGGCAGCGATCAACAGCCGGCCACCGCGCCTTCGGCGACGGCGTACGCGCCGCCGCCGAACGGCGGCTACTACCCGCAGCAGCAGCCCGGCTATCAGCAGCAGCCCGGCTACCCGCAGCAGCAGCCCGGCTATCAGCAGCAGCCCAGCTACCCGCAGCAGCAGCCGACGGCGGCTCCGCAGGCGACGATGGCGACGCCCGGCCCGCTCGCCCTGCCGTGCCAGAACGACGGCGCCTGCGGGCTCCATCGCTGCAACGTGCAGTTCCAGAAGTGCGCGTTCCCGTGCGCCAGCGAGGTCGACTGCGCGGCGGGCAACCAGTGCCTGATGGGCGTCTGCGCGCCGAAGGCGCCCGGCACGCCGTAGCGTACGCGACGAACGTCCCCGCTTCGAACGACGCCTCGCGACGCCCGGGTGAGTGAGCCCCGCGCCGTCGCGAGGCGTCCTCACGACCGGGCCGCGGCTGCGGGCAGCCGGGCCGCTGCCGGCGTGCGCGTCACGAAGTCGCGCGCGATCCGAGGGGCTCCGAGGCCTCCGACGCGCCCGACACGTTGGAGCGTCAACGAATGCACGCCCGAAGCGTGCGATCCACGATGAACGGCGCTGTCGTACAAGGGGCGCGCGCCACCGACGCCTGCACGCGATTGCAGCGAATCGTCGGTCGTCGCGCGCGCGGCGCTCGTCCGAAAGGACTTGCCTCGACGGCGCGCCGTTTGCTTCGATATGAAGGATGCTGCGGATGGTATGCCTCACGGTCGCCGTATCATGCAGTGCACTCGTCGCCTGTGGAGGCCGGCTCCACCAGGACGACACAGCCGAGAGCGACGATCGCGACCCGAAGACGACGCTCTCCGCGCCGGGGCCGATCCCCGCGACGGTCGCGCCGTATGGGTCGTGGGACCTCGTCTCGCTCGACGGCATGCCCGGCGGCAACGGGACGACGCTGACGCAAGGTCATCTCTTCCTCGAGCTCCGGCCCAGCGGCGACGCCGTCGCCCTCCGCTGCGCGCGGCCGTACTACGAGGCCGAGATCGGCACGTTCCGCTGCGCCGACCCCACGTCGTACGACTGCCTCTACGGCACGCTCGAGAAGACGGGCGACACCTGGCGCGTCGACGTCCCGGACCTTCGCATGCCGGCGAGCGGCCTGCGCGGAGAGATCCTCGCCGGCGAAGACGACAACATCGTCATTCGCTACATCCTCCCGAAGTACTCGGCCGGTCACTTCGTGCGCCTGTCGGGCGAGGACTCCCCCACGCGCGCCTGCGCCGGCCCGTAGCGCGGACGCGCCGCGCGCCTGACGCAGCGACGCCGAGCGGCGCGGCGCGCTCGCGCCGTGAACGTCCGCGGGATCCGTTCATGCTACGCTCCGCCGGCGAGCCATGACGAGCCCCAACGAACGCCGGGCCGCCATCTTGAAGGCGGCGACGCGCCTCTTCGAGCACTACGGTCACGGCAAGACGACGATCGCGGAGGTCGCGCGCGAGGCGCGGATCGGGGTCGGCACCGTCTACCTCGAGTTCGAGTCCAAGGAGGCCATCGTCGAGGAGCTCTCGCTCTCGACGCACGCAGGCGTCCTCGACGCGATGCGCGCCGCGAGCGAGGTCAGCGACGACCACGCCGCGCGGCTCGCCGCCGTCCTCCACGCGCGCACGCGCTGCTTCCTCGAGCTCCGGAAGAGAGGTCAGCACGCCTGCGAGCTCGTCCACTGCAAGACCGAGGGCGTGCGCGCCGTCCACGAGCGCTTCCGCGAGCAGGAGCACGCGCTCCTCACGTCGCTCGTGACCCAGGGCCGGGACGCGGGCGCCTTCGCGGCGTGCGCCCCGGCGTCGATCGCCGCGCTGCTCCAGCGCGCGTTCGCGAGCCTCTCGCCCCCGTGGATCTTCGGCTCCGACGACGACGCGATGCGCGCGTCGAACGAGCTATGTCAGCTCCTGCTCCACGGCCTCCTCACGATCAAGCGCCCGCTCGCGCTCCTCGGCGCCTCGCCCGCGAGCGCGGCGGCGTCGGCGCCCTCGAGCCCGCCGGGGAGGCGGGCGCCGGCCCGGAAGCCCGCGCGCCGACGGCGCTGAGCCGAGCTCGCGCGCGGCGAACGCGACCGAGATCCCCCGCGCTCGCTCGAGCTTCGCGCGGCGCGGTCCCACGAAAAATTATCGGCGACGCGACGATCGTGCTGCGCCCGCGCTCGCGCGGCGCGGCGATCTCGGGCAAGACAAAAGTCCACGCGGCGCACAATGCCCCCTTCGCGCGGATCGGTCGGCCCACGCTCGCGCGTCCGCCCTCCGATGCCGGGCTCGGGCCAGCCGTTGCGCTCGCTCCCCTCGCCACCTCCCGAGCACGCCCGTCCGCGGCAGGAGCGTTGACGTCGCCGTGAATGAATTTAGGTTTTGTTCATTGCTCACCGATGACCCCGACGCGACGCCCGTGAGCGCCGCACCGAACGCCCCGACGAATCCAGGAGAACACCCCAGATGACTCAGCTCCGTGACGGAGTGCCCACGCCGCCCTCCCCCATCGCTGCACTGCCTCTCCGCACCGGGGTGCTGTTCCCCGGCGCGACGCTCACCTTCGCGGTCGGTCGCGCGCGGTCGGTCGCGCTCGTCCGCTCCCTCTACCCGGGGGACGTCGTCGTCACCCTGACGCAGAAGGATCCGCGGCCGATCGATCTCGGCCGCGACGACGTCCACGCCTACGGCACGTTCGCCCGCGTGAAGGCGGTCACGCGCAAGAGCGAGCGCGAGTACGAGCTCTCGCTCGAGGGCCTCGGCCGCGCGCGCTTCGACGGGTTCGCGACGTCCGACCCGTTCTACAAGGCGGAGGTGGCGCACCTCACCGAGACCGGCGCCGAGACGCTGGAGGCGAAGGAGCTCGCCCGCGCGCTCGCGATCGAGGTGACGGAGCTCGTCCGCGAGGCCGGCGGCGCGCTCGCGCAGATCGACGGGATCGACGGGATGGCCCCCGGCGAGTTCGCCGACCGGATCGCCGCCCTGCTCGATCTGCCCGCCGAGCAGGAGGTCGAGCTCCTGGCCGAGCCGGACGCCGCGAAGCGGATCCGGCTCCTCGTGAAGCGCATCGGCGAGGGCAAGGCGAAGGCCGAGATCCGCGCGAAGATCGAGGGCGAGGTCAAGAAGGAGCTCGGCAAGAACCAGCGCGAGGCCGTCCTCCGCGAGCACATGCGCGCGATCCGGCGCGAGCTCGGCGGCGACGGCGACGACGAGAGCGACGTCGACGGCCTCCGCGCGCGCCTCGACGCGGCCGGGCTCCCGGAGGACGCCCGCAAGGTCGCCGATCGCGAGCTCCGCCGCCTGGAGAGCATGGGCGGCAGCGGCGCCGAGGTGCACGTCATCCGCAACTACCTCGAGCTCATCGCGGACCTCCCGTGGGACAAACGCTCGAGCTCCGAGATCGACCTCGACAAGATCGCCGCGCAGCTCGAGGGGGACCACTACGGCCTCGCCGACATCAAGAAGCGCATCCTCGAGCACGTGGCGGTGCTCAAGCTCTCGGGCAACACGAAGGGGACGCTGCTCTGCTTCGTCGGGCCACCCGGCGTCGGCAAGACGTCCCTCGGCCAGTCGATCGCGGACGCGACCGGCCGCCCGTTCGTCCGCGTCGCCCTCGGCGGCGTGCGCGACGAGGCCGAGATCCGCGGCCACCGCCGCACCTACGTCGGCGCGCTGCCGGGGCGGCTCCTCCACGCGCTCCGCAAGGCGAAGGTGAAGAACCCGGTCGTGCTGCTCGACGAGATCGACAAACTGAGCTCCGGCTGGGGCGGCTCGCCGGAGGCGGCGCTGCTCGAGGTGCTCGATCCCGAGCAGAACAAGACCTTCACCGACCACTACCTCGAGCTTCCGTTCGATCTGTCCGAGGTGATGTTCGTCTGCACGGCGAACACGCTCGAGACGCTGTCCGCGCCGCTCCGCGATCGGCTCGAGATCGTCGAGCTCAGCGGCTACACCACCGACGAGAAGGTCCACATCGCCCGCCGTC
Source organism: Labilithrix sp. (assembly GCA_019637105.1). Taxonomy (GTDB): domain Bacteria; phylum Myxococcota_A; class Polyangia; order Polyangiales; family Polyangiaceae; genus Labilithrix. The sequence continues at coordinate 10,307 of JAHBWF010000203.1, forward strand.
ACCTCGTCGCGAAGCGGACGAAGGAGCACGGCATCGCCGAGGACCGGCTCGCGATCGACGACGGCGCGCTGACGGCGATCGTGCGCGACTACACCCGCGAGGCCGGCGTCCGGCAGCTCGATCGCGAGATCAAGAAGCTCTGCCGCGCCGCCGCCCTCGAGATCGCGCGCGGCAAGGGCGACGACGCGGTGACGATCGGTGAAGACGACCTCGCCAAGCACCTGGGCAGGCCCAAGTTCGACGGGGAGATCGCCGAGCGCACGTCGATCGCCGGCGTCGCGACCGGCCTCGCCTGGACGCCCTTCGGCGGGTCGATCCTCTTCATCGAGACGTCGAGGATGCCCGGCAAGGGCGGCGTCGAGATCACCGGACAGCTCGGGGACGTCATGAAGGAGTCGGCGCGCGCCGCGCTCACCTACGTCCGGAGCAACGCCGAGCGGCTCGGGATCGCGTCCGAGCGCACGCAGGACCAGGACGTGCACATCCACGTGCCGGCGGGCGCGGTCCCCAAGGACGGGCCGTCGGCGGGCGTCACGATCTTCACCGCGCTCGTCTCGCTCTTCACGGGGCGCCGCGTGCGCAGCGACACGGCGATGACCGGCGAGGCGACCCTCCGCGGCCGGGTCCTGCCGGTCGGCGGGATCAAGGCGAAGGTCCTCGCGGCGCACCGCGCCGGGCTGAAGCGCGTCATCCTCCCGACGAAATGCGCGCGGGAGCTCGACGAGGTGCCGAAGGAGGTCCTGAGCGAGCTCGACGTCGTGCTCGTGGACGACATGAGCCAGGTCATCGAGGCCGCGCTCGAGAAGGAGGCGTCGCTCGAGCCGGACGCGCTCCTCGGCGCGACGAAGGACGGCGCGGTCCACGACGGCGCCCCCGCCGAGGCCGCCGCCTGATCGCGGCGCGATCGCGCCGAAGCCGCGCGCCCCCGCGCCTCCGCGCGCGCCCCCGAGCGACGTCGGGACGAGGAGCGCGCGGCGAAGGGACACGGGCGCCCAGGTTGCCCAGGGCCGCCGCGCACGGCCATCCGTCAGGGCCCGAACGCCTGATCGAAGGCGAAGTAGAACCCGAACGGGTCCACCGGCAAGGGGCTCCCGGTCTCGGGGAACGGCCCGCGCTTCAGCGGGAACGCGACGTCGACGCGGAAGACGTTGCGGTTCACCTGCGGGAAGAGCGCGCGGAGACCGAAGCCGACGGACTGCTTCGCGCGGAGCATGTCGAAGCCGTTCGCGGCGTCGCCGGCGTCGAAGAAGGCCACGCCGGCGAGCTGCGCCTTCAAGACCTCGATCGAGCGCGACCGGTACTCGAGGTTGAAGAAGACGGTGTCCTTGCCGAAGAAGAACGCCGTGGGGTAGCCGCGGAGGCGGTCGTCGCCGCCGATGAACGTCCGCGAGTTCAGGTAGTTCTTGTAGCGGTTGCTGAACGACGTGTTCATCACGATGCGGCCGGCGCCGAAGATGCGCGGCGTGACGGCGCCGAACGCGCCGCCGATCGACCCGTCGGTGATGATCCCGTCCTGGTTCTCCGCGAAGGTGCTCACGCTCGCGCCCGCGAGCCCGTCGCCGAGCGCGACGGCGTAGCCCGCCTTGGCGCTGACGCCGATGAAATCGCGCGACGAGCCCAGCGCGCGCGAGACCGGGTAGATCGACGCCGAGATGTCGTGGCCGAGCCGGAAGTCTTCCTGGAGCGCGAGCGTGTTGATGTCGAGCGTGCGGAGGAAATCGGTGCGGAACGTGCGCCACCCGAGCGCGGGGTACACGCGCGACTCGCTCGTCGGCAGCGCGCGGCGCCGGAAGTCCGCGACGGCCTCCGGATCGAACGCGGACAGATCGAACGTGTCGTACGACGCGGTCGCCGCGTTGAAGGTGAGCGCGAAGTTGTTCTTCAGACCCCATCCGAACGAGCGCGTGATGCCCGCCGACGCCGAGAACGAGCGCGTCTTGTACTCGAACGGGATGAAGTCGCGCTCGGGCGTCCGCCGCGAGTCGAAGAGGAAGACCGACGCGTTCGAGTAGCGCCGCGCGACGCCGACCGTGTAGCCGACGTCCGCGTCCCACGCCCACTCGGTGCGCGTGGAGTAGAGGCCCTGGCCGACGCTCGCGCCGACGCTCGATCCCTCCGGCTCGAGCCGCCGCCGGTTGACGAAGACCGCGGCGGTCGCGCCCGCGCCGATCCACGAGTAGCCGAAGCGCGGGATCTTGTACCCCACGCCGAAGGTGAACGTCTCCGGCTGCATCTGGAAGCGCGTCTGCGCCGTATGGTGCAGCCCGAGGAAGTTCGTCTCCTGCGGGACGATGACGAGGTTCTCGACGCCGCCCGGGGTCACCGCGATGTCGAAGGAGAGGCGGAGGCTCCAGATGTCCTTGGTGATGACCAGGAGATCGACCTCGCCCGGGTCCTTCGACTTCACCGGGACGATGACGACGAGCGAGACCTGCAGCGGCATCCGCGCGCGCATGTTGCGGGCGGTCTCGTCGATCAGGACCTGGACGTACGCGTCGCCCTCGCGGAGGAGCAGCTCGCGCCGGATGATGTAGTCCTTGGACAGGACGTGAAGCCAGTTGAGCATCGGCTTCGTCAGGTACTTCCCGACCGGCGACACGATCGGCACCTTCTTCAGCAGCTCGGGCCCCGGATCGCGCGGCTCGAGGACCTCGAGGCGCACGGTGTCGATCCGCCCGATCGTCTTGCCCTCCGGTGAGCGATCGACTTCGAGGCCGCGCTCGGCGAGCGCCGCCTCGATCGCCTCCCGCTCGTAGGGCGAGTACTCGGTCGCCTGCGACGTCGGCTTCTGGGCTCCCGCGGGGAGCGGCGCGAGCAAACCCGCCGCACACGCGAGGATCGAAACGACGAACGGTCCGCCGCGCACCCGGGCCATCGTAGTACCGCGTACCCCGAAAGTCCGTAACGCTTTCAGCCCCATCCACCCGCGCGACGCGTCGCTCTGCGGTCGCAGGACGGGCCTCTGCGCGCTCGTCGCGCCTCGCCGG
>JAHBWF010000204.1 GCA_019637105.1 Labilithrix sp.
GAGGCGCGCGCAGCGCCGTTCGCAAGGCGCGCCGCGTCGTCGTGAAGGTCGGCTCGAGCACGCTCTCCCGCGATCCCGGCGCTTACGATCGCCTCGCGTCCTCGATCCGCGCGCTCACCGACGCGGCGAGGCAGGTCGTGCTCGTCTCGAGCGGCGCGATCGCCCTCGGCACGAAGAAGCTCGGCTACCGCTCGCGTCCGCGAGAGATGGCGCGCCTCCAGGCCGCCGCCGCGGCGGGCCAGAGCCTCTTGATGCGCGCGTACGAAGAGGCCTTCGCGCGCGAAGATCTCGCGGTCGCGCAGGTGCTCCTCACGCACGCCGATCTCGCCGATCGCGTCCGCGCGAACAACGCGCGCGAGGCGCTCTCGGCGCTCCTCGACGCCGGCGCGATCCCCGTCCTCAACGAGAACGACTCGGTCGCGGTCGAGGAGATCAAGTTCGGCGACAACGACGAGCTCTCCGCGATGGTCACGCCGCTCGTCGCCGCGGACGTCCTCGTCCTGCTCTCCGACGTCGCGGGGTTGCTCGACGCGGCGGGCGAGCGCGTGCCCGTCGTGCGCGACATCGCCGCCGAGGCGGTGCCGTTGATCCGGTCGGGGCGAGGCGGGCTCAAGAAGAGCGGCGTCGGCACCGGCGGCATGGCGAGCAAGATCGAGGCAGCGCGGCGCGCGACGCTCGCCGGCGCGCACGTCGTGATCGCCGACGCGGGGAAGAAGGACGTCGTCGGGCGGATCTTCGCGGGGGAGGACGAGGGCACGCTCTTCCTCGCGGCGACGCGGCGGCTCCCGGCGAAGAAGCACTGGATCGCGTTCACCCTCCGGCCGCGCGGCGACGTCTGGCTCGACGCCGGCGCTGCGGCCGCCGTGCGGAGCAAGGGCACGAGCGTGCTCGCCGTGGGCGTCGCGGGCGTCCGCGGGGACTTCCGCGAGGGCGACTCGGTGCGCCTCCTCTCGCTCGACGGCGTCGAGATCGGCCGCGGGCTCGCCCGCTGCTCGTCGACGGACGCCGTCCTCGTGGCGGGGAGGAAGGACCGGCTCGGCGGCGACGAGCCGGGCGTGTTGATCCATCGCGACGATCTCGTCGTCTGGTGACGGACGCTCGCTGGAGGGAGCTCCCGGGGCGCGGCTCAGCGGCGCGCGCGGCGTCGGAGCCAGGCGGCGAGGACGAAGAGCGCGGCGCTGCCCGGCGCCCACTTCGCCGCGAGGTCGCGCCGGTGGCTGCTCGCGCAGGCGCTCTTGCTGGGCCGCGCGTCGAGCTCCGACTCGTCGCGGAGCGCCTGGTGCAGGTTCGTGATCCTCGCCGACGCGTCGGGCCCGAGATCGAGATCCGCCGTCAGCGCGGCCGCGGGGAGGCGCGCGCGCATCCGCGTGACGACGACGTTCGGCGCGCCGACGGTCTCGCGCATCAGCTCGAGATCGTTCAACCCCGCGGGCCGACAGCGGCCGCTGGGGGGCCTCGGCGGATCCGCCGTCCCCGCGTCCCCGGGCTCGGCGCCGCCGTCGTCCGCGTCGTCGTCGTCCGCGTCGGCGCCCGCGTCGTGGTCCCCCGCGTCGTCGTCGCCGGCGTCGGCGGGCCCCGCGTCCGTGGCCGGCGAGGGGCCTCCGCCGTCGCCCGGCGGCGCGGGATCGTCGACGCACGGCGTGGCCGGGACGGGCGTCCGCTCGGTGCCGCTCGGGATCCCGCCGACGCAGAGCTGGTCGTAGGCCTCGGCGACGGTCGGGAGCGGCGCCGCGTTCGGCGAGCTCGCCGGCTGCACCGGCGTGGCGGCCTCGATCAGCCACGCCCGTCCCCCTTCGCGCTCCATGGCCGCGCGCGCGAGCGCGTCGTAGTTCGAGCGGTCGTCGGCGAAGGACCACACGAGGGCGTCCTCGTCGAGCGGCGCGTGCGGGTACCCGAGGGGAAAATGCGGCGCCTCGGCGAGGACGAACAACGTGATGTTCGCGGTGCTCGTCGCCCCCGCGAGGGCCATGCGGATGAGCACCTTCGGCACGGCGCCCGGCATGACCATGCGCACGGGCTCCATCTTCGACGTCGTGCAGCTCGGCCGGAGCCGGAGCGCGGCGAAGTCGAAGCCCATCTCCGCGTAGCCGCGGAGGAGCGGGGCCACCTCCGCGGGCACGCCGTAGCCGTTCTGCGTGAGCCACGCGTACGGCGCCTCGGGATCGCCCGCCGAGCGGACGGTGACCGTCTCGTAGGGGCCGATGACGGACTCGTCGACGATCACGACGCCGCTGCCCGGCGACGAGCGCGGATCGAAGCCGTCCGACTCCGCGCACCCCGTGAGCGCGCACCCGCCGAGGCCTCGATCGCGCGGCCCGTAGACGATGGGCTGCGTGCTCGTCTCGAGGGCGTCGATCCACTCCGAGCTCGCGAGCTCGATCTTCGTGCCCGGCATCACCGGCGACACCCACGCGAGCTCGCGCGGGTTCCCCTCGAACCGGACCTCGTCCCAGAGGACGGTCTTCGTCCGTCCGATGGCGATCGCGATGCGGTGGTCCTTCACGACCTGGCGCTCGGACGGGTACTCGGTCGGCGGGACGAACACGCCACCGCAGGCCCCCGCGTCGCGCGGGAGCGCCGTCCCCGCGGCCGCGGAGGCGGCGGCGAGCACGAACGCGATCCAGGACGACGCGCGACGCTTCATGGTACGACCGATCTCTCTCGTACCATGCGCCGCGGGCTTTTTCATCGCTCCACGCCGTACGCCGTCGTCCTCGTCGTGGGCGTGGCGCTGTCGTGCGGCGAGATCACCGAGGACGAGATGGTGTGCGAGGAGGCGGTCGCGCGCCTCGAGCGCTGCTGCTCGGAGATCGATCCGCGGCGCATCAACTGCGTCTTCGCGCAGGGGTGCGACGCCGATCTCGCGCCGGTGCTCACGTCGAGGGCCTCCGGGTGCCTCGGCGACGCGTCGTGCGCGGACATGCGGAGCCGCGGGATCTGCTCGGGGATCCGCCAGCTCTCGCTCGTGCCCTACCAGTTCCAGTCGCGCGAGGCGATCGAGGCGGAGGCCTGCCGATGAGCCCGATGAGCCGCCTCCCGTCCGTTCGCGCGGCCGCGGCGACGGCGCTCCTGCTCGTCCCGCCCGTCCGCGCGCCCGCGGCGACGGCGCTCCTGCCCGCCGCGCCCACCGCGCTCGCCCAGGAGCCGCAGCCCGAGCCGCTGCCGCCGCTCCCCACCCCGACGGCCGCCCCGCCGGAACGAGCCCCGGGCGACGCGTCGCCGGCCGGGGCGCTGACGGACGCCGACCTCGGCCTCGCGGGCGACGGGGGCGCGCCCCCCGCGTCGCCGTCCTCCGAGCCGCCCGCGCCTCGGCCGAAGGCGCTCTCCGGCAAGGAGTTCCGGCCGACGCTCAAGGGCTCCGCCGGCTTCCAGTACGCCCAGGCGCACGGCGTGCCGATCACGGGCGGCCGCCTCCGCCTCGGCGTCGGCGCGCAGAACGACTCGAGCGCGTACTACGCCGTGCTCTCCGTCCTCTACGGCGGCACGGCGGAGGGGCTCCGCACGTGGGACGTCCGCGGCAGCATCAGCGGCGATCTCCTCCGGACCGGGATCCTGCGCCTCGGGCTCGATCTCGAGATGGGCTACCTCGTCGTCCGCCGCGTCACCGTGGACTCGCGGATGTGGGCGCTCGGCCTCGGGGCCGGCGTCCACGCGTCGGTCGACGTCTACGCGTTCGGACCGCGCGACGACCACGCGGTCTTCCTCGAGGGCAAGCTCGACGCGCACCTCCACTTCGGCAACGCGTTCGTGTGGGGCCCGAGCGTCCTCGTCGGGATCCGCTACTGAAGCGCGGCCGGGCTCCCCGGTGCCGGGCGCGGAGCGCGCGGTCCCGTTCGCCGCGCGGAATCGGCGCGCACGTTCGCGAACGGCGACGATCGGCGCGAGCGACGATCACGCTCCGGTCGTTCAGAGCGGCTCGGCGACGGCTTCGCGGAGCAGGCTGTTCACCGCGCCCTCGAACGTGACGTCGCCGGTCTTCATCAAGAGCGATTGGATCTGCTTGCGGATCGTGTCCGGGCGGACGCCGCGCACGATCGCGAACTCCTCGCGCGGGACGCCGCGCGCCCCGAGCGCGAGGAGCTCGGTCTCGGCCGCGGTGAGGTTGTGGCCGCGCGTCCACCGGTCGAGCGCGACGCTCACGCGCCGGTCGCCGGCGTGACGTCGCGCGCGCGTCTCCTCGACGTGGACCCGCAGGTGCTCGGGCGCGAACGGCTTCAGGAGGTAGCGGACGCCGAGCTCGTGCGCGCGCGTGATCGACGCGTGCTCGATGCTGCCCGTCAGGACGAGCACCCAGATCGCCGGCCAGATCTGGCGGGCGCGGGGGACGAGGTCGAGCCCGTTGCCGTCGGGAAGCTTGATGTCCACGATGAGCGAATCGTACTTGCGCGCGCGAAGCGCCGTTCGCGCCTGAGCGCAGGTCGCGACGCCTTCGGTCCGTCCGTGATTCGACAACGCCCGTACCAGGGCGCGCCGGAGTACGTCTTCGTCTTCCACCACGAGGAAGGCGAGTGAGTCATCCATCGAGCTTGAACGATCTCACGGCCGAAGTGCAGCAGTCTTTACCCCCAGGGGTATTGCGGCATCGCCTTTCTTGGCGTAGTCGGCAACCGCGGTGTCGGCTGTGTCCAGCCGCTGCGTCCCGGCGAGCGCTCAGGGCTCCGCGAACGTCGCTCCCTCTTCGTAGCGCTTCGGATCGGCGCAGAGGGCCCGCACGTCGTCCTTCGTCCGCGGCGGGGCCTCGAAGAGCGGGCCGGCCTCGCTCGACGCGTCCTCCGCGTGATCGCCCTCGAGGGCGGAGACGTCGTAGTACCAGTCCCAGACCTCCGAGCCGTCGTCGTTGTCCTTGTGCAGCTTGCAGCCGGCGATGACGTCCTCGCGCGGGCATTTGCCCTCGCCGGCCCGCGCGGCGTGCTTGTCGCGGCAATCGTCCTCGACCTCGCTCACGGCGAGCGTGTCGATCACCTCCTGGCAGAACGACGCCCGAGACTTGGCCTCGTCGTCGACGAACCGTCGATCGCAGTAGACGTCTCCGGTCACGCCGACGATGTCTCCGAAGACGTTCGCGACGCAGCCGCCCGCCTTGCAGCCCGCGCCGAGCACGAGCAGCGCGATGAGCGCGAGACGACGTCGGATTCGAGCGCAGGTGAGGGGCACGCCGCGAAGAGGTGTAGCCGCCCGCCCCGTGGCGCGCCAGCGTCGAGCCGCCGGCCCCGCGGTCCGATCAGGGCGTCGCCGGCGGTCCCGTGATCGGGCCCCGCGCCGCCGGAGGCTTGTTCATGTCGAACGGCGGCTGGAAGCGCGAGAGCGTGTTCGACGCCTGGGTGACGAAGTCCGGCTGGAGCGCGGCGTCGATCGGCCTCCCCGAGATCGATCCGTGGCACTGCCCGCAGAGCCCGTCGAAGAGGTCGGCGCGGAAGGACTGGTGCGCGTACTCGCCGGGCGAGAACGACATCGCCTCGCGCTGCACGCGCGGCAGCCCGCGCTCCTGGGAGAGCTTCGTCGGCGGGAGCTCGAGCACGATCGGCACGCCGCCGGGGACCGAGAGCTTCGCCGAGCCGTCGGCCTCCACGCGGGCGGAGCCGAGGAGGCGCCGCCTGACGTAGACGCGCCCGAAGGCGTCGGTCGCGACGAAGCCGCCGCCCTTGTCCATCGTGTCGACCTCCGGCGTGGGCGGCAGGTCCTCGTAGACGTTGAACGTCGTGATGTCCGGGTCGATGACGCGCCCCGTCGGCGTGTTCTGGAAGAGCAGCGACGCGAGCACCGGGAAGTCGAGGACGTGGATCTCGGCCTCGGGCTGGCCTTCGAAGACGAGCGCGTGGCCGTTCGGCTCGTCGAGCGTCGAGCGGAAGATCGGGCGGGGGAGGCGCGCGTAGACCGCGACCGCGTCGACCTCCGCGCTCCCCGGATCGCCGAAGAGCTTCGTCTTCGCGCCGGTGCTCGGGGCCATCACGTAGACGTCGTAGTCGCCGCCGCCCGGCTCGAAGCTCACGAGGAGCGAGGTCGACGGGAGCGCCGCCGGCGAGGTGTAGAACCCGCTCGTCGGCTGCCCCGGGCGCGCGTTCGAGGCGCCGTCGGGGAAGCGGAGCGAGCGGAGGAAGAAGGCCGGATCGGGCGCCCGGAGCTGCGACGGATCGAGCACGCCCGGGTCTTCGGGGTAGTCGGCCGGATCGGGGCTCGTGAAGTCGAGGCCGATCGAGCGGTTGAAGACGCCGAGCGCGCCGCCCCCGCCGCCCGCCGTCGCCGGCGTGGAGAAGATCGTCGCGAAGTCCTTGTCGGCGAGCTCGACGACCTGGGTGGCCTCGGGATAGCCGATCGAGCCGCGCTGCGCGTAGAGCGGGTGGTAGTCGCCCGTGTCGAGGTTCAGCCGGCGGAGCGCGAGCTGGTAGAAGCCGGGCGCGCGCTTCTCGACGGTGAAGATGATGCGCCCGTCGTTCATGAACGACGGCTGCCGCTCCATGTTGAGGAGGAAGGTGAGCTGGCGTATGCGCGTCTGCGCGGGCGCCGCCGGATCCGGCTCGAGCGTGTAGAGGTTCGAGTTCGGCTTCGTCGGATCGGCGGGCGTCCGCTGCGGCCCCTGGTAGTCGTAGGGCGCGCTCGAGAGGTTCCCGCGCGTCGACGCGAAGACGATCCGCGAGAAGCCGCCGTCGGGCGGCGCGTAGGTCGGATCGAAGTTGTGGACGAGCAGCCCGTTCTCCGACGGCGTCGTCGCGTTGATCGTCGGGTGCTTGGCGCAGCCGGAGCCGTCCGCGTTCATCTCGTAGACGGCGAGCGGCTCGCTCGCGCTCGCTCGTGCCGCGAACGCGACGCGCGCGCCGTCCCACGAGACCTGCGGCCGCCGGATGTCGGCCGTCGCCGGATCGAGCCCGCAGCCCGCGGTGAGCGACGTGTCGGTCCCCTCCGTGACCGCGAGCGCGCCGTCGGTGATCGCCGCGCCGACGCGCCGGAGGTCGGCCCCGGGCGCGTAGACGTCGAAGTCCTGCGCGCGCGTGAGGCTCCCGACGGGGCGCTTCACGTAGACGATCGCGCTGAGCGGCGCGAGCTTGTGGTGCTCCCGCTCGCGCTTCAGCCACTCGAGCAGCACGCAGTACGCGGGGATCGTGTCGAGGTCGCCGCCGTCGTAGTCGTGGCCGCCCGCCTCGCACGCCGCCGGGGACGCGCGCTCGGCGTCGAAGTCCTCGAGCAAGGGCCCGCCGCGGTGCGCGATGCCGACGGGCGTATCGCACCCGGCCACGCCGCAGACCTCGGGGCGGTAGAGGTTCTTCCGGATCATCCGGCTCGCGTTCGGGTCCTCGCTCTCCACGGCCATCTGCGCGAGCGACAGCTCGTAGTTCCGCCGCGTCGCCGAGAGCGAGAAGCTCCCGCCGGACCCGCCGTGGAGCCGGTAATCGTGGAACATCGACGCCGAGTGGCACTGGAGCATCATGCAGCCCTTCTTCACGAGGACGGGCTGCACCTTGTGGGCGAAGAAGGTGAACGCGGGATCCTGCTCGACGGCGGGCGGAGGCCCGTGCTGCCGGGCCCACTCTTCGAAGCGGCGGTACGCCTCGTCGTCGGACGATCGGAACATCACGCCGCCCTCGTGGTAGGCGCCGCCCTGCGACGGCTCGAGCGGCCGGCGGAGCAGCTCGCTCTGCTCGGGGGTCTGCGCGAGGTACTCCTGCGCGGCGAGGTAGTTCCAGCGGAGCTGCTCGGGCGACGTCCCGCACGTGAAGTAGAGCGAGTTCGAGAGCCGCCCGTGGCAGTTCGACGCCGCGCACGCGAGCTTCTGGAGCGACTCGTCCTCGACGTTCCCGCTGATGACGCCGTTGACGCGATCGCGGAACGTCGCGAAATCGGGCCGCGGCGGGTCCTGCGTCAGGTCGAAGTCGGCGCGGCCGGGGATGAACGTCGTGCACGGCAGGCGCTCGATGTTCGTGGGCGGGACGCCCGTGTTGTTCTCGGTCGCGCCGTTCTGGATCCAGCGTCGCAGCGTCTGGTAGCCCGTGCTCGTCGGGTCGAGGACGGACCCGCCCGCGTGCTTGATGTCGGTCGTGACGACGGTCTTGACGCCGTCGTAGCCGGTCACCTCGACCTGGAACGGGTCGACGTTCTTGAGGAGGAACGCCGGCTGCCCGTAGGGCCCGTAGTCGACGAGGAGATCCTTGCGCTTCTGGACGCCCTCGAAGCTCGCTGTGTCGAGGTTGCCGAGCGCGTTGCCGCGCGCGTCGGCGACGTGGCAGCCGGCGCCCGTGTTCGTGCGCACGCACGACGTCGTGAGGATGGGGCTGACCGTGCGCTCGAAGTAGGTCGACCTCGTCGGCTCCTTGGTCGAGCAGGCGGCGGCGAGCGCGGCGATCCCGGCGGCGAGCGCCGGGAGGCGCAGGCGAGCCCAACCGGACCGAGCCCGGCGAGCGCCCGAGCCCAGGGGGAGACGAGGTTCGGCGGAGGCCGAGCCGGAGCGAAGCAAGCCCTTCACCCTTCCAGGTTACACCCTACGCGGGCTCGGGCGTGGTCAGAGGCGGCGAAGCGCGATCTGCGCCTGGTCGCGGACGAGCGTGTTCGGGTCGTTCTTCGCGAGGTCCTCGAGGACGCCGCGCGCGCGCGGGTCGTGGAGGGCGCCGAGCGCGTGGCAGGCGGCGTTGCGGACGTCGGCGTCGGGATCGCGCGCGAGCGTGAGCAGCCCGTCGACGCCCTCCGGCGCGCGGAGGTGACCGAGGAGCTCGGCCGCGTTGCGGCGGACCTTGGCGTCGCCGTCTCCCGCGAGGCGCGTCACCGCCGTCGCGTCGGTGAACGCGTTGATGCGGCCCGCGCTGCGGATCGCCGCCAGCTTCACGCGCGGGTCGACGTCGCCGAGCGCCTTGGTGAGCGCGCCCTTGCCGTCGTCGTTCAGGCGGCCGAGGGCGGTCGCGGCCGCCGCGCGGACGGTGGGATCGGGATCGCGCTCGAGCGCGACCGCGCACGCGTCGATGCCCGGGAGCGCGAGGAACTCGCCGAGCGCGTTGGCCGCGTACATCCGGCGCACCGGATCGGTGTCGTTCTGGAGCGTCTGGATCGTGCGCTCGTAGACCTGGCCCTCGCCGAACACGCCGAAGATCCGCCGGCGGAGCCACCACGCGGCGATCTCGCGCGTGCGCGGGTTCGCGTCGTAGAGGAGCGGCTCGATCGCGGGGATGCAGTCGATGCACTCGACGCGCTCGCCGTGCTCGAGCGTCTCCCAGATCGCCATCATCGATCCCGACGCCGCGACGCTCTTAATGCGGTCGGTCGTCGAGATGTGCTCGACCTGGTCCGGCGGGATGGCGCCGTAGATCCGCTGGGTGCCGCCGATCGGATCCGAGGTGTTCGCGGTCGCGTCGCCGCTCGAGATCATCGACGCGCAGGCGAGCGCCATCGACGCGACGATCCCGAAGTAGCCGAGCTTCTTCTCGCCGGGGGCGCCGGCCGCGCGGGTCGTGTCGAACGAAGAGGGGATGCGCATGGTCTTCATCTCCTCAGTACTTTTGCCCCGGGGCGACCGGGTTGCTGATGAACGGGACGAACCCCGTGTTCTGGCGCGCGTAGAACTGGCCGCCCACGTCGATGGACTGGATGAGCGCGAGCCGCTCGGCGTCCGTCAGCTCGACCCCCTTGTCCTCGGGGTGCATGGCCGGGTTGCCGTAGGCGAAGGTCCCGTCGGCCGCGCGCACGTTCAGCTTCTTGATCAGCGCCGACTCACGCGCGTTGTTCGGGATCGCCCAGAGCGGGGGCTGCTCGCCGGAGAGCTGCGACACGCCCATCCCCATCTCCGTCGTGGCCGGGAAGAAGAGCGAGACGTACGAGCGCGGGTACTTCTCCGCCCTCCGGTCGTAGACGACGTCGATCTCGGCGGAGGAGAGATCGAGGTACGGGATCGTGAAGGTCTGCGCGGCGCCCGTGCCGGGGATGGTCGCCGACATCTGGTAGGTGCGGCCGGCGAACGGATCGTCGGGGCCGCCCGAGTGACACTGGACGCACTTCTTGTCCAGGATGTCCTGGATGAGGATCTTCGGCGTCTGGGTCACGGCGTAGCCCTCCTTGAGCGCCCACGGCAGCTCGACGCGCTCCGCGACCGGCGCGAGGAACTGCTGCGCCTGGCGCTGCTCCGCGACCGTGGGGTTCTGCCCCATCGTCGGCGCGCCGACGCCGGCGCGCTGCTCGTGGCAGCCGATGCAGCGGCGGTCCTCGCCGGGCATGCCCTGGATCCAGAGGCGCTGGTTGCGGATCGACAGGCCGTACTTGTCGATCGGCTGGAGGTGCACGGGGATGTACGGCGGGATCTCCGCGAGCCAGCTGCCGTCCGGGTTGACGTCGGCCTCGCCGAGGATGGCCGCGCCTTCGTCCATCGTCAGGCCGAACATCGTGACGCCCTTGGCCGCCTCGCTCGAGAAGCCCTCGATGACGCGGACCTTCACCGCGTGCTTGAGCGCCTCCGCCATGGGCACGCCTTGATCGCCGAACTGCGCGCCCCGCACCGTGTCGGTCAGGCTCGTCTGCTTGACGTCGACCGAGCCGATGCGGACCGGCGTGCCGGGGTCGACGTTGGGCCCGACGATGTCGCGGATGAGCGGCGGCTCGACGCGCGGGGCGACGGCGATCGCGTTGAGCTCCCAGGTCGCGCGGTCGTTGTAGATGAGCTGGTTCTTCTTGGTGACGGGGTCGAAGATGTAGACGCCGAAGTCCGGCGGCGTCACCGACTGCTCCGAGAGGTCGTTGACCGGTCCGTCCGCCCAGGAGACGAGGATGCGTCCGTCCGGCAGGGCCGAGGGCTCGCGGTAGCGCCCGACCGGCGAGGGGCCGCTCGAGGTCGGGACCTCGGGCGTGAGGATCGTGTACTCGACGTTCTCCTCGTCGACGCAGGCGCGCCCGCCCTTGTCGAGGATCTTGGCGTCCATGCAGACTTCGTCGGCCTTGTTGCGCGCGTCGATCTTGACGAGCGCGCCCGCGTGGATCGTCCGCTCGCGCGTCGTCGCGATGCCGATCATCACGTTCGGCTCGAGCTCGCGGACGCTCACGAGCGAGTTCGACGGCTTCGCGTGCTGCCCGGCGAGGCCGACCATCTGCGTGCCGTCGGGGTTGGCGGCGAAGAGCTTCACGTCGTTGACGCCGCCGAGGTGCTCCCAGCGCGAGTAGCCGATCTTGCCGTCGAAGCGCGTCCACGGCGCGACCGTGTGCGAGAGGTTCTGCGAGGCGAGGCGCCGGTCGGCGTCGCCGCCGTCGACCGAGATCGTCGCGAGCTGCGTGACGCCGCGCCCGTGGTTGTACTCGTCGTGGCGCGTGCCCATCTCCGTGTACATCTCGTTCGTGACGAACGCGATGCGGCCGCCGGGGATGTAGATCGGGTTGATGTCGTCGTGCGGGCCGCCGGTGCGCTGGTGGATCTCGAACTTGCCGTCGGCGCCCTCGGTCAGCTGGGCGGTGTAGATGTGATAGTGGTCGTCGGCGTCGCGCTTCATCGAGAAGACGACCTGCTTCGCGTCGAACGACACGTCGGCGCCGTTGAAGTCGGCGGTCGTGAACTCGCTCGTGATCACCTTGAGGACGCCGTCGGGGCGCGGCGGCGTGAGGAGCACGAGCTGCCCGCCGGGCTCGAAGCGCTCGTAGTCCAGCACCTGCCCGTTGCCGCCGGCGACGTTGACCGTGGCGCCGGTCCCGGAGCCGGCCGTGTGCTGGCGCTTGATGAAGATGACCGCACCGACACCGGGGCCGGTGTCGGTCGAACCGTCCGAGCCGCAGCCCGTGGTGAAGGCGTGACTCGCAGGGAGGGCCCCAACGACCAGAGCGAGCGCGGTGAGCCGGGTGAGGTTCTTCATGGCACGAGGCGATGAGAGCAGGAGTCGCGCCAGGACGGTAGGCCTGGACACGCTCGTCGTTCCGCGGTCATCGAAGCCTTCCGTGCAGGCTGCAAGGGGCTGAGGCCCACGACGCTCGTGGGCCCGTCCCCCCAAGGGCGGCGCGTCGCCGGCGTTTTCTGAAATGGTGACGAGCAGGTACGCGTGTAGGGGCGAGGCCGAACCCTGCCCACCACTTTTCGGGGGGACGGGGTGCATTCGCGTTCGGCGGGCGTATGAAATTTCCGTGCGCCTCCTCCGGTGCGTCGTCCTCGGGCTCGTGGCGGCGACGGCGCAGGGGTGCTCGTACTCGATCCCGCGCCTCTCCTTCGCGGTCGAGCAGCGCATCCTCCGCGAGACGACGCTCGACGACATGCCGGAGGGGCAGTCCGAGGCCGGCGACGGCGTCGTCCGGGTCGTGCGCACGGGCGCGCACGCCGGCCGCTGCTCCGGCGCGCTCGTCGGTCCGCGCCACGTCATGACCGCCGCTCACTGCGTCGTGCGGCGCGACGGACACGGCGAGATGACCGTCGGTCGGATCGAGCCCGGCGAGCTCCACGTCGAGCTCGGCGGCGGGTACTTGCCGTGGGGGCGCGTCGGCGTCCGCCTCGTGCGCTCGTGCGACGGGTACGCGGGCGACGTCGCGCACGATCTCGCGATGCTCGTGCTGTCGAAGCCGGTGCCCGCCGAGGTCGCGCCCTTCGCGCTCGGCTACGACGTCCCGGACGAGGCCGCCGTCTACGAGCTCGGCGGCTTCGGGACGAGCGACAAGCCGAAGCTGATCCCGAAGACGGGCTGGTCGGTGTCGATGGTCGAGCGCCACGTGTTCCGCGGCCCGGTGGTCCACGTGAACGACGCGATGCTGATGGTGGAGCTGCCCGCCCGGCCGGGGGACTCGGGCGGGCCGATCGTCGACACGGCCACGGGCCGCCTCGTGTCGGTCGTCTCGCACGGCCGCGCGGGCGACGACTGGTCGGCGAGCGGCGAGGCGAGCCCGCTGGTCACGGGGCCGCGCCTCCACGCGTGCGAGGGGGCGATCGCCGACGCGCTCGCGCGCTGACGTCGCGGCGCGCGGCCGCGCTCAGCGCAGCGAGGAGCCGTCGAACGCCATCGGGAGGAGATCGGCGAGCTGGACGACGTGCCCGATCGCGCCGTCGCGCGAGCCGAGCCCGACGAGGACGACGGGCATGTCCTTCGCGAACTCGGCGAGCACCTGGCGGCAGATCCCGCACGGCGACGCGCCCTCGGCGTCGCCCGTCACGACCGCGCACGCGATGGGATCGCGCTCGCCGGCGGCGACCATCTGCAGGATCGCGCCGCGCTCGGCGCAGATCGTGGCGCCGAAGGACGCGTTCTCGACGTTGCAGCCCTCGAAGATGCGGCCGCTCCTCGTGGCGATGGCCGCGCCGACGCGGTAGCGCGAGTACGG
>JAHBWF010000205.1 GCA_019637105.1 Labilithrix sp.
GCGGTCGAGCGGCGTGAGGAGCTCGGTCTGGTTGAAGACGAGCACGCGCGGGATCTCGTCGAGCCCGAGCTCCTCGAGGACGCCGAGCGTCGTCTCGATGTAGGCGTCGACCGGGGCGCGGCCGCCCGCCCGAGGCGGAGCCCCGTCCTCGCCCGGCGCGGGGCTCGCGCCGTCGCCGCCCGCGTCGACGACGTGCAGGATCAGATCGGCGTCGGCGGCCTCCTCGAACGTCGCGCGGAACGCCGCGAAGAGGTCCTCCGGCAGATCGCGGATGAAGCCGACGGTGTCGGTGATGACGATCTCGCGATCGCCGTACCCCGCCCAGCCCACCGCGAGGTGTCGCGACCGCGTGTCGAGCGTCGCGAAGAGCTTGTCCTCCGCGAGCACCGACGCGCCGGTGAGCGTGTTGAGCAAGGTGCTCTTGCCGGCGTTCGTGTAGCCGACGATCGCGACGGTCGGCACGCCCTCGCGCGTCCGCTTGTGGCGGCGCTGCTCGCGACGGCGCGAGAGCTTGCGGAGCTGCGCCTCGAGGTGGGCGACGCGCTCCTTCGCGCGGCGGCGCCCGATCTCGAGCTTCGTCTCGCCCGGTCCCCGCCCGCCGATCCCGCCGGTGAGGCGCGAGAGCGAGTCGTCCTTCTGGCCGAGGCGCGGCATGTTGTATTTGAGCTGCGCGAGCTCGACCTGGAGCTTGCCGTCGTGGCTCTCCGCGCGCTGCGCGAAGATGTCGAGGATGAGCTGCGTGCGGTCGATGACCTTGAGATCGCTCTCCTTCGCGATCGCCGAGGTCTGCGCCGGCGTCAGCTCGCGGTCGAAGACGAGCACGTCGGCGCCGAGCTGCATCGCGCGGACGATGACGTCCTCCAGCTTCCCCTTGCCGAGGACGAACTTCGGATCGACGCGGTCGCGGAGCTGGACGACGACGTCGGCGACCTCGACGCCGGCCGTCCGCGCGAGCTCGCGGAGCTCGGCGACGCTCTCGTCGGCGTGGCAGGCCGCGCCGCGCTCGCCGCGCTCGCCCACGTGCACCAGGACCGCGCTGCCGTCCTTGCCTCGCACGGCGCGCGCGCTCGACGTGTGACGCGCGAACTCGGCCTCCAGGTCGGCCATGAGCTCGCCGACGTCGACGCCGACCTGCCCCATCGCGATCGGGCCGACCTCGCGGTACGGCGGATCGCCGGGCCGATCGGTCGGGACGTTGTACGCGTAGTGGAGCGACCTCGCGTCGCCGCGCGGCCCGAGCTGGATCGCGCACACGAGGTCGAGGCGGAGCCGGACCAGGTCCACGAGGTCGTCGCGCGTCAGCGCCTCGCCGCGGAGGTGCGTGTGCACGAGCCGGAGACCGCGGAAGCGCCCCTCGGCCGCGCGGAGGCGCCCGATGTCCGGGAGCATCAGCTTGCCGGAGTCGCCGACGACGACGTAGTCGACCTGACCCGAGCGGTGCACGAGCGCGCCCACCTGGCGCCCGGTCTCGACGCTCGCGGCGACGAGGGAGCGCGTCAGCTCGGGGGTCGAGATGTCCGCCGCGGGGACGCGGCGCCGGTAGATGCGCTCGAGCGTCCGAGTGGCGGAGGGAGAGAGACCGCGGATGTTGCCGTAGAGTTGGATTCTGCCCGGTCCGTGTTGCCCGACGCGCGGGTTGCGCGCGGCTCAGGGATGGATCTACAGCGCCGCCCGAGCCGATCAAGCCAATTCGGAGGACCTCAGTTGCAGGTCGCGCCGATCGGCGGTCCCGACGCCGGCACCGCCCAGCTCCAGAGCGACGCCTTGATGCGCGGGTAGTACATCGAGAACGAGTAACACATCTCGTCCCCGGTGTTTTCGCCGAACCGGACCGGCGCCCCCGTGTTGTTCGCCCAGGAGCACCTCGTGCGGATGACGTCGCCCGGCTGGGTCGTCGCGTTCACCGGCAGCCAGGCCTGCGCGTCGAAGGAGAAGCTCGACATCGTCCCGAGGTCGACGTCCGGGCCGCCGGCCGCCGGCGTGAGCGTCGTGGACATCGCCACGCCGATCTGGTGCATGTGCGGCATCGCCGCGAAGAAATGGAGGCCGGCGAAGCCGGAGGGCACCGTCAGCGCGCAGTCGATCGTGTACAGGCCGCCGGCCGGCGGCGCCGCCGGGATCTCGAACGACTGCGAGCCGAACGCCATCACGTCGGCCTCGTGCTGGCGCGGAGCCGACGTGCAGAGGTCGATCCGGCTCTTGTCCTTCGCGCCCTTCTTGCCGAGCGGGTTCGAGTAGTGCATCTGCGCGACGTAGTGCGTCGGCCTCGCCGGGTCGGTGGAGATCGGGAAGCCGGCCTCCGGCGGGAGCTCGAGAGGCCCGACCCCGGGCGCCCAGCCGAGCACCATCCGCCAGGCGATCGCGCTCCCCGCGTCGCAGGGGGTGGGGACGCGCGAGTACGCGCTCGGCGCCTCGTAGAGGACGATGTGGTGCGTGATCTCGGTGTTGTCGATCACCGGCGCGAAGGCCGTGATGTGCGTCGCCTGCTCCTTCGCGAGGTCGACGCCCCAGCAGACGTACTCGTCGCCCGCGGCCTCCGGCATCTCCCACGCCGACTCGGGCGCGAGCGACAGGTCCGGCGTGCACGAGAGGCCGTTCGCCGGCGGCACCTCGGTCGGCCCGTCGCACCGGTCGGCGCCGCGCGGCGCGCCGGCGGCGATCCAGTCGGCGAGCGTCTTCTGCTCGGCGGCGGAGAGCGGCGCGTTGGGCGACGGCGGCATCCGCCTGCGCTCGTCCGCGACGCGCTCGACCACGCCCTCGTAGACCTTCTTCGCCGGATCGGCCAGCGACGGCGCGACGAGGTTCTCCCAGGTGACGAGCGGCATCGGGGCGCCGAACTGCGGAGGCGAAGCGTGGCACTTCCGGCAGTGGTCCGCGAGGACCTTGTCGACGTCGCACGGCAGCCCCGCCGCGCCGGTCCCGCCGCCGCCGTCGTCCTCGTCGAGAGGACCGCTCGTCGACGGTCCCCCGGACGAGCCGCCGCCGCACGCCCCTCCGAGCAGGAGGACGGACGGGACGACGAAGCCGAAGGCGAGCCAAGGTCGAAGCATCACGAAAGGATGCGCTAGCTCGGCGGCGCGGGCAAACGCTCCGCGTGCCGCGCGCGCGTCGGCCGCGTCGCGCAGCGCCTCCGCGCGTGCGCTCGCGTCACGCGCGGAGGCGCGGGACCTCGGTCGAGCACGCGGAGCGCGGCGCGGCGGCGTGGCGCGGCTACTTGTTGACCCGCTCGAGGTACTGCCCGCTCGAGGTGTCGATCTTGATCCACTCGCCCTCCTTGATGAAGAGCGGGACGTTGACCGTGGCGCCGGTGACGAGGGTGGCGGGCTTGGAGGCGCCGCTCGCCGTGTCGCCCTTGACGCCGGGCTCGCTCGACACGACCTGCATGACGACGTTCGGCGGCATCTCGATGCCGATCGGGTTGCCGTTGAAGAGCGTGACCTCGATGTCGAGGCCCTCCGAGAGGAACCGCGCCTCGTCGCCGACCTTGTCCTTGGCGACGTAGATCTGGTCGCCGGTGTTCGTGTCCATGAAGACGTAGTTGTCGCCCTCTTCCCACGAGTAGGTCATCTTGCGGTCTTCGACGTCCGCGAGCTCGACGCTCTCGCCCGACTTCCACGTGCGCTCGACCACGTTGCCGTTCGTCAGGTTCCGGACGCGGCAGCGCGTGAACGACTGGCCCTTGCCGGGCTTGACGAACTGATGCTCGACGATGTGGTAGGGCACTCCATCAATCTGGATCTTGAGCCCTTTGCGGATGTCGGTCGTGCTGGCCATGGTTCGTGTGGGGAGTTACCACGTCGCGCGACGCGCCAGCAAGGCGGATGGGCAAAATCGGGCCGCTCCTGCCCGCCGGATCCCGGCCGGATCGCGGCCCCGCGAGGCGCCGCCGGAGGCGCGGCCGGGCGGGAGCCGCGCCGCACCCGCGGGAGCGCGCCCGCCGGCCGCGCGGATTTCGACCCCGACCGGCGCCGTGCTAAGAGCGCCGCCGCATGGTCCACGAGGTCGACGAGGAGCTCCGCGAGATCAAGCGCGAGATCATCGAGTCGCGCGGGCTCGTCATCAAGACGAACAACCTGACGAACGCCCTCAGCGCCGACATCAAGTCGATCGCCAAGCGCCAGCAGACCTACGAGCGCCGCCTCTCGTGGAACAGCGCGACGGCGTACATCGTCTTCGTCGTCGTCGTGTTCGCCGCGTTGAAGCTCGCCTGGGACGCTCGCGTCGACCAGATCAAGGCGGAGACCGAGCAGCGCGCCCTCGACAACGACCGCCTGCGCAAGGAGCAGCGCGAGGCGCAGAAGCGCGACGAAGACCGCTCCCGCGCCGAGTCGCGCGCGGCGCAGTTCTACGAGCTCGTGCGCGCGGGCAAGCGCGTCGAGGTCGTCGAGCAGTGGGAGCAGGTCAAGAAGGAGCCGCTCAGCAAGGCCGAGCTGGCGATGTTCTCCGACGCGGTCGAGCGCGCGCGCAACGATCTCGCCGGTCAGCTCTACCAGCAGGGCATGGACAAGGTCCGCGTCCAGCGCTGGCAGGAGGCGGCGACCGCCTTCGAGGAGTCGCTCAAGTACAAAGACGACTCGGCGATCGGGCCGTCGGTGCGCCTCGGCCTCTCGGACTCGTACCGGCACCTGAACCGCCAGCGCGAGGCGATCCCGATCCTCACCCTGCTCGCCGAGAACGCGGTCGACAAGGAGGTCCACGACGACGCGCTCTACCTGCTCGCGTGGTGCCAGACCGACGTCCAGGCGTGGAACGACGCCAAGAACACGTGGCGCACCTTGATCCGGCGCTTCCCGGAGTCGCGCTTCACGGCCGAGGCGAAGCTGCAGCTCGCCCAGCTGCAGCTCATGCACTGAGCGCGCGTCGCTCGCGCGGGGCGTCGGGCACACGTCGCTCGCGCGGGCGTCAGGCGCGCGTCGCTCGCGCGGGCGTCAGGCGCGCGTCGCCTCGAAGCCGCTGTAGAACGCGCCCGCCTCGCGCACCGCGCGGACGCGGAGCCCGGCTTGCTCGAGCAGGCGGGTGTACTCGGCCGCGGTCCGCTCGCGGCCGCCCGTGTTGACGAGCATGTTGAGGTCGCTGAACGCGACGATCCACGCGAACGACGCGGGCACCGCGCCGCCGGGCTCCGGCGCCGTCGGCTCCACGACGACGAGCTTTCCGCGCTCGCCGATCGCCGCCGCGCAGCGCCGGAGGATCGCGACGCTCCGCGCGTCGTCCCAGTCGTGGATCACGCTCTTCAACAAGAGGACGTCGGCCGCCGGCGGGTCCGTCGCGAACAGATCGCCGGCGACGAAGCTCGCCCGCGCCTCGACGCCGCGCGCCGCGAAGAGGGCCTTCGCGCCCGCCTCCGCGTGCGCCAGATCGAAGACCTGGCCGCGGAGCTGCGGGTGCGCCGTCAGCGCGGCCGCGAGCAGCTCCCCGTGTCCGCCGCCGACGTCGACGACGGAGCGCGCCTCGCGCAGATCGGCGGCGTCGACGATCGCCGGCGCCGCGCCCCGCGTGCCGTCGGCCATCGCGCGGTGGAAGACGGCGGCGGCCTCGGGATCGGCGAACAGCGCGTCGAAGGTCTCCGTCTCCGACGTGCGGTCGCCGCCGGTCGCCGTCCACGCGGCCTCGCCCGTCCTGACGCACTCCGTCAAGCGTCCCCACGCGCGCCAGACGTGCTCTCCGCCCATCAGCCGAGCCCAGGCGCGGCGCGAGCCCTCGACGTCGTCGCGGAGGTAGCGCCCGAGCTCGCTCAACGCGAAGGTGCCCGCGCCGCGCTCGAGGACGCCGAGGACCGCGAGCGCGTCGAGCAGGCGCGCCGTCGCGCCCGCGTGCGTGCCGAGGCGAGACGCGACCTCGGCGGCGGCGAGCGGGCCCTCGGCGAGCGCGTCGGCGACGCCGAGCTCCGCGGCGGCGTGGAGGGCCTGGGGGACCCAGAGGCTCATCATGTGACGGCCGATCTGGTGCTCGAGGGGGATCGCAGGCGTGTCGCTCATTGGCCACGGCGTAACACCCGGCCGTGGACCGGTCTTGAACGATTGTTACGCGAAGAGCCCCCGCGGCTCGGCGTCGATCGCCGAGCGCACGGCGGTCGGCGTCGCCCCGGCGAACCGCCGCACCTCGCGCGCCAGGTGCGCCTGATCCGCGTAGCCGTGCGCGAGCGCCAGCTCGGTCCACCGCTGCCCCGGCGCCGTCTTCAGCTGCCCGATCACGCGGTCGAAGCGGACGAGGCTCGCGTAGAGCTTCGGGGTCAGGCCGACGTGCTCGTCGAAGACGGCGGCGAGGTGCTTGCGGCTGCAGCCGAGCTCGGCCGCGAGGCGCCCGATCGCGATCCGGCCGCCGCTCCGCTCGATCTGCCGCGTCGCCCAGATCGCGGCGGCCGAGCCGCGGCCGGGCGCGTCCGCGTCCGCGCCCGCGAAGAGCTCGGCCTCGACGAGCGCGAATCGCTCGGCCCACGACGACGCGTTCACGAGGCGCTCGGAGAGCGCGCGGCTCCGCGGGAGGATGTCCGAGAGCGTCGTCACGCGCCGCGTGATGGCGCCGAGGCGGACGCCGAAGAGCGCGCGCGCCCCGGCCGGCGTCAGCGAGAGCTGGATGCCGGAGCTTCGCCCGTCGTGCTCGGTGAGCGAGGCGCCGTCGTCCAGGCCCGCGACGAAGCCGCCGGCGTGCCGCGCCCAGCGCGTCGCGTCGGTGCTCTCCGTCACGCGGAGCGGCGCTCCGAGCTCGAGGATGACGGTGACGCTCGGCCCGGGGAGCTCGCGGCGCCGCGCGGGCGCGCCGACCTCGGCGTAGCCGAGCCACGAGCGCACGTGCGCGCGGAGGCGCGCCGGCACCGGCGCCGCGGCGATCTCGCACGCGGTGAGGCCGTCGCGCGATCGGAGGCGGCGCACGGCGGGGGCGGAGGACGCGGCGGGCACGCCTCCCAGTGTATCCGCGGCGCGCCGCGCGTCAGCCGGAGAAGCCGCTCCGCGCCCTCCCCGCCGCCCGCGGCCGGCGTGAACCGGCCGCGGCTCGCGCCGAGCGCCCGCGCCCGACCCGTCGAGGTCGACGGGCGCCGGCGCTCGATGGCGTCAGGCGACGAGCGTGCGGTAGGCGGCCGTGACCTCCGCGAAGCGGAGCGACAGGCCGCGGCGCTCCTCGTGCGAGGCGTCGGGGTGGAGGTCCGGGTGGTACTCGCGGACGAGGCGCCGGTAGGCGCGCTTGACGTCGTCGGAGGGCGCGCTCGCGGGGAGGCCCAGCGTCCGGTACGCGCTCAGGCGAGCGGTATCGACGCGCCCGGGGAAAGCGCCCGCGGAGCGCGGCGCGCGGTACGTCCCGCTCGCCGGCTCGGGCCCGCGGTCGCGCGCGCGCTTCTTGCCCGAGAGGAACTCGCGTGCGTCGAGCGGCTCGTCCACGAGCGCCCCGCGCGGCGGCCGCACCGTGACCCGGTAGAAGATCTGGGCGTCGGCGAGCTCCTCGAGCGCCTGGAGCCGGAGCATCATCTGTCGCCGGAGCGCGCGGCCGACGACCTCGGGCGAGAGGTGGAAGTCGCGGACGAGGACCTCGCCGTGGAGGCGGCGCGACGCCATCGCGCGGAGGAGCGATCGGCGGAGCGTGTCGTCGTCGAGCTCCTCCTCGCTCCGCAGGATCTCGCCGAGCGACGCCGCGGCGCGATCGAGCTCGACCGCGCTCACGAGGCCGCCCGTCAAGTGCACGCGGTGCGCTCGCCCGTTCGGCTCGACGAGCTCGAGCGTCCCGCTCACGCGACCGCGGTGGAGCGAGCCGAGGAGATCGCCGAGCGTCGTCGCCTTGAGGCGCCCCGGGAGCTGCATCGCCGACGGTCGTACCAAGCGCGAGAGGCCGCAGCCAAGAAAGCGGCCGCGCCCGCGCGGTCAGCCGACGACGATCTTCGCGCGGACGTCGAGCGTGGCGGGACGGCAGCTCGGGGCGGCGGCGTCGCCGGGGGGCTCGCAGACGACCGCGCGGACGCGGACGCGCGCCTCGCCTTCTCCGCCCTTGCGCGCGACGAGGCCGAAGGCCCACTTCTGGGTCGCGACGTCGCGAAAGGTCGCGTCGCCGGGGCCGATGCGCCCCTTGAGGGCGGCGGCGAACTCCGGCAGCTCGACGATCGCGACGTCGGCCCAGGAGATCGATCGGCCGCCCACCGCGCGCGCCTCGACCGCGCAGCGCACGCGGCCGGGCTCGGCGGCGCGCTCGCACGACATCGTCGCCGCGATCGCCGGCTCCGGCTCGGCCGCCGACGCGCTCCGCGGGCGGAGCGCGGGCGGCGCGGCGAGCGCGACCGACGCGAGGAGCGCGCCTACGGAAGCACTTCGATAGCGGAGCCGATCCATCGGTATGGTACACCGCGCGCCATGCGAACGATCGCCTGGGCCGTCGTCCCCATCTTGCTCGCCTCGACCGCCTGCGACAAGGACGAGAAATCGAGAGCGCTCGTCGACTCGGTCGTGGGCGACTCCGCGCCCCCGCCGGTCGTCTCCGCGGCGCCGCCCGCGGACGCGGCGCCTCCGCCGCCCGCCCCCGTCGCGATGCCGGAGCGGCCGGTGCCGAAGCCCCAGACGATGGTCGGCGCGGGCGCGCCCCAGGAGACGCAGATGAAGGCGATCGGCTACATGATCGCGATGCGGGCGCCACACCCCGACGACGCGCCGGTCGACGAGGCGTACGCCGCGGAGCTCGTCACCAAGCTGAAGCCCGTCCTGCTCGCGATGGACAAGGGCGGCGACAAGGCCCGGTGGAACCGCGTCGAGCTGGTCGCGACCGGGCGCCAGATCGATCTGCTCATGTCGGAGGGCTGCGATTCGAAGGCGCCGTTCAACGCCGTGGTCCAGCGGCTCAACATCCCGCTCGCGACGCTGCTCGCGCACGGCGTGCTCGCGGTGCGGTGCAACGACAAGAAGGTGCAGTGCTTCCAGAGCGTCCGCGATCCGGACGACGTGCTCTGCACGACCGCGCCCCGCCACAAGTGACCGTCACAAGCGCGCGGCTTCGCCCGCGCGGCGCGGCGGGCGCGCGCCCCGCGCCCGATCAGGGCAGCGTCACCACCACCGCCGAGCGCCGGCGGACGCACGCGACGTGCGCGCCGTCGTCGTCGATCGTGCAGCGGCGCACGTCGGCGTAGGGCTCGAGGTCCGGCGAGCGGACCATCGACCAGCGATCCGCCGACGGCTTGCCGCGGACGAGGACGCCGTTCGGGCGCGCGAGCGCGAGCGTCTTCGTCCCGTGCGAGCGCGGCGATCCGGGCGGCGGGATCTCGTCGGTGAACGCCGAGAGCGCCGACGCCTCCGGAGGATCCGTCTTGATGAGCAGCGGCTGCCCCGCGACGATCGCCTCGAGCCCGCGCGCGCCCCACGCGATCGGCACCGCGGAGGCGGGCTCCCCGCGCCCGCCGCTGCAGGACTTGCCGAGGCGGGGCGGGACCGGGAGCACCACGTCGACCATCTCGCCGTCGCCCGTCGGCGCGAACGTGGCGCGGAGCGCGACGCCCTCGCACGCGTGGTAGGCCTCGAGCCAGCGGCTCTTGCCGTCGGGCGAGAGGACCTCGTCCCTCCACGCGACCATGTCGGCCGGCTCCCCCTCGCCGGTGTCGGGGTCGACGCGCATCACGCTCCGGCCGTGACGGACGAGGAGCTTGCCGGTGTACTCGAAGGCGAGCGGTCCCCACTCCGGGCCCGCGCCCTGCGCGGCGTCGACCGGCGCGGCGAGGACGCGGACGCCCCGCGCCTCGACCGCGGGGGCCACGTCGGCGAGCAGCTTCTGGATCTCGGCGCTCTTCGCCGCCGTCTTCGTGGCGGGCGCGAGCTGGGCGATCTCCGCGGCGGCGAAGGCGCGGAGCGCGTCCCCCCGCGTGACCCACGCCTTGACCTCCGCGACCCCGGCGTCCTCGAGCGGCTTGCTCGCGCCGCACGACGCCGCGCTCCCGCCGTGGATCTTCGTGATGCGCGGGGCGCCGCCCTCGAGGCACATCGCGCGGTAGAGCGCGCGCATCTGCTGGACGAGCGGCGGCACCGTCGCGGCGTCCTTCGTCTTCGCGGCGCGCGCGGCGGCCTGCGCGGCGACGGCGCGGAGCGACGCCTCGGGCTCCTCCGGATCGCGGCTCGGCCCGGCCGGTCGATCGAAGAACGCGAGGCGCGCGCCGAGCTTCGGCCCCGCCGAGTCGGGCTCGGCGCCGCCCTCGATCGCGACGCGGAGGACGACGTCGTCGATGCCGTCCTTGTCGCGATCCGCGGCGTCGACGTCGACGGTGAGCTTCGGCGCCTCGCGCGGATCGGCGACGATGGCGTCGAAGGCGACGGCCGGCGCCGGGGCGCCGAGGCGGACGACGACGATCGCGCGGGAGCCGACGCCGCGCGGGCACGCGCTGCCGATCTCGGCGAAGGCCGAGCGCGGGCCGATCTTCTCGAGGCGCGCCGTCGGCGCGCAGGACGGCTGAACGCCCAGCGCGGGGCCCGACGCGACCGCCGCCGCCGGCGCGCCGTCGCCGCCGCCTCGGAAGAAGACGAGCTCGCCGGTCGACGAGCCGGGCCGCCGCTCGGCCGCGGGGGGCCGCACGATCGCGAGCGCGTCGCGCTCTCCGTCGCCGTCGAAGTCCCCGACGAGCGCCATGACGATCTCGCGGCCGCCGGCCTCGAGCGTCATGCCGTTCGTCCGCCACGAGGTCGACGCCGGCGGCGCGACGAGCGCCGGCTCGACGAGCCCCGCCGCGGCGGAGGGCGCGGGCTCGACCACGGGGGCCTCCGCGTCGGCCGCGCTCACGGCCTCGGCGTCGGGGGCGGGCGGGACATAGGGGTGATCGTTCGCGCACGCGCGGCAGCCCCCGGCGACGCTGGACGCGACCAGGAGCAGGCCGAGCCTCGAGAGGGCCGGAGCGGAAGAACGAGCGGAGAGCGAGGGCACGACGCGATCGGGCTTACCACGACAACGCTCGAGCGGCGCGGTTGCTTTCCGCCGGGTCACAGCCGGTCGCCGACGAGGACCGGCTCGTTCTCGAGCGTCACGCCGAACCGCTCGCGGACCCCGTCGCGGATGCGGCGCGCGAGCGCCACGAGCTCGTGCGTCGTCGCCCCGCCGCGGTTCGTCAGCGCCAGCGCGTGCTTGCCCGACACCGCCACGCGACCGCCCTCGCCCGCGAAGCCCTTCGTGAACCCGGCGCGCTCGATGAGCCACCCCGCGCTCACCTTGAACCGGCCATCGGGCTCCGCGAACACCGGCATCGGGCCCTCGTCGCGGGCGCGCGCGCGGAGCGACTCGAGCTCGCTCGCCGAGACGATCGGGTTCGTGAAGAACGATCCGGCGCTCGCCGTGTCGAGGTCCGCCGGATCGAGCACCATGCCCTTCCTCCGGCGGAGCGCGATCACGGTGGACCGGACGGCCGCGAGCGGCGCGCGCGCGCCCTCGACGACGCCGAGCGCGCGCGCGAGCTCGGCGTACCGGATCGGGCGGCTCTCCGCGCTCCTCTCGAGCGCGAACGTCACCGCGACGATGACGTGCCGGTCCTCGCCGCGGAAGGCGTTCGACCGGTACGCGAACGCGCACGCCTCGCGGGGCAGCTCGACGATCTCGCGCCGCGCGCGATCGTACGCGCGCACGCTCACGATCGTCTCGCCGACGTCCTGGCCGTACGCGCCGACGTTCTGCATCGGCACCGCGCCGACGAGCCCGGGGATCCCCGCGAGGCACTCGACGCCGGCGAGCCCCTCCTCGACCAGGGCGGCGACGAGGTCGTCCCAGGGCTCGCCGGCCTCCGCGGTGACGAGGACGCGGCCGTCGCGCGCGGCCGAGGTCGCCCGGCCGCGCGCCGCCATCCGCACGACGGTGCCGTCGAAGCCGGCGTCCGAGATGACGAGGTTGCTCCCGCCGCCGAGGACGAGCAGCGCCTCGCGGCGGTCGTCGAGCTCGCGGACGGCGTCGATCGCGTCGCGCTCGCGCTCCACGGTGACGAGGCGCCTCGCGGGGCCGCCGAGCCGGAGCGTGGTGAGGGGAGCGAGCGGGGCGTTGTCGACGACGCGCACGGCTCCCTATTAGCGGCCAAACCGCGCCGGACGCCAACTTCGCGCGGCGGAGGATCGCCGCGCGGGCTCAGTTCCAGCCCGGCGGCGGCGGCGCCGGGGCCGGCGTCCCGGCGTAGCCCGGGACGTACCCGGGCACGTAGGCGCCGTAGCCGTAGCTCGGGCGTTGGTAGCGCGGCTCGACGTGCCGGTGAGGCGGCAGGAGCGCGTCCGGGACGTTCCACGGACCGCCGCGCGACGGCGAGGGCGTCAGCTTGCCGTCCCCGACGAAGCCGAGCGACTTCGTCCGGCGGAGGGGCGCGCCGAGTCGATCCTCGGGCAGGACGATCTGCGCCTCCGCGGGGTTCGTCGCGTCCTCGGGCACGGTGACCCGACTGCCCTGCGGCGCGCTCACGTGCAGGTCGCCGTCGGCGTCGCACGCGCAGCGCACGGTGCGCGACGTGGCGCGGGACGGCGGTCCGACACGGTCGACGATCTCCTCGCGCAGCACCGCGCCCGGATCGGCCGCCTCTTTGTCGGCGCAGGCCGCGCAAGCGAGCGCGAGGAGGCAGAGACCCGTCACGAGCCGTGGCTGCGCGCTCATGGACGGGCCCCGTGCAAGCCGCCGGCCACCGCGAGCCGCGGTGGAGCGCGCGATGGACCGCGTGCTCCACCGCTCGACGTGAACGCCCGGCCGCGAAGGGCGTTGCATCTCGCCGCGCCCGGCCGGGCGCGCCGGGGCTCCGAGCCGCGTCTCGGCGGCGAACCGGCGCGAAGGCCGTCCGACGGCGCCCGGGCCTACCG
Organism: Labilithrix sp.; assembly: GCA_019637105.1. GTDB lineage: Bacteria > Myxococcota_A > Polyangia > Polyangiales > Polyangiaceae > Labilithrix. Next base: position 12,774 of record JAHBWF010000205.1, read on the forward strand.
GACAGGCGCGGGCGACGGATTCCCATCACCGATCCCCTCCCGTGTCAGGGCATGTTCGTGGGCGGGGTGCCTCGCCCGTGGCAGAAGCGAGGCGTGCAAGGGAGCATCCATGCGGACATCGTGGCGTCGCTCCTCGCCGAGCTCTCGCGGCGCGGGCTGACCGCCGAGGAGTGCGCCGAGGCCCTCGGCGGGCCGCTGCGCGAGCTCGGCCCGCGCGTCCCCGTCGTCCGGCTCCTGGGCCTCTGGG
>JAHBWF010000206.1 GCA_019637105.1 Labilithrix sp.
GAAGGAGACGACGACCATGAACTACGTCCTGATGATCCACGCCGCCGAGTCCCGCGCCGCGAGCCGCTCGAAGAGCGAGCAGGAGGCCCTGATGCAGGCCTACGGCGCCTTCACGAAGGAGCTCTTCGCCACGGGCCGCGCGGGCGACTGCGCGGCGCTCGAGCCGACGAAGACCGCGACGACCGTGCAGCTCCGCAACGGTCAGCGGATCGTGAAGGACGGCCCCTTCGCCGAGACGCGCGAGCAGCTCGGCGGGTACTACAGCTTCGACGCCAAGGACGAAGACGAAGCGCAGGCGTGGGCCGCGCGCATCCCGAGCGCGAAGGACGGCACGATCGAGCTCCGGCCCGTCGTCGACTCCGGCCCGCCCGAGGCGGCGGCCCCGGGGGCGAAGGTCGATCCGAAGGCCCTCAAGGAGTACATCCTCCTCATCTACGAGACCGAGGCGCGATGGGCGACGATGAGCGAGGAGGAGCAGCGCGCGACCTTCGCGCGGTACGGCGAGTTCACGCGGGGCGTCCGCGAAGCCGGTCAGCTCGTCGCGGGGGAGCAGCTCGACACCGTCATGAAGGCGAAGAGCGTGAGCGTGACCGGCCAGGGCCGCGTCGTGAGGGACGGCCCCTTCGCCGAGACGCGCGAGCAGCTCGGCGGCTACTACCGCGTGCGCGCCCGGAACCTCGACGAGGCGATCCAGCTCGCCTGCAGGATCCCCGCGGCCGAGACCGGCACGATCGAGATCCGCCCGGTGGCGGACACGAGCGCGTACGCCTGAACGATCGGGAGGGCCCGCTTGACCCGACGGAGGACCGGCGACATCTTCCGGGGCCGTGGATCCGAGCGCGGCCCTCGCCACCGTCGTCCGCGACGAGCGCGCCCGCCTCGTCGCGACGCTGGTGCGCGACTACGGGTTCGACCTCGCCGAGGAGGCGATCGACGCGGCGGTCGAGGCCGCGCTCGTGCAATGGCCGGCGGAGGGGGCGCCGGCCTCGCCGCGGGCCTGGCTCCTCTCGGTCGCGCGCCGGCGCGCGATCGATCGCGTCCGCCACGCGAGGCGAGCGACCTCGGCGCACGCCGACCTCCGCGCGTTCGCGCCCGAGGAGGCCGACGTCGAGGCCGATCCGGACGCCGCGGGCTTCCCGGACGATCGCCTGCGCCTCCTCTTCACGTGCTGCCACCCGGCGATCGCGCGGGAGGCGCAGATCGCGCTCGCGCTGCGCTGGCTCTCCGGGCTCTCGACCGAGGACGTGGCGCGCGCGTTCTGCGTCCCGGTCCCGACGATGGCGCAGCGGCTCACGCGCGCGAAGACGAAGATCGAGATCGCGAAGATCCCCTACGAGGTGCCCGAGCGCGGCGAGCTGTCGTCGCGTCTCGGCGCGGTCCTCGAGGTGATCTACGCGATCTTCAACGAGGGCTACGTCGCGACCGCGGGCGCGGAGCTGCAGCGCGTCGACCTCGCCGACGAGGCGCTGCGGCTCGCCGAGCTGGTCGGGGTGCTGTTGCCCGCGAGCGCGGAGCCGAAGGCGCTGCTCGCGCTCCTCCTCCTCGTCCACGCGCGCCGTCACGCGCGCGTGACGGCGGACGGCGATCTCGTCCCGCTCGAGGAGCAGGACCGCTCGCGCTGGGACCACCAGGCGATCGCGCGCGGCAAGGAGCTGTTGGTGGCGTCGCTCGCGCTCGGGCCCGCGAGCGCGTACGCGATCGAAGCGTCGATCCACGCGGTGCACGACGAGGCGCCGTCGTACGCGGAGACGGACTTCCGCCAGATCGTGCACCTGTACGAGATGCTCCGCGCGAAGACGGCCGCGCCGGTGGTGGCCGTGAACGCGGTCGTCGCGCGCGCGGTCGTCGAAGGCCCGGCGGCTGCGCTCGAGCGCCTCGCCGCCCTCGAGGTCGACGCGGCGCTGCGCGAGCACCCGGCCCTCGCCGCGGCGAAGGCCGACCTGCTCCGCCGCGCGGGGCGCGCCGGGGAGGCCCGAGCCGCCTACTCCGCCGCGATCCGCGCGACGAGCAACGAGGCGGAGCGGCGCTTCCTCGCGTGCCGTCGCGACGCGCTCGGCTGAGCCCGCGTCGCGGCGACGTGGCCTCTTCACCCGTGGGGGCGTCGGACGCGGAGATCCTTCGCGGCCGCGCCCTCGTTCCAGCTCGTCTCGGCCCGCGCCTGCCTCTCGGCGAGCTCGCGCGGAGGTGGCTCGCGGCGGCCGTGCCGCTTCTCCCAGCGACAGATCTCCTCCATGATCGCGAGCACCTCACGGGCGGCGCCGGTGGCGGTGTAGCGGGGCGCGTTCGCGTGGTTGTCGGCGCTCTTCACCGCGAGGCCCTCGTCCACGAGCTCACGGAGGCGCGCCGCGAGCATCTGGTGGGTGATCTCCGGGAGCTTCGCGCGAAGCTCTCCATAGGAGCTCGCGCCGTTCGCGATCGCGTGCAGGACCGGCATCTTCCAGCGCAGGGCGAGCCGGGCCAGCGCGTCGTTGAGGACGCAGGCCTCACGAAGCGAGAGACGGTTCCGCGAGTTCGTCGAGCTCATCTTCCGCATGGCCTCCGAAACCTACTCAGGATCGTGCGAGCCGGACATGGGATGAATCGAGCTCGTCCTCCGCGTGGCGCACGAAACCCACTCAGAATCGTGTGAGTCGGACACGGGACGCGCCGAGCCTTATCGTCGGCGCCACCATGCAGCTCCGTTCTCCCCGCGCCCTCCACGTCGTCCTCTGCGCGCTCGCGCTCGCGCTCGGCCCGGCCGCGTGCGCGTCGAGCTCGGCCCCCGCGTCGAACCCTGCGGGCGCCTCCGCGCCGAGCGGCGCCGCCTCACCGACGCCTCCAGCTCCGCGCGTCTCGCGCGTGCGCTCCGCCGACGGCGTCGAGCTGGCCGTCACCGAGACGGGCGACCTCGACGGCCCCGCCATCGTCTTCGTTCACGGCCTCGGGTTCAGCCGTGAGATCTGGCGACGCCAGCTCGAAGGCGGACTCTCGTCGCGGTTCCACCTCGTGGCCTACGACCTGCGCGGCCACGGGCGGTCGGCCCGTCCGCGCGACGACGCCGCCTACGCGGACGGCGCGCGCTGGGGGGACGATCTCGCGGCGGTCATCGCCGGCACGCGCGTGGAGAAGCCGATCGTCGTCGGCTGGTCGCTCGGCGGCGTCGTCCTCGGCGCGTACCTGCGCGACCACGGGGGCGACGAGCTCGGCGGCGCCGTGTTCGTCGACGCGGTGACCAAGTTCGCGCCCGAGCTCTTCGCGCCGGGCAACGATCGCTTCATGGCCGGGCTCGGCTCGTCGGACGACGCCGCGCGCGCGGAGTGGACGCGCGCGTTCGTCGAGGCCTGCTTCGCGAAGCCCCTCGATCCCGGCGAGCTCGATCGGCTCCTCGCGGCCGCGGGGGTCCTCCCCGCGAGCGAGCACGTCGCGATCCAGCGGATCTCGCTCGCCGGGACCGAGCCGGCCCTCCGCGCGTTCCAGAAGCCAACGCTCGTCGTCTACGGCGCCTTCGATCGATTCATCACCGTCGCGATGGCGAGGCACACCGCCGAGCTCGTCCCGGGCGCTCGCCTCGTGCAGTACGAGCGCGCCGGTCACGCGCCGTTCGTCGACGAGGCGGCGCGGTTCGACGAAGAGCTCGCCCGCTTCGTCCTCGCAGCCCGGACCGGGCGCTGAAGGGACTCCGCGAAGCTTGCGGCTCGCCGCGACGACCGCGACGGAGGACGTGCACGAGTGTGCGTCGACGGCGTACGCCTCGCACGTGTGAAGTTCCGTTCTTCTTGAACAACGCCCGCCGAGGGGGACCGTCGCTTGCCCGGCGAGGCGCGGCGGTTACACTCGTGCTGCATGTTCGCCTCGCGCTCGGCTCCCCTCGCTCTCTTGCTCGCGTTGCCTCTCGTCTTCTCGTGCGAGAGCGCCTTGAAGACCGCGGACGATCCGGACGCGGGGACGAGCCCCGGGGACGACGGCAAGGACGGCGGCGGCGGGGCGATCGTCGACGGAGGCGGCTCGCCGACCGGCGACGGCGGCGGTGACGCGGGCGTCGACGCGGGCCCGCCTCCTCGTTCGACCGAGGACCCGACGATCTCCCGCGAGCCGGTCCTCTCGATCGGCGGAGGCTCCGTCATCTGGGATCTCGCGTTCCTCCCCGACGGATCGGCGCTCTTCACCGTGCGCGGGGGCGCGGTGCGAAAGCTCACGCTCGGGAACACCCCGTCCTCGACCGTCGTGGCGAACGCGGGGAGCGCGGGCAACCCGCTCGCCGGGCTCTTCGCCGAGGGCCAGAGCGGGCTCATGGGCGTCGCGGTCGATCCCGCCTTCGCCACGAACCGGCGCGTCTATCTCTACTTCTCCCACGACGCGAACGGGACGAAGGACAACCGCGTCGTCCGCTACCGCCTCTCGGCGCAGGATACGCTCACGGATCGCACCGACATCGTCACCGGCATCTCGTACAAGGCCGCGGCGACGTCCGTCGGCGGCGCGGGCTCGCACTCCGGCGGGCGGCTCCGCTTCGGCCCCGACGGCATGCTCTACCTGACGACCGGGGACAACCACAGCGCGACGATCCCGCAGAACGTCGAGGCCCTGGGCTCCAAGGTCCTGCGCTTCACGACCGACGGCGCTCCCGCGCCGGGCAACCCGAACATCGGCAGTCGCAACCTGATCTGGTCGCTCGGCTTCCGCAACCCGCAAGGCATCACCTTCCACCCTTACACCGGCGCCGTCTTCGTCTCGGAGCACGGGCCGGGCAACGACGACGAGGTGACGAAGCTCACGGCGGGGGCGAACGGCGGCTGGAACCCGAACAACGGCGGACAGTACAACGGCTACAACGGGGCGCTCATGACCGACACGGCGGCGGTCGCGTCGGCGGTGGCGCCGATCTGGAAGCACGACGTGTCGAACGGCATGTCGCCGTGCACCTTCTTGCGCGGCGCGAGCTGGAAGTCGTGGGACTACCGCCTCGCGGTGGGCTTCCTCGGCGGCCGGAAGATCCAGCTGCTCGACTTCGACGCGTCGCTGAGCAACGTGGTCGACGTCGGCGAGTTCCCGGACGTCACGGAGCGCGTCCGCTCGCTCGTCATGGGCCCGGACGAGAAGCTCTACGTGACGACGGACTCCGGCGAGATCTTCCGCTTCCGCGCGCAGTGAGGGCTCCGCGGAGCTCGCGCGCGCGGTGAACGAGGCGCCCCGGCGCGCGCTCACTGCACCGAGGGCGGCGGCGCCTCGTTGACGGGGCGCGAGCCCATGCCGCCGGTGTAGCCGTAGCTCGCGGCGTCGGCCATGCCCCAGACGGTGATCGAGAACGGGCCGTCGCTGCGGGCCTCGTGGCGGCCGTAGCCGCAGGTGCCCTTCTCGAACCTCTGCGGGGTGGAGCCGGAGGTCAGGCGCATCCACGCGTACTCGTACTCGCCGGAGGCGCCGAGCGGCGTGAACGCGATCTCGCCGGCGCACTCGAGCTCGACGGGGTGGAAGCCCGTCGCCGTCTTCTTGCGGACGACCGTGAGCGTGGTCTCCGGGTACGTGTAATCCGCAAAGAAGACGTAGCGGTCGAGGAACTGCTCGGCGGGGACGACGTTCACGAACTCCGGATCGCCGAGGACGGTGCCGGACGGTCCTCCGGGGCGTCCGCCGAACGCCCAGCCGGTCATCTGGACGCCGGCGTAGAACGGGTGCTTCGCGTCCTGGCTCTTCACGCTGGCGAGCGCGTCGGTCATGAAGTCGACGACCTCGCCCTCCGAGAGGCGCTCCGGCGCGCCGGGGGGCTTCGCCGGATCCCACGTGAGCTCGGTGCCGTCGACCGCGCCCACGAACGTCCACGCGGTGACCTCGCGGCTCACGCCCGAGGGGCTCTCGTGCCGCGGCCGGTAGGGGACGAGCGCGTACGCGTGCCCCCACTGCGCGAAGGGCGCGATCTGCTGGTGGGTCATGTCGCAGGCGCCCTTCTCGATCGGCAGGAACGTGCACGGCGAGCCGCCGAAGAGGCCGACCGGTTTGTTCGTGACGACGGGGCTGCCGGAGAGCGAGGCGAACTGGTTGATCTGGAGGACCTCGCCGCGCCGGAGCCTCCAGGTCTTCGGCGCGCCCTTCGGCGCCGCCTCGACCTGGTAGCCGGCGCCGACGTCGGCGATCGGGCGCATCGACACCTCGGTGTCGTCCTCGTCGGCGACGATCTGCAGCGTCCGGCGGTTCAGCTCGCCGCCTTCATTCGGGCTCCCGAACTTGCCGGTCGACACGGCGACGTAGCTCTTGTCCCAGGACGAGACCGGGATCAGCATGGTCGACGCCGGGTAGAAGCTCTCGGCGCCGCCGTACGGGTAGATCGAGTACGCGGCGATCGGCGCGTCGGCGACGAGGTGGAACGCGACCGTCTTCCCGGTGCCGTGCCGCAGCGGATCGTAGCTCACCGCCGGCACGACGCCGGCGGGGCACCGGGGCGCGTCCGGGTCGGACGGCGCGACGGCCTGCGAGAGGAAGACGACGCCGACCTCGCCCGCGGGGAGGGGGCCGCTCACCGGCGTGTAGACCGCGTCGCCGGCCGCGTCGCGCGAGGCGGTGTAGACCGAGCGCGAGATGTCGACGGCCTCGGTCCCGAGCTCGGCGCGGAGCGTGACGGCGCGGTCCCAGGTGTTGGCGACGAGGGCGGCGAAGCACCCTCCCGAGCCGCGCGCGGTGTCGTCCGGCGGCAGCGTCCAGAACGCGCAGCCGGTCGACCCCTTCGACAGCGCCGCGCTCTCGCAGGCGTCGACGCAACGGTCGACGCCGCAGCCTCGATCCGGCCCGCAGGTCGCCACGACCTCTTCGGTCCCGTCGCAGCCCCTCAAGACCTTCTTGAGATCGGGCGAGCAGCGGAACCCGCAGACCGGGGCGTCGGGCGGCGCCGCGTCGGGATCGGCGAGCTCCTTCGGCCCCTCGTCGAAGACGGCGCGATCCGTCGAGCACGCGACGAACGGCGCGGCGGCGGCGGCGGCGGCGAGCGCGAAGCTGAGGAGGTGACCGCGGCGTTCGTGGATCATGGCGAACCCTTCGAGAGGATCGGAAGCTCAGAAGCGGACCGGCAGCGGAGACGGGGGGGCGAGCTCGTCGGGCGAAGGTCGACCGAGCTCGCCGTTGGCGTTGCTCCCCCAGCACGCGACGGCGCTTCCCTGGACGAGCGCGCAGACGGCGCCGTTGCTCGCCGCGACGCGCGCGGCCCGGCCGGTGAACGCGCTCGCCCGGACGAAGCCGCTCGCTCGTCGTCGCCGCACGCCGCGACGGCGAGGCTCGTGCTCACCGCGATCAGCGTCCAGGCGAGGAGGGTTCGTGCGAAGCTCATGACGGGCTCGGGTTTCCTACTTGGAGAGATCGCGGCGGACGGCGATTCCTTCGCCGACCACCCACAGATCCTTCGCGGGCTCGCCCCACATCGCGAGGAAGGTCATCGTGAGCGGCGCGCCGGTCGCCGTGACCGCCGCCTGGGTCCACGCCGCGCCGTCCCAGTGGCGGAGGCGCCCGTACTCGCCCGCCGACCAGGCGTCGTCGGCGGCGACCGTGAACGCCGCGTTCATCGAGAACGTCGCGGCGCCGCCGTTCTCGTACGTCCAGGTGAAGGTCGCGCCGTTGTCCTTCGACACGGCCTGCCACGAGGAGGGGACGTTCACGCTCGTCATGCCGACGACGGTCGTCGTCGTCCCCGTCGAGCCGACGCCGCCGACGCGGGTGAGCCACGAGCCCGAGAACACGGTGTCCTCGGGCAGCCGCTCCGCCTCGAAGTCGACGGCGCCGGCGGGACGCCGGAGGATCACGCCGACGTCCGACCACTGGTCCTCGTCGTAGTAGAACCCGGCCAGCCAGACGCCGCTCGCCGCGCTCCCCCACACGTGCGAGAAGGCCATCGGGTCGCGGGTGATCCCCTCGACCCGCGTCCACGCGGGAGCGCCGGCGTCGCCCGCGGCGTAGTGCAGCACGCGTCCGGCGTAGGGCGCGAGATCGACGCGTCCGCCGGCGGCCCAGACGTCGGTCGGTCCGGTGCCCCAGATCGACGTGATGGCCGCGTCGGCGTCGCCCGGCGTCGGGACCGCGGCGAACTCGAGCGTCGCCGGCGACGCGCCCACTCCGTGGAGGAGCTCCGCGCCGTTGCTCACCCAGATGTCCGTCGGGCCGCTCCCCCAGATCGCGCGGAGCGGCCCGAGGCCGATCGCGTGCACTTTCCACGCGTTCGCCTCCCAGCGCAGGACCCGGCCGTCCTCGGAGACGGCCCAGACCACGCCGCTCCCGTCGCCCCACACGCCCGTGAGCGTCGTCTTCGGCGGGAGCGCGGTGTGGCACCAGCCCCCGGGGGAGCAGGTCGAAGCAGGCGCGCCCGCGTCCGCGTCGGCGCTCGCGTCCGCGCCCCCGGCGTCGTCCGCCGTCGGAGGGACGCCCGGCCCGCCGTCGGCGTCGAGGTCCGGTGAGGACGGCGCGTCGGACTCCGCGCACGCCGCGAGCGAGCCGAAGAGGCTCGCGCCCCCGACGACGCCGATCGCCCCGAGGGCGGCCGCGAGCGGCCTCCGCGCGCGGTTCACGAGCCGCCCCCTGCGTCTTCGCCGCCGGAGTGGTCGCCGGTGGAGTGAAGGACGATCCCGTCGCCGACGATCCACACGTCGTCCGGTCCGGTGCCCCACACGCCGTAGAGCTCCGGCTTGGGGCCGACGGGGAACGCCGCCACCGAGGGCGTCCAGGACGCGCCGTCGTAGTGGAGGATCGTGCCGGCCTGGCCGACCGCCCAGACGTCCTTCGGGCCCGAGCCCCACACGGACCGGAGCCGGGCCGTGGTGGGCGACGCGACGATCTCCCAGCGCGCGTCGCCGGCGCCGACGCGGCGGATCGTCCCGAGCTCGCCGACGGCCCAGACGTCGTTCGCGCCGCTCCCCCAGATCGCGTCGAGGCCGACCGCCGAACGGCTGTCGATCGCCGTCCAGCGCAACGCCTCCGCGGACGGCCCGGTGCCGTGCAGCGTCGTGCCCTTCTCCCACGGGTTCGTCGCGCTGTTGTCGACCAGCATCCAGACGTCGGTCGCGCTGGCGCCCCAGATCCCTCGGACGGTCCCCGAGCCCGCGACGCCCTCCCAGGTCGTCGCGCCGGCGACGCGGACGAACTGATTGAAGTCGACGAAGCCCTCGCGCGTGTCGAGCTGCAGGCGCGCGCCGCCGACGCGCACGTCGCCCGCGCCGCTCCCCCACACGGCGAAGAGCGTGGCCGCGTTGTACGGCTCGCCGCCGAGGTTCGGCTCGGCCCGCCACTCGGGCGCGCCGCCGGCGAGCCTCGTGGAGTGGTAGAGCGCGTCGGTGCCGGCGATGAGCCAGATGTCGTTCGCGCCGGTGCCCCACACGCGGGTGAACGTGAGCTTCGCGTCGGGCGCCTTCACCGCGCTCCACTTCGCCCCGTCCCAGCGCAGGACCGCGCCGCCGGAGCCGACGGCGAGGACGTCGTCCTTGCCCCACCCCCACACCGACGTGAGGACCGAGGTCGGCGCGAGCGGCGAGGGGACGGGGCACCACGCGGCGTCGTCGCACGAGATCGCGTCGGTGACGCAGTCGGAGCTCGCGGCGTCGCAGCTCGGGGCGTCGGGCCCCGCGTCGCCGCTCGCGTCGCCGGCGTCCCTGGCGTCGACGACCTTGGACGGATCCTCTTCGTCGGTGTTGCCCGCCTTCGTGTCGGCGCAGGCGGCGAACGAGGACAGCGGCAGGGCGAACGCGAGCGCGCCGAGCGCGATCCGTCCGGGCTTCGAGGCGACGCCGATCATTTCGCCCCCGGCGAACCGCACGGAGTCATGAGGCACTTTCCTTCCACGCAGGGCTGCCCGAGCGCGAGCTCGCACTCGTTCCCGCACGCGCCGCAGTGGTTGGGGTTGACGGAGAGGTCGGTCTCGCAGCCGTCGCTCGGATCCTGGTTGCAGTCGGCGAAGCCGGGCGCGCACTCGAGCGCGCACACGCCCTTGTGGCACGCGCGCACCTGGTTCGGGCCGCCGGCGGGGCACTCGTTCGAGCAGTGCCCGCACGCGAGGACGTCGCTCGAGAGATCGAAGCACTTGCCGACGGGGCAGAACGTGAAGCCCGTGGCCTCGCACGGCGCGACGCAGGCGAGGCCGGTCCCCTTCGGATCGAGGCACTCCTCGCCGTCCTTGCACGTGACCCCGCAGCCGCCGCAGTTGTCGCGGTCGGCGACGGCGCCGACCTCGCAGCCGTCGGACGCGCAGCCGAGCGGCCCGACGTCGCCGTTGCAGTCCACCGTGCGCGGCTCGCACTTGAGGTGGCCGCACGTGCCGCCGACGCAGCCGTAGCGCATGTTGGGCGGGTTCACCGCGCACGCGCCGTCCGACGGGCACGCGCTCCCGCAGCCGCCGCAGTTGAAGTCGTCGGTCATGGGATCGACGCAGCGCGTCCGCCCGAGGAACCACGGGCACTCGATCCGACCCGCGGGGCACCCGCACTTTCCGGAGTTGCAGCTCTGCCCCGGCGCGCACGCGTTCCCGCACGAGCCGCAGTGCTTGGTGTCGAGGAGGACGTTGACCTCGCACCCGTCGTCGATGACGCCGTTGCAGTCGCGCCAGTCGGTCGGAAACTGCGGGTTGGGGTTGTGGCACTGGTACGCGCAGGCGCCCTCGATGCACTGCGAGACCATGTGGAGCGGGAGGAAGGTCCCGCAGACGTTCCCGCACGCGCCGCAGTTGTCCGCGTCGCGCGAGAGATCGGTCCCGCACGTGTACGCGGGCTTGCCCGGCGTGAGGCACGTCGCGTACGGCGCGGGGCAGAGCGTGCCGACGCACATGAGCACCTCGCTCTCGGGCGCGTCGGGGCCGGCCTCCGGCGTGGGCGCGAAGACGGCGCCGGCGTCGTCGACGTCGCCGAGGCGCACCTCCTTCACGGCGCACCCGTTCACGAGCGCCCAGACGAAGACGAGCGGAAGCGGCAGGAGGCGTAGGTCTCGAAATGCCAAGGGTGGCTCCGGCGGCGGGGTCGCGTGGTCCGGCTCAGTCGGCGAGGAGCGCGCGGATTCGGCTCGCGTGCACGCTGCTCGGGTGCCTCGCGAGGAAGTCGTCGGCGAGCCGCTCGGCCTCGGCGCGCTCGCCGAGCGCGAGCCGCGTACGGATGCGCAGGACGGTCGCCTCGGGGCGAAGCGTGCCTCGCGGGAACTCGGCGTCGTAGCCGTCGAGCGCGCGCGCGGCGTCGGCGGCCGCGCCGGCCGCGAGCTTCGCCTTCACCGCGTCGAGCAGCGCGATCTCGCGCTCGAGCGACGAGGCGTCGTCGGGCGCGAGCGTGGCCGTCGTGGCGGTCGACGTCGCGCGCGACGACGGGCGTGGCGCGGGCTGCGCCGGCGGCGCGGAGGGGAGCGCGTCGAGGCGGACGATCGGCACGTCCACGGCGCTCGGCGCCGCGGGCGCCTCCGACGGAGCGGGCGCGGTCGTCGCCGGCGCGGGGGACGCCGTGTCGCCGGCGGTCTCCGCGCGAGGCCCCGCGAGCCGCGGCCCGAGCGCGATCCCCCCGCCGACGAGGAGCCCGACGGCCAGGGTCGCGAGCATCATCGGTCGCAGCAAGCGGGCGCCGTCGCCGGCCGCGTCTCCCGCGGGCGCCGGATCGACGCCTGCGGCCGGCGCCGCCGCGAGCGCCGCGAGGACCTTCTCCTCGAGCCGTCGCGAGGGCTCCTCGCTCTCGGACGACCGCAGCAGCGATCGCTCGAAGGGCGAGCCGTGATCGAACAGGCGCTCGGGATCGCTCATCGCAGCCTCGCCTGGAAGCGGGTGGCGGCGCTCTGGAACTGCTCGCGCCCGCGCCGGATCCGGGACGCCACCGTCCCCGGAGCCGTCTCGGTCAGCGCGGCGATCTCGATCATGGTCATCTGTTCGAGCTCGTAGAGGACGAAGGCGGTGCGGATCTCCGGCTTCATCTCGGACAGGGCCTTGTCGAGGAGGCCGCGCGCCTCTTTTCGCGAGAGCAGCTCGTCCGACGAGGGGTCGGGCGAGCGGACGTCGTCGATCTCGAAGTGGGCGTCGGTCCGGTCCGCGCGCGACTTCTGCGTCCGTCGCGCCCGCATCGCGATCCGGAGGGCGACGCCGAAGAGGAAGCTGCGCTCGTGGCCGGCCTCCATCACGTCCATCTTCCTGACCGCGACGAGGAAGACCTCCTGCGCGACGTCGTCGGCGTCGTCGGGTTGAAGGCCGAGGCGCCGAAGGAAGCGCCACACGGACGGGAGGTGCGTGCGGACGAGGGCGACTTGTCGAGCCGCTTCGTCCTTCGGGGGGACGGCCGCGGCGGTCATGGGGAGGTCATGTGCCGTCAGAAGAGAAGGAGAAGCGACCATGACCTGCCGTGTGATGACGAGGCGGGCCGGTTCTGATCACCTAAAATGCCACCGCGCGGCGGCGCTTCCAACGCCTGTAATTCCGGGTATTTCGAAGATCGTGGTGCTCGGGGCGAGGAAGAAGCGCGTCCGGAGGAGCGGAAAAACGACGTCGCCCTGGAGCTCCAGGCTGACCGAAGCGCTCAAGGCCCACTCGAGGCGGAGCCCGGCGAGGGGGGCGACCCACGGATCGACGCTCGAGGTGCGGTTCGCCACCTGGGTCGTCCTGCCGGCGTGGGCGCCGGCCTGGACGGCGGCGCACGGGGCGAGGCGGACGCGCGCGCCGAGCGCGAGACGCGCCGGGCACGCGCCGAGCGTCCCGCCGATCCAGAGGTAGTGCTGCGCGCCGCTCGCGAGATCGCTCGACGTCGCCGCGACGTCGGCCGCGGCGCGGAGCGACGGCGCGAGCTGGAGCGCCACGCCGGAGGCGCTCTCGCCGGGCGCGAGCTCGACGTCGAAGAGCGCGCCCGCGCGCGGCGCAATCGCGGGGCCGACGCCGCCCGTCGCGCCGAGCGCGATCCCGGTCGAGAGCTCGACGCGCGCGCGCCCCTCGGGGCGCGACCTCGGCGGGCGCTCGGCGCGCGGTCCCGGGCGC
>JAHBWF010000207.1 GCA_019637105.1 Labilithrix sp.
GGGGGCGCCGCCGACCCCGGCGACGGTGCGCCTCGACGCCGCGAAGCTGACGCGCGGCGCGCCGCCGGTCGTCGAGGCCGTGCAGCCGCCCGTGTCGCAGGTGCCGCGCTTCGACGTGGACGACCCGCGGATCGTGGCCTGGCTGCACTGCGAGCCGTTCGCCCCCGTCCCCGTCGGCATCGAGCCGGTGCTGACGCTCGGGCGCGGCTCGACCTGCGGGCTCGTCCTGCCGCACCCCGGCGTGTCGCGCACGGCGGCGATCGTGCGCGTCGCCGGCCGGGAGCTCGTGTTCGAGGACCGCTCCACCTACGGCTCCTACGTCAACGGCGCGCGCGTCCTCACGCACGCGCTGCAGGTGGGCGACGCCCTGCTGATCGGCCCCTACGAGATCAAGGTGCGCTCGACCGACGAGGTGCGCGGCAAGACGATCTCGGAGGCCGAGGAGACGCGCCCGCTGCAGTCGTTCAGCAGCCTGCCCTCGGCGGACGCCATGTCGGGGCGGCTCGAGAAGTCGTCGCTGGCCGAGGTGCTGCAGGCGATCGAGTTCAACCAGAAGACCGGCACGCTCGAGGTGTTCGCCGACGGCGACCGGAGCGGCCAGCTCGTCGTCTACGAGGGCAGCCCCATGTTCGCCACCTTCGGCGACCTCGAGGACGAGGCGGCCGTGTGCGCGATGATCTCGCAGCGCCGGGGCTACTACACCTTCCGCAGCAAGATCGAGGCGGGCGAGCGCACGCTGAAGACGACGATCACCGGGCTCCTGCTCGAGGCCAACCGGCGGCTCGACGAGCAGGGCGCGCCGACGTAGCCGCGGCGCCCCCACCGATTGCGGAAGGCCGCCCGGCCATTTAGGCTCTGCTCGCCCCGCCCGGGGCGCAGGAGCGAACCTTGGCCGTGCACGAGATCGCCGTCACCGGCTCGGTGGCGTTCGACCACATCATGAACTTCCCCGGCCGGTTCAAGGACCACATCCTCCCGGACAAGCTGCACATCCTGAACGTCTCGTTCCTCGTGCAGGGGCTGCAGCGCCTGCGCGGCGGCTGCGCGGCGAACGTGGCCTACGCCCTGGCCCTGCACGGGGTGCGGCCGCGCCTGGTCGCGGCGGTGGGCTCGGACTTCGCCGACTACGGGCGCTGGCTCGAGGAGCGCGGCGTCGACCTCGCGGGCACGCACGTGCACGAGGACCTGCTCACGGCGTCGTGCTTCATCACGACCGACCTCGACAACAACCAGATCACCGGCTTCTACCCGGGCGCCATGGCCCGCGCGGCCGACGCCCTCGTGGGCGGGCTGCCGGGGGCGCACCCGGCGCTGGCGATCGTCTCGCCCAACGACCCGGCGGCGATGAAGGCCTACCCCGAGGAGTGCCGCCGGCTGGGCGTGCCGTTCATCTACGACCCCGGGCAGCAGGTGATCGCGCTCGACGGCGCCGCGCTCTCCGCCGGGCTCGTCGGCGCGCGCGCGCTCGTCGTCAACGACTACGAGCTCGCGATCGTGCAGGAGAAGGCCGGCCTCGACATGGAGGGCCTCCTCGAGCGCTGCGAGGCCGTCGTCGTCACGCTGGGCGAGCACGGCTCGCGCATCCATCCGCGCGGGGGCGACGTCGTCGAGGTGCCGGTCGCGCCGGTGGCCGACGTGGTCGACCCGACCGGCGCGGGCGACGCCTACCGCGGCGGGCTGATCAAGGGCCTCGTCAGCGGCGCGGGCTGGGAGACGAGCGGGCGCCTGGGGGCGCTGACCGCCTCCTACTGCGTCGAGTCGAAGGGGACGTCGTCGTACGGGTTCGACCGGGCGGCCTTCGCCGCCCGCTACGAGGCGGCCTTCGGCCGCGCCCTCCCGCGGGGGCTGTGACCGGGGCCCGAGGCCCGAGGGGAGGCGCGCGTGTGGGACGTGGTGATCTCGCTCGTCGCGGTGGCGATCGTCGTCCTGATCTTCTGGAAGATGCCGGACGACGACGAGGCCTGGCAGGAGGACGCGCCGGCCGCCGGTGAGGCCGGCGCCGTGTCCCAGCCCGCCGCGAGCGCGCCGCCGGCCGCGCCGGTCGCGAGCGCGCCGCCCGCCGAGGCGCTCCCGCCGCCGAAGCCGACGACGCTCGCGCTCGCGCGGACGAACGACGCGGCGCTCGACGGCCTGCTCGCGGAGGCCGACAAGGCGTTCGAGGCTGGCGACCTCGACAAGGCGCTCGCCGGCTACGAGGCGGCGAGGAAGACCGCGCCTCGGCGGGCCGGGCCGATCGTCGGCGCCGCGCGCGTGAAGGTGACGAGGGCGAGCCCGACGCTCGGCTTCGCCGCCGCCGAGAAGAACGCCGCCGTGATCGCCGCGGCGAAGGAGCTCAAACGGGCGGCGGACCTCGAGCCCACCTTCGGGCCGGCGTTCGTCGAGCACGGGCGCGCGCTCCTGCTCCTCGGCAACGCCGCCGAGGCGGAGGCGGCGCTCCGCAAGGGCGCCGCGCTGGTCCCCGAGGAGCCCGAGGCGCACTCGGCGCTCGGGATCGCGCTCCTCGCGACCGGCAAGTCCGAGGAGGCGCTCGTCGAGCTGACGAAGGCGAAGGACCTCGATCCGGGCAGCGCGGCGCGGCGCGGCAACCTCGGCACCGTCCTCTTCATGCGCGGGCGCGTGCGGGACGCGATCAAGGAGTACGAGGTCCAGGCGCGCCTCGCGCCGGACGACGCGCGCGCGCGCTCCGATCTCGGGACCGCGCTCCTCGCCGAGAGCGACTTCACCCGCGCGATCCCCGAGCTCCGGCGGGCGATCGAGCTGGATCCGAAGCGGGCGACGTTCCGCTCGAACCTCGGCTACGCCCTTCAGCTCCAGGGGAAGGTCTCGGACGCGATCGTCGAGTACCGGGAGGCGATCCGCCTCGATCCGAAGCTGGCGAGCGCGTGGATCAACCTCGCGACGGCGCTCGCGCGGGATCCGAAGACGCGCGCCGAAGCGCGCGAGGCGCTGAAGACGGCGGGGAGCATCGATCCGAGCGATCCGCGCGTGAAGGCGAACCTCGAGGAGCTCGACGCGCTCGAGAAGCAGGGCGCGGCGCCGTCGGGCGCCCCCGGGCGGCCCGCCGAGGCGCCGAAGCCGAAGAGGTGATCGTGCGGACGCGGGCGCTCCTTCGCGCCCGGACCTCGCGCGCGTGGGATCGCGTCCGCGCTCGATCGCGCCCGGCGCGCGGGCCTCGCGCGCGGGTGGATCGCGTCCGCGCGCCCGGCGTTCGTCGCGCGGCGCAGACTCAGGTCCGCGCGCGCTTCAAGAGGGCATTGCAACGCCCCTCACGAAGACGTTTTAGCGTGCACCTTCCGTAGGTTGCCTCTCACCTCTCGCGTGACGCGCGAGGGTGAACGTCGGGGCGACCAGAAGATTGCAGAATCCAAGTTGACGCCCAGAGCCGACCTCTCGTAGCGTACGCGCCACCTCGATGAGAGGACCGCGTGGATCGTGATCCGCGCGACCGGGATTCAAGGCAGCAGTCGCAGTTGCAGTTCGTAACAGTGGAAGTGGAGGCATCCCGATGGCAGTGGGCAAGGTGAAGTGGTTCAACGACGAGAAGGGCTGGGGCTTCATCAAGCAGGACAACGGCCCCGACGTCTTCGTGCACTACTCGCAGATTTCGGGCGATGGCCGCCGCCGCCTCTTCGAGGACGAGATGGTGGAGTTCGAGATCAAGGAAGGCCCGAAGGGGCTCCAGGCGATCAACGTCGTGCGCCAGGACGGCGCGCCGGCGATGGCCTGACGCGAGTCGTCGACTCCACATCCCGCCCCGGGGGGGACCTCACCAGCCGGTGAACGTAGTCGACACGACAGGCGCCTGCTCCCGCCGGAGCAGGCGCTTTGCCGTTAAAGGCGCCGGCGCGAGCGCGCGGCCCTGATCCGCGAACGCGCGGAGCGAGGCTGCGGCGTGCGGTCCCGCGGGAGACCGCGCCTTCCTCGCGGGAGGCGCGAGCGGCCCCACGCGAGCGAGCCGCCCCGGACGAGGAGGTCGGCGCGGGCCGAGCGCCTCTCCGGATCACGCTCGGTCCGTCAGTGCCACGTCGGGACGCGATCGATCCGGAACGTGTCGCTCGCCGGATCGAGCACGTGGGCCTCGATCTCCTGGAGCGCGCCGGCGCCGTCGAACTCGTAGAGGTTGAAGCCCGCCATCCGGTGCTCGTCGTCGTGGTGGAGCGAGGCGCTCGTCGCGCCGACGGCGAGCACGCGGCCGGCCTTCGTCGGGAAGTCGCGCTGCATCCGGTTGTGCAGGTGCCCGTGGAGCAGGAGGCCGGTCCGCACCGGCGAGATCACGTCGCCGAGATCGACGGCGTCGACGAGGCCCTCGACCAGCGTCTTGATGCGCGACGGCGGGTTGTGGATCGGGTGATGGAGCGCGAGGATCGGCGTGCGGCGCTTCACCTCGTCGTGCGCGAGGATCCGCGCGAGCGCCTCGAGCTGACGCTCGCCCAGCTCGCCCGAGGCGACGAGCGGCGGCCGCGGCACGGCGCTCGACATGCCGATCAACGCGACGGGGCCGCGGAGCTTCACGACCGGGAAGCGCCCGAGCGCGATGTCCGCCGCGAGCTCGGGCAGATCGCTCTCGAGGTACGGCGCGAAGGAGCGCGTGAAGCGCTGCGCGCGCATCGCGCCGCGCGTGTAGAGGTCGTGGTTGCCGGGGACGATGGTGACGTCGGCGGCGCCGAAGCCGAGCTCCTCTTCGATCAAGCGCTTGACCGCGTCGAACTCCTGCTCGAGCGCGAGGTTCGTGAGGTCGCCGGTGATGACGACGTGGTCGACCTTGGCGCGCGCCACCTCGCGCACGACCGCGCGGACGTGCCCGGGGCGGTGCTTGTGCTCCCGCTTCACGCGCAGGTTCACGAGGCCGGTGAAGCGCTTGTTGAGGAAGCGGAGGCGGCTCACGCCCTCGAGCGCGAGGACGTGGAGATCGGAGAAGTGCGCGACGCGCATGCGGAGACCTTAGAGCCGCGCCGTCTCGGGCGCCAGCCGCGCGACGACGCGGGGCTCGGGGCGCCGGGCCCGAGCGCCGCACGCCTCGGCCGCGCGCGAGAGAGGCAGGCGCGTCTCACAGGCTCGCGGCGCAGCGGAAGCCCACCTCGCGCTCGGCGAAGTTGGAGGCGCGCCGC
The DNA here is from genome assembly GCA_019637105.1 of Labilithrix sp. GTDB lineage: Bacteria > Myxococcota_A > Polyangia > Polyangiales > Polyangiaceae > Labilithrix. Next base: position 5,109 of record JAHBWF010000207.1, read on the forward strand.
GCCGCGGCCCGCAGCCAGTGCGCGCCGTCGCGGTAGGAGCCGCCGCGGATCACGTGACCGAGCACGCCGAACGCCGGGCCCTTCGGGTTCGTCTGCGCGCCGCGCCGGTAGCCGAACTGCTGCTCGTCGCGGTCGTACCAGTCCGCGACCCACTCGGCGGCGTTGCCCGCCATGTCGAGCAGCCCCGTCGGCGTGGCGCCGTCCGGGAAGGAGCCGACCGGCGCGAGCCCGACGAAGCCGTCGCTCCCGTCCGTCGGGTCGTCGGCGAACGCGCCGTGGTTGGCGAGGCGCGGGCTGTAGACCTTGCCCCACGGGAACGTGTTGTTCGAGTGCCCGCGCGCGGCGAGCTCCCACTCGGCCTCGGTGGGGAGGCGCCCGCCGGCCCACGCGCAGTAGCTCGACGCGTCCTCCCAGGTCACGTGGGTCACCGGGTAGCTCGGGACGTCGTAGCGCGAATCGCCGGCGGAGAACGAGGGCGGCGCGCACGCCGAGGCCGCGACGCAGCGGCCGTATTTCTCGACGGTGACCTCGGTGACGTCGAGCTCGAAGTCGCTGAGCGTCACCTCGTGGGCGTGGCCCTCGGCGCGGATCGCGAGCGCGATGTCCCAGGCGCGCTCGCCGTCGCGCTGGCAGGCGGGGCCGTACGGCTCGCGCGCGCAGAGCTGGAGGGCCTCCTGCATCTCCTGCGGCGTGGAGCCCATCACGAAGCGCCCGCCGGCGATGCGCACGCGGCGATCGCGCGGGGGCCGCAGCGCGACGACGCCCGAGGCCGTCGCGGCGCGCTCGGCGGGGCGGGGGAGGCCGCGCCAGAGGCTCTCGACGCGCGGGGGCCGGCGCGCGCGCTCGAGGCCGGCGAAGGCCCCCGACATGCCGGAGTCGGTGCTGACGAGGAAGAGCGTCGCGAAGAGGCCGAAGGCAGCGCCGCTCATCCCGGTCACCCCGTGAGGATGCGCATCGGGCGCTCGAGGAGGTCGCGGAGCTCGGCGAGGAACGCGGCGCCGACGGCGCCGTCGACCACGCGGTGATCGCACGAGAGCGTCATCGCGAGCTTCTTGCCGGGCTTCACCGCGCCGTCCTTCACGACGGGCTCGTCACGCACCTGGCCGACGGCGAGGATGGCGCCCTCGGGGGGGTTGATGACGGCGGCGAACTCGTCGATGCCGAACATGCCGAGGTTCGAGATGGAGAACGTGCCGTCGCTCATCTCCTCGGGCTTCAGCTTCTTCGCGCGGGCGCGCGAGGCGAGGTCTCGGACCTCGCGCGCGATGGCGACGACCGACTTCTGGTCGGCGTCGCGGACCACCGGCGTGACGAGCCCGTCCGGGATGGCGACGGCGACGGAGACGTCGACGCGATCGTGGACCAGGATGGCCTCGTCGGTGAACGAGGCGTTCGTCTCCGGGACGCGCCGGAGCGCGGCGGCGCACGCCTTGATCAGCAGATCGTTGATGCTGACCTTGTCGGGCTTCGGCGCCTCGCCGTTCGGCGCCTTGCCGCCCGACGGCTTCGCGCCCGCGGCGAGGTCGGCGTTGATCTGCTCGCGGAGCGCGACGAGCTCCTCCGCGTCGACGTCGATGGTCAGGTAGAAGTGCGGGACGTTCTGCTTCGACTGCGTCAGGCGCCGGGCGATCGTCTTGCGCATCGGCGAGAGCGGTCGCACCTCCGGCGGCGTGAGCGCGAGCTGGCCGGTCCGCGCGGCGCGCGCGAGCGCGGTGGGCGCCTCGCCGCGCGGCTCGGCCTTGCCCAGCGCGTCGAGATCGGCGGGCACGATGCGCCCGTGCTCGCCGCTGCCCTGGGCGCCGGCGAGATCGATCCCCCGTTCGCGCGCGACCTTGCGGACGTAGGGTGAGGCGAGGACGCGCTCGCCGTTCGCGCCGGCCCGCGCGGGGGCCGCGACGTCGCGCTCGGTGCGCGTCAGGACGTCGCCCTTGTCGACCGGCGCGGCGGGCCGCATCGTCTGCGGCGCCGCGGCGCGGGCGGCCTTCTTCGGCGTCGCGCCGGCGCGGGGCGAGCGCGGCGTCTCGGCCGGCTCCTCGTCGGTCGCCCCTTCGTCCTCGGCCGGCTCCTCGTCCTCGGCCTTCGCCTCCTCCGGCTCTCCCTTGGCCTCCTTGGCCTTCGCGGCCGCCGGCGTCTTGGCTCCGCCGCCGGCCTCGGCGACGAGGCTCGAGACGTCCTCGCCGGCGTTGCCGAGGATGGCCACCGGCTGCCCGAGCTTGACCTCGGCGCCCGCCTCGACGAGCACCTTGAGGAGCGTGCCCTTGTCGAAGGCGCGGAACTCCATCGTCGCCTTGTCGGTCTCGACCTCGGCGAGGAGGTCGTCGACCTCGACGGAGTCGCCCTCCTTCTTGTGCCAGGTGGCGAGGACGCCCTCCTCCATCGTCGGGGAGAGCTTGGGCATGTCGAGGATCTTCGCCATGATCGGTTCTCTTCGCGTTCCTCAGTTCACTTCGCTACGTCGACTCGGGCGCTCCTCTCGGAGCGCGGCTCGCGCTCAGCCCCGACCGCGCCCGCGGTTCACCACGCGCTTGACCGCCGCGATGACGCGGTCCGGCTGAGGCATGCAGAGCTGTTCGAGCTTCGCGTTGTACGGCATCGGGACGTCGAGCGTCGCGACGCGGAGCACCGGCGCCTCGAGCCAGTCGAACGCCAGGCGCTGCACGCGGTCGGCGACCTCGGCGCCGACGCCGCCGTAAGGCCAGCCCTCGTGCACGACGACGCAGCGGTGGGTCTTCTGGACGGACGCGACGATCGCGTCCTCGTCGAGCGGGCGGAGCGAGCGGAGGTCGACGATCTCGACGGAGATCTTCTCCTTCTCGAGCGCCGCCGCGGCCTCGACGGCGACGTGCGTCATGCGCGAGTAGGAGACGATCGTGCAGTCGGCGCCCTCGCGGACGAGACGCGCCTTGCCCATCGGGACGACGTCGAGGTCGTCGGCGATCTCGCCCTTGAGCGAGTAGAGCGTCTCCGACTCCATGACGAGGACGGGGTTGTCGTCGCGGATGGCGGCCTTCATCAGGCCCTTCGCGTCGTCGACGAACGCGGGCGCGACGACCTTGACGCCCGGGATGGTCGCGTAGAAGTGCTCCATCGCGTGGCTGTGCTGGCTGCCGACCTGACGGGCGCTCGCGTTCGGTCCGCGGAAGACGATGGGGCAGTTGAACTGCCCGCCGGACATCTGGCGGAGCTTGGCCGCGTTGTTGAGGATCTGATCGAAGGCGACCGCGGAGAAGTTCCAGGTCATGAACTCGATGATCGGACGGAGCCCGACCATCGCGGCGCCGACGCCGACGCCCGCGAAGCCGCCCTCGGCGATCGGCGTGTCGACCACGCGACGCTCGCCGAACTTCTCGAGCATGCCCTCGCTGACCTTGTAGGCGCCCTGATAGTGGCCCACCTCTTCGCCCATGAGAAAGACGCGCTCGTCCCTCTCCATCTCCTCGATCATCGCCTCGCGAAGGGCCTCTCGGAATCGAATGGTGCGTGCCATGCTGTCCTTCGTTACCGCCGCAACACTGCCACTAGCCGCGCACGGAGCCAAGCGCACAATGCGCGGTGAGCGCTCGACGCAACGCGCCGCAGCGCGCGTCTCGTCGAGCTCGAGCGGCCTCCCTCGCCGCGCGTGACGAGCGCGTGTCGCGCGCGCCGCCGGCGCGCTCCGCGGGCTCGAGCGAGTCGGCGCTCACGCCGCGAACGGGCCGTCGTAGGTCGTGCTCTCGAGCAGCGACGGATCGGGCTCGGGGCTCGTGTTCGCGAACTCGACCGCGTCGGCGACCTCGGCCTCGATCGCCTCTTCGAGCGCCTTGAGCCGGCTCTCGCCGTAGCCCTCGTCGACGAGCTTCACGCGCGCGCGGAAGAGCGGGTCCTTCTTCTTGCGCTCCTCGAGCTCCTGCTGCGTCCGGTATTTGGCCGGATCGCTCATCGAGTGGCCGCGGAAGCGGTAGGTGCGGACCTCGACGAGCGTGGGCAGGCTCATCTCCCTCGCGCGCTGGACGGCCTCGCCGATGCGCTGCTCGACGTCGAGCACGTCCTCCACGAAGAAGCGATCGCGATCGATGCCGTACCCCAGCGCCTTCATCGACACGTCCTCGACGCTCATCGAGCGCGAGAGCGGCGTGCCCATCGAGTACTCGTTGTTCTCGCAGATGAAGACGATCGGGAGCTTCCACAGCGCGGCGAGCGACACGCCCTCGTGGAAGCCGCCGATGCTGACGGCGCCCTCGCCGAAGTAGCAGAGGGTCACGCGCCCGTCGGCGCGGTACTTCGAGGCGAACGCGACGCCCGCCGCGAGCGGGATGTGCCCGCCGACGATGCCGTAGCCGCCGAGCATGTTCGTCTGAGCGTCGAACATGTGCATCGACCCGCCGAGGCCCTTCGAGCACCCGGTCGCCTTGCCGAACAGCTCCGCCATCAGCGCGCGCGCGCTCATGCCCTTCGCCAGCGCCACCCCGTGATCGCGGTAGGTCGTGACGACGTAGTCCTCGGGCTTGAGCGCGGCGATCGAGCCGACGGCGACGGCCTCCTGACCGATGTAGAGGTGGAGGAAGCCGCCGATCTTGCCTTGAGCGTAGGCGCGCGCCGCCTCCTCCTCGACGCGCCGGATGAGCAGCATCTGGCGATAGAGGTCGGCGAGGTGGTCGAGCTGCCCGCTCGGGCGGGTGAGCGGCGACTCTTGCTGAGGGATCTGCTGGGTGTCCGACTGGCTCACAGGAACATTGGGTTAGTCGAGACTCGATGGCGGGGAAACCACTTCTGCGCGTGAAGCTCGGCGAAGCGACGCGGGCGCGGTGCGCGCGCGGCCGAGCGTGGTGCGATGCGTCGTTGCGATCCGCGGCGAGCACACACCGCCCTACCGAAATGGCGCTGCTCGTCACGAAAGCACAAGGTCGACCGACCCCCGAGCGTTCCATCGAGCACGGCCGCGGCGTTCGACGCTAAGTCGTCGAAATGTCGAGGTTCGAGGTGTGCCGGGAGGCTCGCCCCTCCCACCTCACTCGCGTCGCCCGGTCGGGCGGACGGAACTTTCAGAGATCCCAACCGTCAGAGAGGGACCCCACCATGAAGATCGTCAAGCTCGTCGCCGTCGCCGTCGCCCTCGTCCCCGCTGCCCTCGCGATCACCTACTCCACGGACGCAAACGCCTGCGGCATGTCGATCCGGATGGACTCGACGCCGCAGAAGCCGACGCCGGTTCAGTCGATCGCCAACGCCGAGAAGGCGCTCGAGAACGGGCAGAACCTCGCGGCGGCGAAGGCCGTGCTCGCCAACTTCCCCAAGGTCCGCGTCGCGACCGCGGGCGCGAACCCGCTCGAGACGCGCGCGCTCCGCGTGTTCGCGCTCGCCGTGGTCCGCTCGAACGGCTCGGTCAACGAGAAGACGGCGGGCTTCCCGAGCGGCGGCAACGAGTGGACCCCGACGGCGAACCTGGAGTGGGCGGTGCAGTCGATCCGCGAGATCGACGCGAAGCGGCCGAACGATCCGACGGTCCAGGCGGACCTCGGCGAGGCGCTCAGCAAGCTCCCGCACGGCCGGAAGGAGTCGATGACGATCCTCCAGGGCCTCGCGCAGAAGGACCTGATGGGCTCGCCGCACGCCTACGCGGCGCTCGCGAAGCTTCGGAGCGATCAGGGCGACGCCGCCGGCGCGCAAGCCGCGATCAAGCGCTGCGAGGAGATGTCGAAGACGCCGGGCGTCTGCAGGCCCGCGACGAAGGTCGCGTCGCCGGCGACGGTCGCGGCGAAGGCCTGAGCCGCCTCCTCCGTCCTCGCTCCACCGGCTCGAGAGAGTGAGATAGAAGCGATCGCATGCGGTCTCGACGTCCGCTCGCCGTCACCTTCGTCCGCGGGGCGTGGGGCCTCACCCTCGCCGCGGTCCTCGCGGGGTGTCCCAGCAAGCCGAAGCCCGATCCCGCGGCGAAGGAGGCGCCGCCCCCGAGCGCGACGCCGCTCGCGCCCGCCGAGGCGGCGCCCGATCCGGCGCGCGGCAAGGAGCTCGTCCTCACGTTCCAGTGCAACCGGTGCCACGACGGGACGGGCCACCCGGCGGCCGCGGACAACAAGCACTGCGTCCACTGTCACAAGAAGATCGTCGACGACCGGTTCGAGGCGCCCGCGGCCTCGATCGCGCGGTGGAAGCCGCGCGTGAAGGAGCTCGCGGACGCGCCGTCGCTCGAGGCGACGAACAAGCGCCTCACGCGGACGTGGGTGACGCGTTACCTGCTGCAGCCGAGCGACCTCCGCCCGCACCTGCACCAGTTCATGCCGCGGCTCCCGCTCACGCCGAGCGACGCGCGGGACGTCGCCGCGTACCTCGTCCCCGACGTGGATCCGCCCGCCGCGGCGGCGCCGGCCGAGCTCGCGGGCGCCGATCTCGGAAAGGGTCGCCAGCTGCTCGAGACCAAGGGGTGCGGGAGCTGCCACGTCTTCACGGGCGTCGCCGCGATCCCGAGCTCGGCGCCGCCCCCGATGGACGGCAAGCAATTCGCGCGCGGCCACACGCTCGCGCCGGACCTGCGGTTCGTGCGCGAGCGCATGACCGCGGCGAAGGTGATCGCCTGGCTCGAGGATCCGAAGGCCGTGGTGAACGACACCGCGATGCCGAAGCCGGCGCTGTCGAAGGCGGAGGTGAAGGACGTGGCGGCGTACCTCCTCACCGCCGAGCTCGCGGCGGCGCCGCCGCGGGACGAACCCGCGCGGCTCCCGGTGCTCACGCGGAAGGTGACCTTCAAGGAGGTCGACGAGAAGGTCTTCCACCGCACGTGCTGGCACTGCCACTCCGAGCCGGACTACGCGATCGGCGACGGCGGTCCGGGCAACTCCGGCGGCCTCGGGTTCAAGCCGCGCGGGTTGAACCTCTCCGACTACAACGGCATCGCCGCGGGGTACGTCGACGACAAGGGCGAGCGCGCGAGCGTCTTCGCCAAGGACGATCAGGGCGTCCCGCGGCTCGTGAGGGCGCTGCTCGCGCGGCACGACGAGGAGCGCGGCGCCGAGACCGGACCGGTGCGCGGGATGCCGCTCGGCTACGCTCCGCTCTCGGCGGAGGAGATCCAGCTGGTCGAGTCGTGGGTCGCGCAGGGCCGCCCGCGGTGAGCGGGGCGTCGTCGGGTCGACCGGGCGTGGCCGGACGTGCGAGGGGCTTCGCGGGCGTGGTCGCGTGCGTGTCCGCGGTCGCGGCGTGCAATCCGTCGCCCGCGGCGAAGAGCGGGACCACGAGCGATCCGGCGTCGTCGACGGCGATCGCGATCGCGCCGCCGCCCGCCGCGGCGACGCCCGAGGCGGCGGCCTCGGGCGAGCCGCCGGCTCCCGACGCGCGGCGGCTTCGGTTCGTCGAGGCGAGCGCGGACAGCGACGCCCTCTCGTCGATCCGCGCGAAGAGGCTCGAGGCGAAGGCGGAGGGCCGCGTCCTCGTCGTCTACGTCGGCGCGACGTGGTGCGCGCCGTGCAAACGCTTCAAGGCGGAGGTGGCGTCCGGGCGCCTCGACGATCGCCTCGGCGGGCTGACGCTGCTCGCGTTCGACGCCGACCGGGACGGCGATCGCCTCGGCGCCGCCGGCTACACCTTCCAGTACGTGCCGTTCGTCGCGCTCCCGGGCGCGGACGGCCACCCGGCCGCCACGCAGCAGGCGACGGGGAAGGGGAGCGAGGCGTGGCGCGAGCTGCTCGGCAAGCTCGACGCGTGGCGGGCCGGCTCCGAGACGCGCTGAGCGCCGTCGCCCACGTCGCCGCGCCGCCGTGCGTCCGCCGCCGCGCGCGGTCGGCGCGGCTCAGTCGCGGCGCCGC
>JAHBWF010000208.1 GCA_019637105.1 Labilithrix sp.
TCGCCGGCGTCGATCGACGACACGCGCGTGTCGTTCATCGTGGCGTCGTCCCCCGTCAGGAGGCTCGGCCCGTCGTCGTCGTCGTCGGGGATGGCGGTCGCGTCGACGTCGAGCGCGTCGAGCTCTTCCGCGGCGCCGGCGATCGCGGAGCTCGCGCCGCCGACGACGACGCTCACGCTCGACGAGGGCGTCGCCTCCCACACCGGCTTCCGTGCGGCGAGGAGCGAGCCGAGCGGGAGCGGCGCGGCGTACCCGGCGATCCTCAGGTCCGCGTCGTCGAGGAGCAGGACGAGCGGCGCCTCCTCGGCGGCGTCGGCGAGCCACCGCAGCGTGGCGCTGTCGTCGGGAGTCAGCGCGGCCGCGGCGAGGGCGCGCAGCGATCCGATCGCGATCGCGATCCCGGTCGCGCCGACCGTGCGCGCGCGAAAGAGCTGATCGGCGAGCCGCGCCTGGGCGTCCTCGGGCATCGCGGACCACGCGGCGAGGTACGGCGAGGGCGCGCCCATGCGGGCGAGCTCGCGCTCGACGAGCTCTTCGAGGACCTCGCCGAGCCTGCCGCGCATCTCCTGCCCCGGCGGCGGCACCGTGACGAGCAGCGCCCCCTCGCCGAGCAGCTCGGTGCAGAGCTGCGACTGCTCCTCCGTGCTCGCGAACACCACCGCGCCGCGGAGCTCCTTCTGGCCGCCGCTCGGCCGTCCGGCTGCGGCGTCGTGCGAAGGCCGGTAACCGTCACCCCAATCGAGCTCCTCTTGCTGCATGCTCGAGATGTGCCGATTCGGCGCGGTTTGGCCCACTTTCTTGCGATGCGCTCGCGGCGCGGCTCGACCCGGCGTCGCGTGGCGGACCGGGGAGAGAGCGGGGCCGCGTCGAGCGGCGGAGTGGAAACGAGCGGCACCCGTTGACCGACCCGACGGAGGTTCCTACGCTACGGTTCGTTCCCTCTGTCGGGTTCGTGCTTTGCGGTTTTCATGATCCCCTTATGTAAATGAACCAGGGAGGCAAGCGACCGCTCGTTGTGCACGCCGGACCATCTCTTCGGAGCTCTGGATAATTCGGAAGCCTGAAGCGCGGTCAGAGCCGCCCACCTAGCCTTCGGGCTAGGGGTTCATGACAATCCGCACACGACCCAGCCACGGTAAGGAACGTCTAGCGGGCTCTCGCCGACCGGCGGGGGCCCGCTGCCTTTCCATGCCGTGCGCGCGCGACCGCGCTCACGGGCACGGGTCGAGCGTCGCGACCCAGTCGTCGAAGAGCTTGACGCCCGCCTGGTCGACCGCGCGGCTCACGATCGGCGGCATCTGAACGCCGGCGGTGGGCAGCTCGCCGGCGGGGACGCGGCTGCCGGACAGGACCGACATCAGGCTCCGCTCCGGGGAGCCGCCGCGGATGTACTTGTAGAGGCCGCCCTCGGGATCCTCGCGGAAGGCGTCGACGCAATAGGCCTGCGTCCAGAGGTCGAGCGCCTCGACGGGCGCGGGGGCGCCTCCGTCGGCCGGGGCGAGGTCGCTCGCGCGGACGAGGTAGTGGCTCCTGAAGCCGGCGCTCGCGCCGGCGTTCGCGTTGTGGCACGCCCCGCAGTTCTGGTGGACCCAGCCGATCGCGGCGCGCGCGGCGTCGGTGCCCGGGAAGGCGAGCGTCGTCGCCGGCGGCGCCGCCGAGAGCAGGCCGTCGGCGGCCAGCGCGGCGAGCGTCTCGCCCGTCGCGGTCGCGAGCCCGAGGCTCACGGCGTCGAAGCCGAGGACCTGGTCCTTGCGGCCCTGGTGGCACTGATCGCATTGCCCGGTGCTCGGGATCTCGTAAGGGCCGCCGTCCGGGCCGACGCCGGGGACGACCTCGCCGCCGTCCTTGCGCACGGCGTCCGTCTCGTCGGCGTTCCAGCGGTACGACGTGTGGACCCACGAATCGTCGTCGAGCTTCGTGAAGAGGCGGGTCTCGACGCGCTTGCCGCCGACCTTGAACTCTTTCCAGAGCTTGGTGCCGCGCGGGTAGACCCACTCGTCCCAGTCGCTGATGTCGATCTGGGTGCCGGGCGGCAGGTACACCCAGCGCTGCTTCTCGGCCCCGTCGCTCCAGAACTCGACGCCGGGCGTGTAGGCCTTGACGTCGGACGCGACGGTCTTGTCGGCGAACGAGCCGTACAGGCCCGAGCACTCGAGGTGCCTCCAGATCCCGTCGGCGTCGACGTCGGTCGCGCAGTCGCGCTTCGGCGCGTCGGGGCCGGCGTCGGGGGCGGTGTCCGCCTCGACCGCGGCGTCGGCGCCCGCGTCGTCGTCCTCGTCGATGGGCGCCACGTCGACCGGATCGTCGCCGCAGCCGGCGCCCCACGCGACCACGCAGGCCGGCGCGACGAGGAGCAGCGCGCGCCAGAGTCTCGTCCCCGAACGTCCCAAGCTCGACCGACCGAAGCCCAAGTGCATCGGCCGAGGATATCCGATGCGGGCGCGCCGACGGGAGCGACCATCCGAGTCGGCGCGTGGTATCCTCCGGCGCTACATGAGCGCCAAGGTCGGCATCATCATGGGTTCGGTGTCGGACTGGGAGACGATGAGCCACGCGGCGGCGACGCTGGACAGCCTCGGCGTCTCGTTCGAGACGCGGGTCGTGTCGGCGCACCGCACGCCGGACCTCCTGTTCGACTACGCGTCCAAGGCCGAGAGCCGTGGCCTCGAGGTCATCATCGCGGGCGCCGGCGGCGCCGCTCACCTGCCCGGGATGACTGCCGCCAAGACGCTCCTGCCCGTCCTCGGCGTCCCCGTCGAGTCGAAGGTCCTCCGCGGGGTCGACTCGCTCCTGTCGATCGTCCAGATGCCGTCGGGCGTGCCGGTGGCGACGTTCGCGATCGGCAAGGCCGGCGCGATCAACGCGGCGCTCTTCGCCGCGCAGCTCCTCGCGCGCCGCGACGGCGCCACGCGCGCGGCGCTCGCGCGGCATCGCGACGCGCAGACGCAGAGCGTGCTCGACCGGCCGGATCCGCGCGTCCCCCCCGACGCCGAGGAGTCGGCGCCCGGCTCGCTCTCCACGCCCGACTCCGATCGCCGGAGCGTGACGTCGCTCGACGACGTCGAGCGCGAGCAGGCCGGGACGTGACCGTCGGCGTCCTCGGGGGCGGTCAGCTCGGCAGGATGATCGCGCTCGCGGGCTACACGCTCGGGCAGCGCTTCGTGTTCCTCGATCCCGGCGCGGAGTCCTCCGCGGGGCACGTCGGCAACCTGCGCGTCGGCGCCTACGACGACGAGGAGCGGCTCTCCGAGCTCGCGCGCAAGAGCGACGTCGTCACGTACGAGTTCGAGAACGTCCCCGTCGGCTCGGCGCGCTTCCTGAACGAGCTCGTCCCGGTCTACCCGCCTCCGGCCGCGCTCGAGGTCAGCCAGGATCGGCTCGAGGAGAAGCAGTTCTTCGAGCGCCTCGGGATCCCGACGCCGGCGTTCGCCCCGGTCTCGTCGCGCGAGGAGCTCGACGCCGCGGTGACGCGGATCGGCTTGCCCGCGGTGATCAAGACGCGGCGCTTCGGCTACGACGGCAAGGGGCAGATGGTCCTCCGCACCGAGGCCGACGTGGCGCGCGCCTGGGAGGCGCTCGGCGCCGCGTCGCTCATCGTCGAGGGCCTCGTCCCGTTCGAGCGGGAGCTGTCGATCCTCGCCGTGCGCGGCAAGGACGGCGAGACGCGCTTCTGGCCGCTCGTCGAGAACGAGCACCGCGACGGCGTCCTCCGCGTCTCGGTCCCGAAGAGCGACGCCTGGAGCCCCGAGCTGCAGCGGCGCGCCGAGGGGCACGCCGCGCGCGTGATGGCGACGCTCGGCTACGTCGGCGTGCTCGCGATCGAGCTCTTCATGACGGGCGCCGAGCTCGTCGCGAACGAGATGGCGCCGCGCGTGCACAACTCCGGGCACTGGACGATCGAGGGCGCGGAGACGAGCCAGTTCGAGAACCACGTCCGCGCGATCCTCGGGCTGCCGCTCGGCTCGACGCGTACGGTCGGCTGGTCGGCGATGCTCAACGTCATCGGCAAGCTCCCGCCGAAGGCGCGCGTGCTCGCCGTCGAAGGCGCGCACCTCCACGCCTACGGCAAGGACGCGTCGCCGGGTCGCAAGCTCGGACACGTCACCGTCCGCGCGGAGAGCCGCGACGAGCTCCACGCGCGGATCCGGGAGCTCGCGCCGATCGTCGATCCGGACGCGCCCGCGCTGCCGAAGGCGATCTGGCCCGCGGGGTGAGGCGGGGCGCCTCCCGGGCGCGCGCGACGGCGTGACGGGGTAGGTCTCCCTGCGCCCTCGGCGATCTCGGAAGCGTCCCCGAGGCGATGGACGCTCGACGTCGCGGCGCGGAGCGTGTCACGGTGAACGCGTCACCGCGAGCTCGGGAGGTGGGTTTTGGTCGACGCGCGCAGTCTGCTCGGGTTCATGCTCCTCGCGGTGGTCGCCGGTCACGCCGCCTGCGCCAGCGATCCCGCCGTCGGGGACTCCAGCGCGCCCTCTTGCCGGAACGGCGTCCGCGACGACGGCGAGCTCGGCGTCGACTGCGGCGGCGTCTGCGCGAAATGCCCCGGGGAGCCCTGCGTCGACGGGGCGGACTGCGGGAGCGGCACGTGCGAGAACGACGTCTGCCAGGAGCCTCCCGGCGCGGGCTCGGGCCCGCCGGGCCCGACGGACGGGAAGAAGAACAACGGCGAGACCGACGTCGACTGCGGCGGACCGAACGCGCCGGCGTGCGCCGACGGCAAGGCGTGCGAGGCCGACGACGACTGCGCGAACGGGTGGTGCAAGCCCGGGGAGAAGAGGTGCGTCGCGCCGCGCAACGACGACGGGGTCAAGAACGGCACCGAGACGGACGTCGACTGCGGCGGCGCGAGCGGAAAGAAATGCGACGAGGGCCTCTCGTGCATCGTGGACGGCGACTGCAACGGCGCCTGCAACTACGCCGACAAGTGCGTCGACGTGAAGAGCTGCAAGCCTCATTTCGGCGGCGACACGTGCGGCGGCAAGCCGCTGCACCCGGGCGAGTTCGGCGACACCTCCGCGGGCGCGACGAACGAGAGCTGCTGCCGGACGTTGCCGGTCGCCGGCTACAGCGATCCGAAGAACCCGGGCAAGACGGTCTTCGTGGACAAGTACGAGGTCACGGCCGGCCGCGTCCGGGCGTTCGTCGAGGCGATCGCGGCGGAGAACAACGGCCAGGCGAACATCAAGGCCTGGGTCGCGGCGAACGAGCCGCCCATCTGGAGCGACGACTGGAGCCTGTTCCTCCCCAGCGGCAACAACGCCGCGAGCGTCACGGTCCCGCGCCAGCCGACGAACCCGCCGCAGGCGCAGCCGTGGAACCGGAACGTCGGCACCGACTTCATCTTCGGCAATCCGCTCCTCATCTACGTCCACGGTCACAACTGCGCGAACGCCACGGGCGACTACGGCTATCCGACGTTCTGGTACCCGGAGTCGGTCCTCACCGCCCGGGGCGAAGCCGCGCGCCCGCCGGGGTTCGACGGCGCCGGCGGGACGATCGCGCCGCAGGAGCTCCTCGACGTGAAGTCGATCACGTGCATCCCGAGCGCGCTCCTCGCGGCCTTCTGCCACTGGGACGGCGGCCAGCTCGCCACCGACGAGGTCCTCGACTTCATCACGAACACGCCCCCCGGCGTGGGCAACGCCGCGGGCTGCGGGTCGCGCTGCGCGCCGCTGGCGGACATCCAGCAGACGACCGACTCCGGCACGGACAACAACATCAAGTACCGCTTCCCGTTCTACCCGAACGAGGTGACCAACGAAGGCGCGTTCCGGATCGCGACGCCGGGGCGCGTCTTCACCGACGTCGTCCGCCTCGCCCCCGGCGACGAGCCGTGGATGGACGTCCACGGCAACGTGCACGAGATCGTCCTCGACATGTCGGGCGCGACGTTCACCGGCAACTTCGGCTTGAAGTACCGCGGGATCGGCTACTCGAGCGCGCGCGCCGGCGGGAACAACCCCCCGCAGGGGTCCGCGAAGTTCCTCTTCCCCGAGTACAAGGCCGGCTACTCCGGCGGCCGCTGCATGCGCTGGAAGTGAGGCGCCCGCGCGCCGCGGCGGTCACGCGCCGCCGAAGCGCTCGACGAACGCGCGGTGGACGGCGTGCACGGGCTCCCGGCCCGCCTCGATCTCGCGCGCGCGGTATCCGGAGGAGATCCGATCGACGACGAGCCGCCGAGCTTCGTCCTCCACGCGGAACCGGGCGCGCCACTCCTTCACCGCGAGGACGCGCGCGCCGTCGCCCGCCTCCTTGATGCGGCGGTACGCGTGCGGCTGCGGGCCGAGCGAGAGCGCGGCCTCGACGCGCGCGCGGAGATCGAGGCCGGTCTCGCGCGCGATCCACGCGAGTCGTTCGAGCGCGGCGGGCTCGAACGCGACGGCCCACGCCGCGCGCGCGTCCTGGGCCTCGAGCCAGCCGCTGCGCGCCTCGGGGAACGCGTCGGCGTACGGGATGTACGGCTTGATGTCGAGGACGGGCGTGCCGTCGACGAGGTCGAGGTCGCGGACGTGGAGCACGAGCCCGTCGACGCGATCGAGGCGCGCCGCCGTCATGCCGATCGCGTTCGGGCGGTGAGGGGAGCGCGTCGCGAACACGCCGCGTTTTTCCTGGCTCCGCGGCGGGAGCACCTTCGGCCGCCAGCCCTCCGCGCGGTCGAACCAGAAGAGGAGCCAGATCCGATCGAAGCCCCCGAGGTCCTCGAGCGCGTCCTGGTACTCCGGGAGCAGCTCCACCGTCCCGGTCGCGCCGCCCGGAGCCGTCCCCTGCCGCGGCGCCTCGACCTTCTCGCGGAAGGGCGAGCGGACGAACCCGACGGGGCGGACGACGAGCTCCTTCACGGCCGTGGAGATACCACGAGGGAGCACGACGAGCGCGGCGCCGTGCGTCGACCATCGTCGCGTCGCGTCGCGTCGGCGCGGGGGTGGCGACGCCCGCAGCAGACTTGGCCCGCCGCGCGTCGGGCGCGGGTCGCGTCGCGTCGGCGCGGGGGTGGCGACGCCCGCAGCAGACTTGGCCCGCCGCGCGTCGGGTGCGGGTCGCGTCGCGTCGGCGCGGGGGTGGCGACGCCCGCAGCAGACTTGGCCCGCCGCGCGTCGGGCGATCACGATCGTGCGATGCTTCGTCGGGTAGCCGCCGTTCTGCTCCTCGCGATCGCAGCGCTCGGCTGCGCCTCCGCTCCGGCCCCCTCGACGCGCAGCGTCCCCGGAGAGTGGACGCCTGCCTGGCCGGAGATGCCCGTGGATCCCGACACGTCGGCCGCGCTCGGGTTCGCGCACGCGCAGGTCGGCAAGCGCTACTGCTGGGGCGGCACCGGCCCGGACTGCTTCGATTGCTCGGGCCTCGTGCAGGCCGCGTGGCGCTCGGGCGGCGTGAAGCTCCCGCGCACGAGCGCCGCGCAGGGACGCGCGCTCGCCGAGGTGCCGCTCGACCGCATGCAACCCGGCGACATCCTCTGGTGGCGGCATCACGTCGGGCTCTACGTCGGCAACGGCGAGATGATCGACGCCTACCACTCGCGCGCCGGCGTCGTCCGGCGACGTGTCGCGGTCCCGCAGCGCGTCCTCCGCGTCCGCCCCCGGTAGCCGGTCGCGGCGACGCGAGCGGGAGGCTGGGCCGGAGAGGCCTCGCGACCGGAGCGGGCGACGCGAGCGGAGAAAAAAATGTGGCGGCGCCGGCGATCCGACCGCGGCGCCGGCGCGTAGGTCGAGCAGAACAGCCGCGCGGCGTTGGCAGGCGAGGTGCGGTTGGGCCCCCGGACGAATGGTCGTGCGGGGGTCTCTCTTTTTTGTTCGTCGTTTCGACTTTCCTCGTTGCGTCGATCGTTCCTCTCCGCGCGCGTTCACGCGTGTCGCCGGCGTTCACGCTTCGCGCGTGGCGTCGAGGCTTTCAGCGCTTGATCTGGAGATCGGGCAGCACCTCGGACGGCGGCGGAGCGGTCGGAGGCGCCTCATCCTGCTCGCGCGGCTCGCGCGGGGACGTCTCCGGGAACGGCTCCGGCGGCGTCGCGGTCTCGCTCGCGGTCGTCTCCGACGGCGTGTCGCCCGCCGGCGTGGCGCCCGCGGCGGCCGCCGCCCGGTCGAGGTCGGGGAGGGGCGCCTCCGCGAGCTCCTTCGCCCTCGGCGCCGGCGCGGCGCGCCGCGCCGTCACGGCGGGCGCGGACGGCAGGTCCGCCGGCGTGATGACGCGCTCGGCTCCGGCCGTGGTCGTCGCCGCGGTCGGGGACGTCGTCGCCGCCGCGGTCGAGGTCGTCGTCGCCGCCGCGGTCGAGGTCGTCGTCGCCGCCGCGGTCGAGGTCGTCGTCACCGCCGCGGTCGACGGCCCCTCCGCGATCGTGCCCTCCGCGGGGGGGAGCTCGGCGTGGGTGAGCGTCGGCGTCGACGTGGGCTCCGGATCCGCGGGCCGCGTGGCGTCGGTCGACGGCCCGACGAAGAAGAACGTCCCGGCCGAGGCGACGGCGATCGCGGCCACCGACGCCACCGCGAAGCCGAGTCCCTTGCCCGCTCGCGGCGGCGTCCACCCTCGCCGCTCCTCCAGCTCGTGACCGATCGGCCGGAGCATCGGGCTCGTCGCCGCGAACCACGCGGCGTCGAGCGGCTCGGCGCCCGGCGCCGTCGCGGACGGCTCGTGCTCCGAAGGCCGGACGTGGCGCGCGCGGTCGGGACGCGGGGGAGGCGACAACGGCGGGAGCCGTCGTGCCGCCGTCGTGAGCCCCTCCGTGGCCGGGGCGCGCGGCGTGATCGGCGTCTCGCTCCGCGCTCCCGGCGCGTTCGTGGGCGCGGCTCCGCTCCCGAAGACGATGGTGTCCTGTCGACCCATGGCCGCTCCCGTCAGACGTACGAACGGCGGTGGAAGAAGCGCCCGCTGATCAGACCGATGAGCGCGACGAAGAGCGCCGAGCCGAGGATCGACCAGATGATCGGGAACGCCGTCCCGCCGATGTTCACCGAGAACAGCTCGGGCAGGCCGATCAGCCGCGCGAGCCACGTTCCGAGGAGCGCGCCGACGAACCCGACGCCGATGGACGCGAGGAAGCCTCCGGGGAAATACCCCGCGATGGCCTTTCCGGCTGCGCCGCAGATGCCGGCGATGAGGAGGAGGACGAGAAGCTCGAGCACGGACATGGTCGTTTCCTTTCTCTGCGCCTCCCTGCAGCAACCGCCGTACCGTCCCGCTGGCCGCGCCGGTTTCGCTCCGCACATCCGCGAGTTTCGGCGCTTCGCCTCGCCGCACGCGGCCCGCGCGCGCCACGTCGCGTGAGGCGGGCGGCCCCGACCCTCGGCGGTCGGGCTGTGGCCGGTGTGCCCTTTTTCCACGGCGATTGCGCTATCTCTAGGGTCGTTCGCTCTTCCGGCGAACGGAGCCAGCCCTGGTGTTCGGAGAGAGCCCAAGTCGTGCGTCCCACGAGCTCGCTCGCGCGTAGCGTCTCCAGCGCGTCGCGCGTCCCCAGGAAGACGCGCGGCGCCGCGCTCCTCGTCGCCGCGCTGACGCTCGCGTTCGCGCTCGTCCGGTCGGCGCCCGCGGCGGCGCACACGATCGGCCTCTCCACCGGCGAGTACACCGCGGCCGGGGCGAGCCTCGTGGTCAAGCTCGCCTTCGCGCGAGGCGAGGTCGCGTCGCTCGCGCCGATCGTCGACGCCAACCGCGAC
Organism: Labilithrix sp.; assembly: GCA_019637105.1. Taxonomy (GTDB): domain Bacteria; phylum Myxococcota_A; class Polyangia; order Polyangiales; family Polyangiaceae; genus Labilithrix. Next base: position 9,648 of record JAHBWF010000208.1, read on the forward strand.
GGTCACGTCACGCCCGCGGAGATCGCGTCGGCGCGCGGCGTCTTGAAGGACAAGGTGCTCGGGCGCATCGCCGTCTCCGCCGGCGGAGCGCGCTGCACGCCGGCGCTCACGGACGCCGCGCTGACCGAGGAGGACGGCCTGCTCCTCGCCGGCCGCTGGGACTGCGCGCGCGCCGGCGAGGCGTTCGAGGTCGAGCTCACCCTGCTCGACGATCTCGCGCGCGGCCACCGCCACGTCGCGCGCGCGGTCTCGAGCGGCGCGACGCACGACGAGGTCCTCTACGGCGCGGAGCGCAAGCTCACGATCCCGGCCGCGGTCGGCGAGGCCCCCGCCGCGGAGGCCGCGTCGAGCTCCGAGGGCGAGCGCGGCGCCGGCGCCTGGTCCTTCTTCAAGATGGGGATCGAGCACATCCTCACGGGGTACGACCACCTCGTGTTCATCCTCGGGCTCGTCCTCGCGCGCGCGCGTCTGCGCTCCCTCTTCACGATCGTCACGGCGTTCACGCTCGCGCACTCGATCACGCTCGCGCTCGCCGTCCTGAACGTCTGGTCGCCGAGCCCGCGGATCGTCGAGCCCGCGATCGCGCTGTCCATCGCGTACGTCGGCGTCGAGAACTTCTTCGTCAGGGACGCGAGCAAGCGCTGGAGGATCACGTTCCCGTTCGGCCTCGTCCACGGCTTCGGCTTCGCCGGCGCGCTCCAGGAGATCGCGCTGCCGCGGAGCGCCGTCCCGACGGCGCTCGTCTCGTTCAACGTCGGCGTCGAGGTCGGTCAGGTGGCGGCGCTCGCGGTGCTCCTGCCGCTCGTCCTCTTCCTCCGCGACAAGTCCTGGTTCGAGCCGCGCGGCGCGCGCCTCCTCAGCGGCGCGGTGGCCCTCGCGGGCGGCGTCTGGTTCATCGCGCGCGTCGTGAGCGGCTGAGCTCCGCGCGAACGGGCGAGGTCAGGGCGCGCTCAGCGCGGGCGCGTCGCCGGTGATGAACGGGTTGTCGTTCCCCTGACGCGCGGCGATCGCGCGGTTGCGCTCGCGCTCCCAGTCGTCGGGCGGGTCCTCGGCGCTCCAGCGGTCGAACAGCGCGCGGCGCGCGTCGTCGAGGATATGGCGCGACGGGTAGGCGCTGTCCATGTAGAGCGCCGCGCGCGCGAGGTCCCCGCGCACCTCGGGGCGGGGGAAGAAGACGCCGCGCTCGACGGTGCTCTTGCACGCGCCGAACGTGAAGACGTCGTTCGTCGGCTTGCGGTGCGCCGGCGCGCGATCGGGCGGCTCGAGGAGGCCCATCGGGAGATCGCTCCGGAGCGCGTTCACCTCGCCGACGACGGGGAACAGGTTGTGGAGATCGCCCTCCATCCGCGCGAACTCGGCGGACTTGCCGGCGCAGCGGCGGCCCTTGAAGCGCTTGCCCTTGCCGTCCACGCAGCGATCGTCGCCGGTCGTCCACTCGGTGAACGTGCGTCCGAAGGTCGACGCCGCGACCGCGTGCTCCCACTCGATGCGCCCGGCGCGCTCGGCGTCGCGCGCGACGACGTAGCCGCACCCGAGCAGGTCGACGCGGAGCCCGTGCCCGGGCCCGGGCGCGAACGTGCATCCGCAGTAGAGATCGACGCGATGCCGCTCGTAGATTTGACGGAGCGCGCGCTTCGCCTCGTCGAACGATCGAACGCGCTGATTGCCGCTCGGGCCGATCGGTCCGTTGGGGGACGGCGCCGGCGCTCCGCCGTCGGCGCGATCGTCGTCGCTTCCTGCAACGTCGTCGTGTCCGGGCGTTGACGGAGACCGCGGCTCGACGCGCGGCGCGCACGCGAATACCGAGAGCGCGAGCGCGGCGAGCGCGAAGCCCGCTCTTTGCATGGTCGACTTCGTCGGCGGTCGGGGGAGCCCGCGCCTCCACCGATCCCCCGTTCCCCACCGCCGACGCTCTCTCGTCCGTCGCGTTCGCGCCTCCACGCGGACCAGCATATCGGGAACACCGCTCGTCGGCTCCCTGTCACGGCTCACAGGATCGCGCTCCGTCCGCATTGACACCGTCCTCCCCCAGGCGTCGACTTTTCTCTCGATGAAGCACCTCGTTCACCTCGCACCGATTCGGTCCTGCGTGCTCGCTTTGCCGGCGGTCCTCCTCGGCTGCGCCGAGCACGCCGAGACGGGCCCGCCCGCGCGGACGGTCGCGGCGCTCGAGCGAGGGCTCGAGGAGGACTCGGTGGGCGTGTCGATGCGGCCGCCGGTGCGCCGCGCGCCGCCGCAGTTCGACGACGCGGACTCGGACGCGGTGCGCCTCTTCCACGACGTGCTCGCCCCGTACGGCGCGTGGAGCGACGACGCCCGGCTCGGCCTCGTGTGGATCCCCGCGCGCGACGCGGTGGGGGAGTCGTTCGTCCCGTACGGGACGCACGGGCGCTGGACCCACCGCGAGCTGGCGGCCGTGACCGAGTCCGGCCACGCCCCGTTCCACGAGTGGACGTGGGTGAGCGACCTGCCGTGGGGATGGGTGACCTTCCACTACGGTCGCTGGGCGTACACGGGCGATCGGGGCTGGGCCTGGATCGCCGGCCGTCGCTACGCGGGCGCGTGGGTCGACTGGCGCACCCCGCACGGCGCCGGGGAGGACGCGGTCATCGGGTGGGGACCGACGCCGCCCGCGCACGTCTGGCGCATCTCGCCGGGGCCGCGGCCCACGCGCGCCGGCGTCTACGGCCCGCTCGATCCGCGGGACGCGCGGCTGGTCCCGGTCCCGTACGCCGCGTTCGCGACGCCTTACACCTACGCGCGCGCGCGGGACGTCTTCGCGCCGGACCTCGGGGCGAAGCTCTTCGCGGCCGCGGCCGCGCTCGCCGTCGCGTACACGACCGATCCGGCGGGCGCGCCGAGCCCCCAGCGCCTCGGCTTCCGCGCGGAGGACGTCCCCGCGCCGCCGGCGATGGACCGCGGCCTCCAGCAGGCGTGGATGCTCGCGACGCCGGCGACCGCGAGCGCGATCGGCGCGGGGCCCGAGCTCGGCCCGCCGCCGCGTCTCCGCACGTGGGTCGCGGGCGGCGCGCGCTACGCCGTGATGCGCTGACCCGGCGCGGCCCCGACGCGCGCCGACTCGGC
>JAHBWF010000209.1 GCA_019637105.1 Labilithrix sp.
CGAGCACCCGCTCGCCGGGATGGCGCTCGGGACCCCGACGTACATGTCGCCGGAGCAGGCGGCGGGGCAGGTCGATCGGATCGACGGGCGCACGGACATCTACGCGCTCGGATCGATCCTCTTCCAGCTCGTGAGCCACAAGCGGATCCACGACGCGGCGCACACGCTCGGGCTCGTCGTGCGCATGGCGACGACGCCCGCGCCCAAGCTGCGGACGGTCGCGCCGGACGTCTCGGAGGCGTTCGCGCGGATCGTCGACCACGCGCTCGAGTTCGCGCGCGAGGACCGCTACCCCACCGCGCAAGCGATGCGCGCCGACGTCCTCGCGGCGCTCGAGATGCTCCCGCCGGGCGCGTCGAGCCTGAAGGTGATCCCGCCGTCGCGCTCGCCCGCCAGCGTGAAGGTCGTGGCGGCCGCCGCCGTCGCGCCGCCGGCCGGCGCCGGGGAGGCGTCGTCGGAGCCCGGCGGACCGCCGACGAAGGCGACGGCGCCCGCGCTCGTCGACACAGTCCGCGTCGTCCCCGCGCGGGCGGTGGACGCCGCCGTCGCGCCGCCGTCGCTCGCGCCCGCGTCCGAGCGCGACGAGGACGAGGCCGAGGCCGACGAGGCGCCCGCGTCGGGCGACGACGACGCGCGCCCGCGCGCCGAGTCGCGCTCGTCGCTCGCGCCCGCGCTCGTCCTCGCGGCCGCCGGTCTGGCGGCGCTCCTCGGGTGGAGCCAACGCTCGTCGCTCGCGCGCCTCGTCGCCGCGAGCGACGTCGCCGCGACGAGCGCGCCGGAGCCGCCGCCGTCCGCCTCGAGCGCCGGCGCCGGCGACGACGGAGACGCGCCCGGCGGCGATCCGGCGGCGGTCGCCGTCGAGCTCGCCGACGCCTCCGCGCTCGACGTGGAGGACGCGTCGGCGGAGGAAGACGAAGAGGAGGACGACGAGGACGACGCCGAGGATCTCGACGCCGCGATCGAGGCGGAGGACCTCGACGGCGCGGTCGAGGCCGAGGATCACGACGCCGCGGTGGAGGTGGCGTCGACGTCGACCGCGGCGCGCGCCGGCCCGCGCCGCGCTCCGCCTCGCTCGCCCGCGGTGAAGCCGGCGCCGAAGAAGAAGCGCGCGACGCCGCGGGCGCCGGGGCAGCCGCGCAAGAAGAAGAAGCGCTGGCGCCGCTAGCGGCGCGGCGCGCCGCGAGCCCGCGAGGGCTCAGCAGCCGGCGAGGGCGATCGGGGGGAGCCAGCCGCTCGAGCGCTTGCGGCGGAGTCGGCGGACGACGCTGGAGAGGAAGCGGTGCATGACGGGCCGCCAAGTACGCCCAGACGCGGCAGAGGTCAAGATCCTCTCCTCCGCCGGCGCCCGTCCCCGCCGCGCGGGCGTCTCGCCCGGGAAGTGAAATCCAAGCTGAATCCGCGGCCTTCCCGCCGCGGCGCCGGCGCCTTGATCCGGCGGCCGGCGGCCCTGTGGCATGATGACCGCGTGACATCGCGAAAGGACGTGAAGCGCGCGCTCGTGGCGGCGCTCCTCGCGAAGCTCGACGGGGAGCTCTCCACCATGCGGCGCGCGGCGAACGACGCGCGCGCGGCGGCGACCCACGAGGAGGCCAAGCCCGAGAACGACAAGGACACGCGCGCGCTCGAGGCCTCGTACCTCGCCGGCGCGCAGGCGGCGCGCGTGCGCGAGATCGAAGGCGCGATCAAGGCGATCGGCGCGATGCCGCTGCTCGATCTCACCGACGGCAAGGCGATTCAGTCGTCGGCGGTCGTCACCCTGGAGGACGAGGACGAGGAGCGGAGCACGTTCTTCGTCGCCCCGTTCGGCGGCGGCGCCGCGCTGGAGGTCCCCGCGCTCGCCGCGCAGGTCGTGACCCCGCAGTCGCCGCGCGGCCAGGCGCTGCTCGGCCGGCGCGAGGGCGACGTCATCGAGGTCCGCGGGACGCGGCCCGGGCCGCCCCGCGAGCTCACGATCGTCGAGGTCTGGTAGCGCCGCGCGGCGCCGCTCCGCGGAGATCCGGCCTGCGCGCCGCACCCGCGGGCCGCGCGCCGCACGCCGAGGACGAATCGTCCCGCGCCGGCCGGATTTCGTTGCCAAGGTCCTACATGGTGCTACAGGGCCGCCACCATGAAGCTGGCCAGCGCGCTCCTTCCCCTTGCCCTCGTCTCCTCGATCTTCGCCGCCGGCTGCGTCACGCCGACGGACGACGACGACGCGACGCTCGACGACGTCGAGGTCGAGCTCGACTCCACCGAAGACGCCCTCTCCGGCGCGCCCTCCAACTACGGCTACTTCCAGGCGCGGCGCGACCTCCGCAAGTGCGCCGCCCCGTTCTGCGGCGGCTTCTTCGTGAAGCGCGTGAACGAGGCGAAGACCGCCTGCGCCGACGGGACCCGTCAGGCCGAGTGTTACGTCGCGTCGATCGAGCTCAAGGGCGTCGGCCTGTCGGTCCGCGAAGAGGCCGATTTTCGCGACGCGCTCGAGGCCGGCAAGGCGCTCGTCAAGGCGCGCACGTACAAGACGAAGCACGGGAGCAAGATCCTCGGCGTGCTCAAGGCGAACGAGGCGTGGCTCGGCGCGACCGGCTCCCCGGCCGACGGCACGTTCTACCGCGCCGCCGACAACGGCATCCGCTGCATCACCGCGCCGTGCCCGTCGACGACGGCCTACAAGCTCAACGCCGGCGCGAACGAGAGTCACAACGTCGTCGCCGTCCACCTCGAGAACACGGCGATCCCGGCGGACCCGGGCGCGCTGAACACAGCGCAGAACGCGCTCGGCACGAAGGAGGGGATCCTCGTCGCCGGCGCCGTCGCGCTGCCCAAGTGCCTGCCCGGCAGCGACTGCGGTCCGTTCGTGAGCGCTTCGGAGTTCTATCTCCGCGTGACGCGCCGCGAGGGCAAGGCGTGCGGGTTCTGGACGACCTACCAGTGCAACGCGGGGCAGTACTGCGCCTGGGCGCCCGAGGACATCTGCGGCGCGGCCGACGCGGCCGGCACGTGCTCCTACAAGCCGGAGGCGTGCATCCAGCTCTACGATCCGGTCTGCGCGTGCGACGGCAAGACCTACGGCAACGCCTGCATGGCGGCGGCCGCGGGCGCGTCGGTGTCGAGCAAGGGCGAGTGCGAGCCCGCGCCGGCGGCGAAGTGAGCCGCTGACGGCGCCGACGCCCGCCGTCGGTCGAGGCCGGCCCGCTCCCGGCGGCGCCGGCCTCGCGCCATTTTCACGTTCGCCGCGCGCGCTTCACTTTCGGGCGCACCGGGCCGTGATACCAATCGAGAATGGGACGGCTGAAGCTTCTCGTCGTCGACGACGAACCGCTCATTCACAACGCGATCCGGACGATGCTCCGGCGTGACTTCGACATCGTCGAGAAGATGAGCGCCGAGCAGGTCGTCACGGACCTCGGCGACGACCTCGCGTCGTTCGACGTCGTCCTCCTCGACGTGAACATGCCCGGCGTCCCGGACGGCGTGGACCTCTTCCGTCGGATCGAGCGGCTCGCGCGCAAGCCGGCGGTGATCTTCATGACCGGCGACGCGCGCATCGCCACGGTCCTCCCGCAGACGACCCACACGCGCTGCCTCTCGAAGCCGTTCAGCGGGGCGGCGCTCCGCGACGCGATCGCCGAGATCGTCGAGACCGAGGACGGCTGAGCCCGTTTCGTCCGCGGCGCGCCGCGATCGGATCTACCCTGCGCGACGGATGCAGCGCGCGGAGCCCGGTCGGGAGTGAAGGCGAAACGCAAGCTTGCGCTCTTCGGGCTCTTCGGCGTCCTCGTCGCGGCCGCGTTCGCCCTCGCGCTGACCGCGCGGCGTGGCCAGCGGCGCGCGACCGGCGTCCCGTCGCTCACCCCCGCCGGGGGCGCGGCCCTCCCGGAAGACGCCCGCCCGACGCCGCGCGACGACGACGCGGCCGCCGTGGCGGCGATCGTCGAGGACGCGCGCCGCTACACCGTGCGCGTGTGGACGCGCGAGCTCGCGCGTCACGAGCTGCGCATCGAGGACGCGGGCATGACGACCGCGCTCGACGCCGTGCTCGAGCGGACCGAGTCCGATCTGGTGGTGAACGCCGGCTTCTTCGATCCGGACGGGAGGCCGGTCGGCCTCGCGGTCTCCGACGGCGCCGTGCTCTCGCGGCTCGGCAAAGGCCTGTCGGGCGGCGTGCTCGCGTCGGACGGCGCGCGCGCCGAGCTGTTCGCGGCCGAGGGCTTCGTCCTGCCGGAGGGCGCGCGGTTCGCCGTCCAGTGCCGTCCGCGCCTCGTGGTCTCCGGCGTCGCGAACGTCAAGGGCGACGACGGCAAGCGGGCCGAGCGCACCGCGCTGTGCACGCGCGACGAGGGGCGCGTCATCGACGTCGTCGTCGTGCGCGGCAGCGACGACGGAGAGAGCCCGGGGCCGTCGCTCTTCGCGCTCGCGCAGCACCTCGCCGACGCGGGGTGCGAGTCCGCGCTGAACCTCGACGGCGGTCCCTCCACGGGGATCGCCTGGCGCGAAGGCGACGACGTCAAGCTGCTCGCCCCGCGCGGCCCGGTCCGCCACGTCGTCGCGTTCCGCGAGCGCCGCTGACGCGCCTCGTTCGAGGGGACCGCGACAGCGCGGTCGCGGAGAGGTGCCTCTGGCGCACGGCTCCGGACGGCCAACCGGCGAGGATCGCTCGATTTGAGGCGACGCACGGGGCTTGCTAACGACAGGGAGCCGATGCGTCTCCGAGCCTCCGTCTTCCTCGCGGCGTCGTCGCTGTCCCTGGCGGCGTGTCCGTCCGAGGATCCGCCGGACGCCGGCGCGCCGCTGATCGTCGGCGTGCAGTCCGACGACTTCGGTTCGCTCGTCGGCTCGGTCCACGTGCTCGTGACGAGGGACGGCGCGGTCGTGCGCGACGAGACGATCGCCGCGGCGCCCGGGCAGCCGTCGGCGCTGCCCGAGGAGATCGAGGTCACGGGGGAGCCGGGGGCGCGCGTCGAGGTGAGCGCGGAGGCGCTGCCGGCGAGCGGCGGCGCGCCGATCGTCTCGCGCCTCGCCGCGGCGCGCCTGCCCGCGCGCGGGGCGGACAGGAAGCTCCTGCGTGTCCACCTCGAGAGCCGCTGCGTGGTCGTCCCGTCGGCGCCGGCGCAGCCCGGGACGGTGTGCGACGCGCCGCTCACCTGCGTCGCCGGCGCGTGTCGGTCGAGCGAGGTCGCCGACGACGCGCTCGAGGACTACGAGCCAGGGTGGGCGGCGGCGCCTCCGGACATCTGCCGCCCCGCGAAGCGCGGCGAGCCCGAGGTGATCCTCGGCACGGGCCAGACCGACTACGCGAGCCTCGCCGACGGGCAGATCCTCGCGCTCGAGAAGGGCCCGCAGGGCGGCCACCACATCTGGATCGCGGCGCGGCTGCGGAACCTGCGCCAGTCGGGCTCCACGACGACGATCACCTCGAGCCTCGAGGGCGATCCCGAGCCGGTCCCGCCGATCTCGTTCGTCTTCACGTTCGATCGCGACGAGGGCTCGTACTGCAAGGTGTGGGGGCTCCGCTACCAGGTCGACGCGGGCGCCGCCGATCTCCGGAACGCCTACAAGCGCTTCCTCGGCAAGCGCCTCGCGGTGACGGTGGAGATCGCCGACTCGACGGGCGCGCGGGCGAGCTCGACGCGCGTCGTCCGGATCGCCGACAAGCTCCTTTGTCCCGACGGCACCGACACCTGCAACGCCCCGTAGGCTCCCTGGTCAAGGCGGTGTCCAGGACCCTGGACGGTTCTGCGACCGATCTCGATCGCGCGGTGATCCGCGTGGGGGGAGCGCGCCACTTCACGGTCGAGACCGCGCAGGACCGGCGCGACGGACGACCAGGAGGAACGATGAGAACCGATGAGCTCGAGATCGTGTGCTTTGCCCTCGCCCTTCACCTCGGGATCGATCCCGACGAGGTCGACCCTTCCCACCGCCTCGACGAGGACCTGGGGCTCGATCCGCTCGACCTCGTCCTCGTCGTGCTCCGGCTCGAGGAGCTCGGCGACGTCGAGTTCCCCGTCGCCGACCTCGAAGGGCTCCGCACCGTGGACGACCTCGTCGACGTCGTCCGCCGGTGGGCCCACGGGCCCGACACGCTGCGGTCGGAGCCGCTGACCGCGCCGCCGCCGCCTCCGCGCACCGAGTCGGGCTACCGTCTCGCCGTCGGCGCCGAGCCCGCGTGGGAGGCGGAGAGCCGTCGCGTCGGATGACCTCCCGCCCGAGCCGGCTCCCGGGGTCCTCCGCCGGCGACGTCGTCGCGCCCGAGACGAAGAAGCCCGACGTCGCGCGCGACGCCGGGCCTCCCGAGGCTCGCCGGCCCCGACGCTTCAGCGCATGCCGACCGCTTCGTTCGTCGAGCTCGAGCCGACGTTGCACTTCATCGCGGTGTAGAACTGGTCCGGCTTGACGAAGTCGTTGAAGCGGACGACCTCCTTGCCGCTCTTGTCGAGCATGATGACCGTCGGGAGACCGACGACCTTGTACTTGTCTTTCAGCTTCACGACGGCCTCGTCCTCGTCGTCCGTCGCGTCGACGCGGAGGGCGACGAAGCGCTGCGCCTCGCTGCGGACGTTCGGGTCGGGGAAGGTCTGGTGCTCGAGCTTCTTGCAGGCGGCGCACCACTCGGCGCCGAAGTCGATGAGGACCGGCTTGCCCTCCGCGTTCGCCTTGGCGAGCGCCGCGTCCTCGTTCGTCATCCAGACGATCTCGGGCGCGTTCGGATCGACGCTGTGGTTGAGCCCGACCCACGAGAAGAGCATCGCGGCGCCGGCGACGGCCGGGAGGATCGACGCGAGCTTCATCGGCTTCGACAGGTGCGCGATCGGAGACTTGCGCCGCTCGGCGACCATGTGAATCACGCCGAGCACGAGGCCGACGAGGAGGACGCCGCCCGCGATCGCGCCGAACGTGTAGCTCGGGTGATCGACGAGGTTGCGGACGGGCTCGAACTTGTCGCGCAGGTAGGAGAACGCCATGTAGGCGAGGCCGACGCCGCTGACCCACTTGATGCCCATCATCCACGCGCCGCCCTTCGGCAGGTTCACCGCGAAGGCGCCGGCGACGAAGAAGATGACGCCGAGGCCCATCGCGAACGAGAACAGCGCGGCGGAGCCGAGCGCGACGTTCTTCGTGGTCGCGATGACGGTCACCATGCCGGTGAGGAAGGGGCCGGTGCACGGCGCCGCGACGAGGCCCATCACGAGGCCCATGATGAACGCGCCCTTGAAGCCGACGCCGCCGACGGTCGAAAGTTTGTTCGTGAGGCCGGAGGGCAGCGCGAGCTCGAAGGCGCCGAACATCGACGCGGCGAGCGCGAGGAAGAGCGCCGCGAGGCCGAGGCTCACCCACTGGTTCGACAGCGCCGAGCCCATCAGCTTCCCGCTCAGCGCGGAGACGACGCCCATCGGCGTGAAGAGCGCGGCGATGCCGAGGACGAACGCGCCCGAGAGCGCGGCGCCGCGGAGCCGCGACTTCGCCTCGGTCGCGCCGAAGATCGAGACGGTGATCGGCACCATCGGGTAGACGCACGGCGTGAGGCTGGCGATGACGCCGAAGCCGAACGACATGAGCACGGCGACCACCGCGCCGTGCTCGTCGAGGATTTGCTGGAAGCGTCCGGTGTCCGAGCCTCCTCCGCCGTCGGCGCAGTTTGCGGCCCAGGCCATGGCCGGGACGAAGAGGAGCGTCATGAGCACGAGGGACTGCGTCAGGCGACGATTCACGGATCCTCCTCGGATTGAGCCCGGCTCATCGGCGACGACGAGACGGCGGAGTCATGACGAATCTTAGCAAGGCTGGGACCGCTCTTGCGACAAGCTCGAACGCGAGCGCGCGGGCTTCTCTCCTACCTGGTCGCACCACCGGTTCGAGGGCGCTTTTGCGGCGGAGCTTGTTCGATCGCGCGCGGCGCGGTCACGCCGGGTGGATCGCGCGCGGCCCAGACTGAGGTGCATCTCCAGCGACGTTGGGGGATGAAACCTCGGGGTGGTCCATGGCTCCTCGCGGCGCGCGTTCGCGGGCCGGCGTGGCGTGGGGCCCGCGGCGCGGGCGCCGGCGAGCCCCGCGCGCCGATCGAGGTCGAGCGACGGACCGGCGACCGCGCCGTTCCATTCCCGATCAGTTCGCGCTCATCTTCGCGAGGGTCGCGCGCGTCATCCTCACCTCGCCCTCGAGCGCGATGCCGAGGGCCGGGCGCGACGCCGTCGTTCGCTTGAGGAACGCCTCGAGGTACCGCTTCGCCGCGACCCATTCGCCGGCGGCGTACGCGAGGTGCCCGAGGACGAAGCGGCCGTAGCCCTGGCCGCACGGCGCCTCGGCGAGCTGGGTGATCGTGTCCTGGAGATCGTCGACCTCTTCGCCCGCGGCCATCTGCGCGAGCGCGAGGTGGGCGCGGTAGAGCGGCTTGTCCTTGGTCCCCCAGCGCGCGGCGCGCGAGAGCGCCGCGGAGGCCTCCGCGTAGCGCTGCGCCAGGAACAGCGCGCTGCCGAGCGTCCACAAGTGGAAGGGCCGGCGGGACGCGGGGCCCCGTCGCGCTGCGGCGCGGAGGTGAGCCAGCGCGCTCTCGAGGTCGCCGCCCGCCAGCGCCGCGCGCGCCGCGTCCTGGTTCAGCACGTCCGAGAGGACGTCGAGCTCGAGCGCCTGGAGCGCGACCGTGTGGGCCTGCCGGAAGCGCCGGCCCTCGAAGAGCGAGAGGTAGAGCTGCCGCAGCAGCATCGCGTGGGTCGTGCGATCGAGCGTGGCGCGCGCCGCGAGGCCTCGCCGCGCGTACATCGCGCGGGAACGCGCGCTCCGCGCGGCCATGGCTTTGCGCAAGTAGTCCTCGGGATCTGCCGAGCTCTCTCTCGGAGTCGTCGCCCGCTCAGACGGCTTGCTGGACACTCGAAAAGTGTAGCACGCACGCTTTTTCGCGGCCAAAAGCCGCTGCGTTTTCCGTCGCTTTTCCGCTTTTCGCCGAGGTCGGGCGCGCCGCCCGGGGGAGCCGGCGCCGCGCCGGCGCGGCTTTCAGGAGCGTCAGGTCGGAAGACCTTGGGGGAGGACGGGCGGCCGTGCTACGCGTTGGGCCCGCATGCGCTGGTCGTTCGGAGCCTGCCTCCTTCTGCTGCTCGCCGCCGGTTGCGGCCGCAAGGCGACGCGCGCGGACTGCGAGGCGGTCGTCGACAAGAACGTCGAGGTGAAGCTCCGGGCCGACGGTGTGACCGACCCGCCGCTCGTCCAGAAGCGCAAGGAAGAGCTCCGCGAGTCCCTCAAGGACGACATCGACAAGTGCGTTGGCAAGCGCGTCACGGACGGGATGCTGACCTGCGTCAAGGGCGCAGAGACCGCCGAGCAGATCGACAAGTGTCTTCGATGACGCGACCCCCGGGGGGAGCCGTCGCGCGCGCGATCCTGGTCGCGCCGCTCGTCCTGGCGTTCGCCTGCGCGCTCGGCGGGTGCAAGAAGAAGATCTCCCAGCCGCAGTGCGAGCAGCTGCTCGATCACTTCGCCGAGCTGGTCGTGAAGGAGCGCTACGCCGACGCGGGGCCGGAGGCGATCGCCGCCGAGCGCCTGCGCGAGCGCCAGGAGGCGAAGAACGCGGACGAGTTCAAGAACTGCACGACCGCCGTGCAGGCGAACGAGCACGAGTGCGCGATGAAGGCCGAGAGCTCGGACGCGCTGATCAAGTGCCTCGAGTGACGCCGCGGAGGGCGCGTCGGGGGCCGCGGAGCCGCGGCGGTGCTTCGCCGGCGCTCCCCTGACGCGCCGTCTCGGAGGGGCGCGCGCCGCCCGCGTCAACGTTTGCGCGGCCGCGCGATCCCGTAGGCCTCGATCTTGTTGATGAGCGTCCGGCGCGAGACGCCGAGGACCTTGGCCGCCTCCTTCTGGTTGCCGCTCGTCTTCTCGAGCGCCTGGAGGATCTGCTGCTTCTCCCAGGACTCGCGCTGCGCCTTGAGGTCGTTGCCGGATCCGGGCGGCGCGAACGGCGGCCCCGGCGCCCCGGCGCCCGCCGCCGTCACGCCCATCGGCGGCGTCATCGCGGCCATCGGCGGCGTCATCGCGGCTCCGGGCGTCCACGTCCCGTGGAGCGGCCCCGCCGCGTAGGGCATCGGCGGCACCGTGTCGGCCGGGCCGTTCGCGGCGTCACGCCCGCTGTCCACCGAGGACGCCTCGGGGAGCTGGAGGTGCATCGGCTCGATCCTCCCGGCGGCGCCGGCGAGCACGAGCGCCCGCTCGAGGACGTTCTTCAGCTCGCGCACGTTGCCCGGCCACGCGTAGCGCTCGAGCGCGGCCTGCGACTCGCCGGTGACCGTGTAGGGACGGCCGCACGCCGCGCGGTCGAGGAAGTGCCGCGCGAGCGGGACGATGTCCTTCCGGCGCTTCCTGAGCGGCGGGAGCGTGACGGAGAAGCCGTTGAGCCGGAAGAAGAGGTCCGAGCGGAAGCGGTTGGCGGCGATCGCGTGGTCGAGGTCGCGGTTGGTCGCCGCCACGTAGCGCACGTCCACCCGCCGCGGCTGCACGCTCCCGAGGCGGATCACCTCGCCGTACTCGATCACGCGGAGGAGCTTCGCCTGCGTCTCGATCGGGAGCTCGCCGACCTCGTCGAGGAACACGGTGCCGCCGTCGGCGGCCTCGAAGAGGCCCGGCTTCGCGCCGAGCGCGCCGGTGAACGCGCCCTTCTCGTGGCCGAACAGCTCGCTCTCGAGGAGCGAGCCGCTGAGCGCGGCGCAGTTGACCTTGAGGAACGGCCGCGCCGCGCGCGTGGAGCCGCGGTGCATCGCCTCGGCGAAGACCTCCTTGCCGGTGCCGGTCTCGCCCAGGATGACGACGTTGAGCGGGCTGGGCGCGATGACGTCGAGCAGCGCGTAGAGCCGCTGCATCGTCGGATCGTGGACGATCGCGGTGCTCGGGATCGACGGAGGGTCCGCGCTCGGGCTCGACGCGCGCGCGCTCGGCGGGCGACCGACCTGGACGAACATCGTGGCGTAGCCGACCTCGACGACGGCGCCGACGGGGAGCGCCGCCGTCTCGCCGCGGCCGAGCGCGCGCCCGCCGACGCGCGTCTTGTTGCGGCTCCCGAGGTCTTCGATCGTGAGGCCCTGCGGCCCGACGATGACCGCGGCGTGCTGGCGCGAGACGGACTCGTCGTCGATGACGATGTCGCACGTGTGCATCCGCCCGATCGTCACGCGGTTCGCGCGCGGGAGCGGGATCGCGCGGACGCCGGCGGCCGAGCTGATGACCAGCCAAGGCTCCCGGACGTCGGGGCGCTTGGAGTGGACGTCGGCCGTCTCGTCGAACTTGCGCATGCGTCGCGGTCCAGGTCACTTCTGGTGGGCGGCGCGTCCGGAGTATCTCTTCTTGCCGGTCTGCGTCGTCGGGCCGTCGCCCAGGCCCCAGACGGTGTCCGCGCCGAGCTTGCACGCCTGGTCCTTGAGCTCGCGCAGGCACTCGGCGTCGGGGATCGACTCGTCGCAGCTCGCCTGGACCGGGCCGATGTTGTCGGTCTGGTAGCTCGGCTCTTCGGGGAAGGTCTGGATCTCGCAGCCCGGCTGGCGGGGCGGATACTTCCCGGGGTTCTTCGGCTCGGAGGCGCACGCCGCGGAGGCGAGGCACGACGAGAGGAGGAGCACGACGGCGCAGGGTCTGCGGGGCAGCACGACGAAAATCTATCTGGTTTCTCCGGGCTCCGCACGCGCCAAGGTCTCGAGGTCGAGCGCGGTGAACGGCGTCGTGCAGGGAGGGCCCTCGGCCCAGAGCATCCGCGCGCGAGAGAGCGGCGGCGCGCCGGCGCGGTCGCGCGCGTCGGCGAGGGTGAGGACCATCGAGCTCCGCGTCCCGTAGCGGAGCTCGTCGAGGTGGATGCACGTGGCGCCGAGTGGATCGACGGCGTCGTGCTCGGCGAGCAGCGCCGTCGCGCGGGCCGGCTCGAACGGGCCGCCGCCGGCGGTCAGCCGCCGCCACCCGGCGAGGATCTTGCGGACGCGCTCGTGATCGCGGTCGCCTCCTCCCGCGCCGAAGGACCGCTCGGTCACGATCGAGATCCCTTCGCCCAGCGTGAGCTGCGCCAGCTCGCGGCCGTCGGAGACGGTCGCGAGCACGTCGCGGTCGTCGGCGTAGACGAGGTGGAAGCCGTTGTGGCGCGCGGGGTCGAGGCGGCTCGTCGCGTCGTGGATCGCGCGCGCCGAGCGGGAGCGCAGCGCCTCGGTGACGAGCGCGCCGCGCGAGACGCGCGCGGCGTCGCGCGTCCCGAGGTAGCGGTTCGTGATCGCGACGAACACGCCGTGGTCGTTCAGCCCGAGCCACGTCCCGCCCGCGACGTCGTCGCGCGGGGCGATGAAGCCGTCCCAGCGGAGCGGCGGGGACGAGGCGCGGTCGCGCTGCTCGTCGCGGTTGGCCGCGACGACGAGCGACGCGCCGGGGACCGCCCGCGCGGCGATGAACAGGGTGCACATGGTCTCGACCTCGGGGTCGATGTTAGCGCGAGCGAGGCGGTCTCGTGTCGAGGCGGCGGCGCACGCAGTCGAGCAGATCGCGCGGGAGGCAGGGCTTCGCGCAGACCTCGTCGGCGCCGGCGGCGCGCGCGGCTTCGAGGTTCGCGGGCGTCGTGTTGCCGGTGACGACGACGACGAGCACGTGCGTGGTGCGCGGGTTCGACTTGATGAGCCGCGTCGCTTCCCACCCGTCGAGCTTGGGCATGGACAGGTCCATGATGACGACGTCCGGCGGCTGCTTCGCGATCTTGGCGAGCGCCTCCTCGCCGTCGCAGG